>CAYGRI010000523.1:0-2862 GCA_964352155.1 uncultured Maritimibacter sp. | reverse complement strand
GGGTCTGGGTCAGGGGGCCGGGAACTTGCATCCCCAGCCGGCCCACGACTTGCTGATGTTCGATCTTGGCGGGCTTATCATGGATCGGCAGCAGGAAGGTGAAATTGTTCAGGAGCTTTTTGATCGCGCCCTTCTCGGCGCGTTTGGAGCCGGAATGGTTGCCTGTCGTGCGGGGTTCCATCCAGTTGTTGGTCATCACATGGTTCACGATCTGGTCGTTGAAATCGTAGATCACATCGCCGCAGATGCAGGCCAGACCTTCAGCCGTTTCGACGATCACATTCATCGAGCCTTCGGTATGGGCGCCGGCGGGTTCGCACCAGACGCCGGGGATGATCTCTTCGGCGCCGGTGATGTCGAGGTCGAGGAAGCGGATCGCCTCGGGCTCGTAGATCCGGTCCACCAGGTGTTTGATGTCGGGTTTGGGGTATTGCGGATACATTATACCGGACACGCTGAATTCCATCTCGCGGCGGTTCAGCACCACCGTGGTGTTCATCGGGAACAGATCGTCCTTGCCCGCGTGGTCGATGTGCAGATGAGTGTGGCAGATGTAGCGGATGTCGCCAAGCTTCAGCCCGTGTTTCGCCAGCTGGTTCTCGATCATGTTGTCGTGGAACTGCAGGCCGCGCATGCCCAGGCTTTCCATGATCGCATTGTCGCGATAGCCGGTGTCAACGAGCACTGGATAGGTTCCGCCGGTGATCAGAAAGCCATAGACCGGCACCCGCCGCGTGCGACCGCAGTCGTGACCCAGAACGAGGAACGAGGTCTCGAGCTCGATATCGCCATAGTCGAGCACATGGATTTGCAGGGCCATCAGGCGTCTCCTTTGTCGGTGGTCGTCAGCCGGTAGACCCGGGCTGCGGTTTCTTGAAACACGGCGGCATGGTGCTGTTCCGGCACCGCGTCCCGGGTGGCCGCCCAGAGCGCGGCATAGGGCGTCCAGAGTTTCTCGATCGGGTAGTTCGAGCCGAAGAGGCAGCGGTCGGGTCCGAAGAGTTGCAGGGCGGTTGCGCATTGCTCGGCGACATGGGCGCGGTCCAGCGCGCGGGGGAAGGTGCCAAGGCCGGAGAGTTTGCACACGACGTTGGCGCAGGCGGCCAGCTGGGTCATGCCCTCCAGCCACAGGGCGCGGCCCGCATCGGAACGGTCTTGCAGCATCCCGGCGTGTTGCAGGACGAAGGTGACGTCCGGGCAGGCCTGCGCCAGCCGCGCGGCGCCGGGCATCTGGGCGGCAAAGACCTGCAGATCGAAGCTGAAGCCATAGGCGGCAAGGCGTGCCATATTCGCCTGCACCTGCGCATCGTCGCAAAGGTCGGGATGGGGGGCAAAGCGATACAGCGGGTTTTCGTGCCAATGAAACTGGTGGCGGATCCCGCGCACGTTGGGGATCGACGCCAGCCGGTCCAGCGTTCTGGCGCAATCGGCGCGGGTCATGTCGGCATAGGCGACGATCCCCATGGGCCAGCCGGTGCGGTCTGCCTGTTCCTGCACCCAGGCGGCTTCGTCCACCGCCCAATTCGGCGCCCAGTTCGCCTGGACATAGACCGAGCCGGTGATCCCCTGCCCGGCGATATCGTCCAGATATTCGTCCAGCGGGTAGTCCCGCATCAAGGGCTTGTAGGGGCCGAAGATCCGGGGCCGCTCCGGCCCCAGCAGCCAGGGCAGGTCCGCCTGCCGCCAGATATGGTGATGCGCGTCGATCATGCGGTCCTCGCCAGCGTCAGAACATGGTCGCAGATGTCCGGAATCGCGCCGCCATCGCCCAGCGCATCCAGCCAGGGCAGGATGGCCGTCATCGCCGCCGTCTGGGGTCGATAGGCGGGATCGGCGGCCAAGGGCGTCAGCCAGTGCAGCCGCCAGGACAGGCGCGACAGGCGCGCCACAGCGTCAGTCATCGCGGCGGGGTCGCCCTGTTCCAACCCGTCCGACAGCACCAGCACCAGCGCGCCGCGGGCGAAACCGGCGTGGCGCGGCACCGCGAGATAGGCGGTCAGCGCCTCGCCGATCCTGGTGCCTCCATCCAGATCCGCCACCGCCTGGCCTACCCGGAGCATCGCCGCCGGGCGGTCCAGGGGCCGGAGCGCGGTGGTGATCCGGGTGAGGCGCGTGCCCAGGGTGAAAACCTCTGCCCGCTCCGCCGCTTGCACCAGCGCATGGGCGAAATGGAACAGCGCGTCAGAGCGGTCTTTCATCGACCCGGACACGTCGATCAGGCAGACGATCCGCCGCTGCCGCAGCTTGCGCCGGTTGCGCGGCAGGGTGAACAGATCGCCCTCGCTGCGCGCGGCCTGCCGCAAGGCGCGACGCAGGTCGATCCGGTCGCCATGCCGATCGGGCTTGCGCCGATAGGATCGCCGCACGGGCAGGCGATGTGACGCCGCACGCGCGAATGCGGCCAGGCTGTCGTCGTCGCTGCGCTGCACGGCGCGCGCGGCCAGACGCTCTGCCGCTGTCGCATCTTCTCCCGTCGGGTCGTCCGCTTCCAGGGCCTCGATCTCGAAGGTATCGCCGGTGGGCTCGACGGCATCGGTCTCGTCGTCTGTGTCGGCATCTGAGGCGACGGTCCGCCCGGCAAAGATCGCCTGAAAGATCGCGTCGTAGTCCGCGCGCCGCTCCGGCGGGATCCCGAACATCGCCAGGCCCGCCTGCCGCACATCCCCGATCCCGCGCGGACCCAGAGCGCCCACCGCCGCGATGAATCCCTGCGTCCGGTCGGGAGATATGGGAAACCCGGCCCCCCGCAGCGCAGCGGCAAAGGCAAAGAAGGGATCAAGGGCGCAGATCATGCGCGGCCCTCTTGCGGCGCCTGCGCCTTTGGCCAGACCCGCGATCCGGCGAGGGAGCGCGCCGTCATGC
>CAYGRI010000522.1:0-2863 GCA_964352155.1 uncultured Maritimibacter sp. | reverse complement strand
TCACCCCATCAGCCAAAAGTGCCAATGCCGCGGAGCGGCTTCGTCCATGGGCCGGAACTTCCGGCTTTGCGGCATTCAGCCTTCGCTCATCCTCATTGCGCGGAAACAGGAAGGCGAAGGCAATGCGCCGCCGCCAGGGTGTGTTGAGATGATCCTCGATCACGCCGAGTCGCTCGTACGCGTGGATGAAGGTGTCGGGGCCGGTCAGGATCCCGACATGCTTGGCGATGGCGCGCGGCCTCATCCGGAACAGGACCAGTGCGCCGGGACTCGCATCAGAAGGTCCTATCTCCGGCATCATACGTCGCGCGCCGTCGGCCAGCACTTCGGCTGGACCGGTCTCGCCAAGATCCCGGCTATACGGTGGGATCGAGAACGGCTCTGGTCCCACGACCTCGCGCCAGACGCCGCGCGCCAGACCGAGACAGTCGCAGCCGACGCCCTTGAGGCTGGCCTGATCGTGGTACGGGGTGCCAAGCCAGGACCGGGCGGCGGCGATGACCCGGTCTGGATCGGCGGGGTTCATAGGACAGCCCCCTCATGCCCGCCGTCCCTCGTGGCATATCGCAGCACGGCGTCCTGTCCCGGTATGCTCGGAAAGCCGCGAAAGTTGACCGTATTGGCGAACTTGGTGCCGCAGGTCTCAATGCGCTTGTCGCAACCCGCACGAACCGTGAAGGCGTCACCATTCGCAATAGTACGGATTGGTGCTTCCAGCAGCGTCAGCACCGTAACGCCGCCAGTCAGATCGTGGCCAAGGACTTCTGCCCTGCGTCCGGCATTGGCGCCGCTTGTCCATTCCAGCGTGCCGAGGGTGAACCAAGTGATGCTGAACCCACCAAGACCGGACACGGTAAAGGACCGGTCGCGCAGCAGGCCGGTCACCGCCCCGGTTCCTTTGAAGGCGGAATCATCCAGATCGATGCTGCAGCGCGCATCCCCGAGTGCCGCGTCACAGGTCGCCTGGAATGTCCGCCCGACGGTCTGTCCGAGGACATGGGCGAGCGACCGGACCTCGGCGACGAAAGCCAGCCGTCCGCGCCGGATCTGACCGATCGCCCCACGCCGCATCAGCACGCGCTGGCTTGGGTCCGCCCAATTGACCCGCCAGACCTCCACTTCCGCATTGTCCCAGCGGCCGCCCAGGATATCGGTCTCGGTGATCCGGTCGGACGAGAGCACCCCGGCGGCGTCCTGGGCGTCGACCGACAGGTCAGATCCGGACCGGACCTCGGAAGCCGTCAACCCGCTTTCCGGCTCGAACGCCGTACCGTCGAAGACCAGTCCCAGATCATGATCGGTGAAGCCGAAGGCGACACCATCGGATCGGGTGATCCGCCAGCACCACGCGAGCGTGGTCGTGCCCTCATCGAGATGGGCCTGCAGCCCTATGGAGAGGGATTTCATCGGCAGGCCCCCGTCATCCGATCATCCAGATCGGCAATCCAGCCCGCCCATCCCGGCGGCACGTCTGCGATCGTTTCCACAGGCGGGCGAGCCAGGCGTGCCTCGGCATAGGACGCGCAGCCAGCCTCACCAGCGACCATCGTTCTTGCGCAGCCGGTCAGCGGGATCGCCAGCGCTGCGGCCATCCCGCACAGCCTCGCGACCCGTTTCCAGCGCCTCCAGCGTTTTGACATTGGCCTCGTTCTCCTTCTGTCGGCGTCCTTTCGCGGCACCCCGCTGGAACGCCGCGACAATGGCCGCAATGGCGATCGCGACAGCCGCCACCGCTGCCTTCAACCGGCCGATCATCGATCGCCCTCGGCCCATTTTCTCAGCCGCTCGCGCACGATCCACAGGAGGCCCAGCCCGACCAGGCAGGACGCACCGATCAGCATCGACTGCGCGGCCGGATCCAGCTGACCGACCGCCGTGGCCACGCCACCGGCGCCCGCGACAGCCGCCCCCGCCGCCGCCCGGATCGTCGTGCTTTGGGTCTTCGAGGTGAGCGTCATGCGGCGCACGCCCAGCAGCTGCGCCTCCGGATAGCCGGTCTCGCTGACCTGATCCCGCTGGTTTCCACCGACCACGATGATCTTCGCGCCCTCGCGCCGGACGAAGAACGCCACATGGCCGGTCCAGCTTTCAGGAGAGCCGCGCCAGAAGATCACGACGTCGCCCGGTTCGGCATCTTTTGGGTCAACCGGCCTGCCCCAATCGAGGTACGAGCGGGCGGTCAGCTTGCCCGTGTGCGGCAGCCCGGAGCGATGCAGCATCGATCCGACAAAGGCCGCGCACCAGGCGGTGTCGTCCTTCATCGTCGGGAATCCGACGTCGTCGAAGTACTGATCGACGACAGGATTGCTGCCCTCGGCCCATTCCACCGTGCCAATCTCGGCACGCGCCAAATGATACGTCTTGCGCATCAAATCCTCCTGGATTTTGTGAGATCGCCTCGCGCCCGAGGCCGGGGATCACTCGGTCAGCACAAAAGGCTGGCTGAGATGCGTGATCTGGTCCGAGCCCCAGTGCCACGAGGCAAGGAGCCGGAACCCGCGATCGTCATAGGTGGCGCGCAGCATGTCCTCTGTGCAATCATCGCTACCGACCCAGACCGGCAACGGGATTTGAGCAGCGGCCAAGCCGACCCGGTATTGCCACGCGCCATCACCTGCACAGCCCGGAACCGGCCGCCGCGTGTCGTCGAAGAGAACCGCGGCGTCCCAGGCCGCGTAGAAGAACTCGCCGCTCGCATGGACAGTCCGCTCCTGCACCACGCAGCCTTGGTATTCGACCCCTTGCCAGGAACAGCGATCCTCGGTGATCGTGAGCGCATGCACCGCGATGGGCGGCGGGTCGATGACACGCTGGATGTCGGGCAGCGTGTAGCCGACGACTGCGCTGAACAAACCGGCGGCAA
>CAYGRI010000521.1:0-2881 GCA_964352155.1 uncultured Maritimibacter sp. | reverse complement strand
GGCAACACCGGCATCGGTATGAGCCAAAGAATGCAGAGTTTTGTGCTGGACGAGCGGCTGAAAGAGCTGGTGCACGATCATCATCCCCTGTCCAAGGACGGCTGACGCGCCAGATCGCCGGGCGGTCCGGGAACCCACCCCGCCGAATGCGCATGCCGGGTCCCGGCGCGCGACCGAAATCCGGCGCCCAGACCTCGCCGCAAGCGCATGCCCGGTCCGGAGGGGGGGCGTGAAAATCGGCGTCCCGACGCGGTCAGTGCGCCAGCCTCTCTTGTCAGCACGCCAGCCCATACCCATAACAACCCGAAGCTCCGCAACAAAGACCAAGGCCAAATGACACTCGACGCCGCCTTCTGGATCACCTCTGCCTCGATCATCGGGCTTTTGGTGCTCTCCGCCTTTTTCTCGGGCTCTGAAACCGCGCTGACGGCCGCATCGCGCGGCAAGCTGCGCAGCCAGGCGGACAAGGGGTCGAAACCCGCGAACCTGGCGCTGGAGATCACCGAAGACAACGAGCGCCTGATCGGATCGGTTCTGCTGGGCAACAACCTGGTGAACATCCTGGCGACCTCGCTGGCGACCGCGATGTTCACCCGCCTGTTCGGCGAATCGGGGGTGGCGCTGGCCACGCTGGTCATGACGCTGCTGGTGCTGATCTTTGCCGAGGTGTTGCCCAAGACCTATGCCATCACCAATGCCGAAAAAGCCGCCAGCTTTGTGTCGCCGATCATCCGGGTGGTCATCCTGGTTCTGAACCCGGTCGTCAGTGCTGTCCGCGCGCTGGTGCGGGGCCTGTTGCGGCTGTTCGGTGTGCAAACCGACCCGACCTCGCAGATTCTGGCGGTGCGCGAAGAGATCGCCGGCGCCATCACCCTCGGCCACCACGAAGGCGCCGTGGAAAAGGAAGACCGCGACCGCCTGCTGGGCGCGCTGGATCTGGCCGACCGCACCGTCGAAGAGATCATGCTGCATCGCAGCCAGATCGAGATGATCGACGCCGCCCTGCCCCCCGCCGAGATCCTGGACCGCTGCCTGCATTCGGCCCATACCCGCCTGCCCGTGTTTCGCGACGATCCCGAGAACATTGTCGGCGTGATCCATGCCAAGGACCTGCTGCGGTCGATGTACAGCCGTCTGCGCGATGCCGAGGTGGGCAAGGACCCGCTGGAGGGCTTCTCGATCCTCGACGTGGCGATGAAGCCGTATTTCGTGCCCGAGACCACGACCCTGGACGACCAGATGCGGCAATTCCTGCGCCGCCACACGCATTTCGCGCTGGTGGTGGATGAATACGGATCTTTGGAGGGGCTGATCACGCTGGAAGACATCCTCGAAGAGATCGTGGGCGAGATCACCGATGAATTCGACGTGGACGAGAACCACCCGGTTCGGGCCACGGACGACGGCGATTATCTGGTGCACGGGGCGATGACGATCCGCGACCTGAACCGGTCGCATGATTGGTCGCTGCCCGATGACGAGGCGAACACCATCGCCGGTCTGGTGATCCACGAAGCACAGATGATCCCCAGCCAGGGGCAGGTGTTCTCGTTCCACGGCTTTCGCTTCGAAGTGGCGGCACGCAAGGACAACCGGATCACCCGGCTGAAGATCCGGCCCCTTTAGCCCGATCAAGCCCGGCGGCCCGGCCCGTCGCGGCGCCCGTCTGGCTTTCCCGGTCTGGCTTTCCCTGTTCGGCTTTGGCGATAGTCCAAGACAGGGGCCCGATCTCCGGTTCTGGCAGCGGCCAACCACCGGCAACACACGGCCACAGCACCGGCCAACCACGGGCAAAGCACCGGCGCCCCCACCCAGTTCTGGCACCGCTACCGTACTGGCACCGTTTTGGCACCGTTTTGGCACCGTTTTGGCACGGGCGCCCTACGCCAGGTTGTTGACCGATCCGGTCCCATCTTGGCCCCGGTTGAGGGGCGGCCTCTTGGGCAACGTTGGCACGACCGCCCGGCTTACCGGCCCTTGAAAAGACTTCCGAACAGGCCGCGCACCAGGCGGCGGCCGGTGGTGCCGCGCAGCTCTTTCTTCAACGCCTCGCTCAGCGCCCCGCCAATGGTGTCATCCTGCATGCGGCGGCTCCGCCCGTAGGAGCGCTCCGTCCGGGTCGGCGATCTGTCGGCCGAATAACGGCGGCCGGCATTGAACTCGCGCGGCTCATCCAGTTGGTCGACCTGCACGACCTCCACCTCCGCCGCCTCTCGCGCCGCCCGGCCCGCCCGTTCTGTCAGCAGCTCGTAGGCGCTGACCCGGTCCTTCAACGTCTCGTATTTGCCTGCTACGGGAGAGGTCGCCATCACCGCCTTGCGCTCCTCCGCCGTGATGGATCCCAGGCGCGAGGATGGCGGGCGGATCAGCGTGCGCTCCACGATCCCCGGCGCGCCCTTGCGTTCCAGCATCGACGTCACCGCCTCGCCCACGCCGACCTCTCGGATCGCTTCGGCGGTGTCGAAACGCGGGTTGGGCCGGTAGGTTTCCGAGGCCCGCTGCAACGCCTTTTGATCCCGCGCGGTGAAGGCGCGCAGCGCATGTTGCACCCGGTTCCCAAGCTGCCCCAGCACGTCGGGGGGCACGTCATCGGGGTTCTGGGTGCAGAAGTAAACCCCCACGCCCTTCGACCGGATCAGCCGCGCCACCGTCTCTACCCGATCGATCAGCGCCTTGGGGGCGTCGTCAAACAGCAGATGCGCCTCGTCGAAGAAGAACACGAGCTTGGGTTTGTCCGGATCGCCGACCTCTGGCATCTCTTCGAACAATTCCGCCAGCAGCCACAGCAGGAAGGTCGCATAAAGCTGGGGTTTCGTCATCAGCTTGTCGGCGGCCAGAACAGAGATCCGCCCCCGCCCGTCGGGATCGACCCGCATCAGAT
>CAYGRI010000520.1:0-2899 GCA_964352155.1 uncultured Maritimibacter sp. | reverse complement strand
GGCCATCGACGTGCGGGTGTCCACCCTGCCGGGGAATTACGGCGAGCGGGTGGTGCTGCGGGTGCTCGACCGTAGCGCGGGGTTGCGCCCGCTGGAGGATCTGGGGCTGTCGGCGCCGCAGGTGGCGCTGCTGGCGCGGCTGGCGGACCTGCCCAATGGGATCATCCTGTCCACCGGCCCCACCGGCAGCGGCAAGACCACGACGCTCTATTCCATGTTGCAGATCGCCAACCAGATCGACCGCAACATCGTGACCATCGAAGACCCGATCGAATACGACCTGCCGGGGATCAACCAGAGCCAGATCAATGCCGAGATCGGCATGACCTTCGCCACCGGCCTGCGTGCCACCCTGCGGCAGGACCCCGATGTGATCCTGGTGGGCGAGATCCGCGACGAAGAGACCGCGCGCGCCGCCGCACAGGCCAGCCTGACCGGGCATCTGGTGTTCTCGACCCTGCATGCCAACGGCGCGATCCCCACCATCGTCCGGCTGCGCGATCTGTCGGTGGACGACTTTCTGATCGCCTCGACCCTGCGGGCGATCATCGCCCAACGGTTGCTGCGGCGGCTGTGCCCGGCCTGCAAAAGGGCCGCGCCGGTGGCGGATCAGGCGGCAGAACAGTTCCGCGCCTGCGATCTGCCGGTCCCAGAGGCGCTTTGGCAACCCGCCGGGTGCCCCGAATGCGACGGGACGGGCCATGCGGGCCGCATCGGTGTGTTCGAGATTGTCGAGATCACGGAGCCCGTTCGGCGCAGCATCGGCCATGGCGCCGCTGACCTGGAGCTGACGGCGCTGGCCTTGCCGCCGTCGCAAACCCTGCTGGCGCAATCGCTGATGCAGGTGGCCCGGGCAGAGGTGTCGCTGGCAGAGGTGCTGCGCGTGGTCGGCGCCCCGGGATGAGGTCCTTTCGCTATGTCGCCTTCACGAAGACGGGCCAGCGCCGCACCGGGTCGCTGGTGGCCGACAGCGAGCGCAGCGCCTCGGACCAGTTGAAGGCGCAGGGGCTCTATCCCGAAAAGCTGATGGTGCAGGCGGGGCGGGCGACGCCGGGGCGGCGGGCCAAGCTGGATGCCGATACCCGCGCGGTGTTCACCCGGCAGATGGCGGTTCTGCTGGGGTCGGACCTGTCGGTCGAGGCGGCGCTGGAGGCGGTGATCCAGACCAGAAGCTCGGCTCAGATGCAAGGCTTTGCCACCCGTCTGAAGGCGGCGTTGCAGGACGGTTATCCGCTGAGCGATGCGATTGCGCGGACGGGAGGCGGCTTTGCGCGCTACTATACGGCGGCGGTGCGGGCGGGCGAAACCTCGGGCGAGCTGTCGCGTGTGTTCGAGCAATTGGCGGCGTATCTGGAGACCGGCAGCACCAACCGGGCTCAGGTGGTCACGGCGCTGGTCTATCCCGCCTTCGTCACCGCCGTGTCCCTGGCCGCCTGCGCGGTGCTGGTGACCACCGTCGCGCCAGAAATCGTGGCGATGTTCGAAGTGACCGGGCAGGATTTGCCGCGTCTGACGGTGGTGGTTCTGGACCTGTCCGACTGGATCGCGGCGCAGTGGCTGGCTTTGCTGGTGTCTTTGCTGGGGGGGGTGGCGGGTTTTGTTGCGCTGCTGCGCTACCGGCCCACCCGCGACCACTGGGACAATGCGATGCTGCGCCTGCCCATCGTCGGGCGGCAGATGCGTCTGTCGGCCTCGGCGCAATATCTGCGCACGCTGGCGCTGGTGCTGGGCAGCCGTCAGACCGTGCTGGACGCGGCGACCAGCGCCGCCGATGTGCTGCAGGTAACCCGCTTTCGCACCGAGGCGGAGGCGGTGATCGCAGCGCTCAAGGGCGGCGAGAGCCTTTCGACGGCGCTGGCGCTGATGTCGCCGCTGCCCCCGGTGACGCTGCAATTGCTGAGCGTGGGGGAAGAGGCGGCGCGTTTGGCGCGCATGGCGGATCGGTCGGCGCTATTGGTCGAAGGCTGGATCCGGGACGAGACGCGGCGGCTGACCACGATCCTGGATCCGCTGCTAATGATGCTGGTCGGGGTGCTGGTGCTGACTATCGTGCTTGCGATCCTGCTGCCGATCTTTGACCTGCAGGCCGGGATCGTCTGAGGGGCCACGCGGGTCTTTGGATTGTGTTTCGCGGCGTTTCGGCGGAGTTTGCGCCAAAGCAATGACGGAGAGCGACATGCAAGGAAGCCGGGAGCAGCGCGCGGCGATCATCGCCGCCTGCCGTGAGATGAACCGCAGCGGGCTGAACCAGGGCACCTCTGGCAATATTTCGGTGCGCGAGGGGCAGGGGATGCTGATCACGCCTTCGGCCATGCCCTATGACGTGATGACGCCGGACGACATCGTCTGGATGGGCTTTGACGAGACGTTGGAGGGGGCGCACAAGCCTTCGTCGGAATGGCGGTTCCATCGCGACATTCTGCGCGCCAAGCCCGGGGCCGGGGCGGTGGTGCATACCCATGCCCCCGCCTGCACGACTCTGGCGATCATGGGGCGGTCGATCCCGCCGATCCACTACATGATCGCGGTGGCGGGCGGGGCGGACATTCGCTGCGCGCCCTATGCGACCTTTGGAACGGCGGAGCTGTCGGCGCATGCGGTCGCGGCGCTGGAGGGGCGCGACGCCTGCCTGCTGGCGCATCACGGGATGATCGCCTGCGGTGCGACGCTGGACAAGGCGATGTGGCTGGCGGTGGAGGTGGAAACGCTGGCGCAGCAGTATCTTGGCTGTCTGCCCTTTGGCGAGCCGCCGCTGCTAAGCGCGGATCAGATCGCCGAGGTTCTGGAGAAGGTCAAGGGGTACGGGCATCAGGGTTAGGCTTGAGCGGTTTCGGATCGCTGGCGCGATCCGACCGGGGGGGGGGGGGGGGGGGGGGGGGGGCGGCCGCCCCCCGGCCCC
>CAYGRI010000519.1:0-2910 GCA_964352155.1 uncultured Maritimibacter sp. | reverse complement strand
GCGCCCTGCCTCGAACACGTCGCCGCCCAGTTCGATCGTGCCTTCAGTGACGTAGATGCCGCGATCCTCATGTTCGTCGGGCAGTGAGATCTGGGCGCCGGGGGCCAGTGTGACATCGGCATAGAAGATCTCGCTATGCATCGTGACCGGCGATCTCGCGCCCCAGGCGGTGCCCAGGATCAGCCGGGTGGTGGCGCCGCCGTCTTGCAGCAGCGGCAGGGCGGCTTCGGCGTGATGTTCGAAATCCGGGGGGCTGTCTTCGAGGTCTTCTGGCAGGGCGACCCAGGTCTGGATGCCGAACAGCTTGTTGTGGCGCGCTCGGGTTTCGGCGCTGGTGCGTTCGGAATGGGTGATGCCGCGGCCCGCCAGCATCCAGTTCACCTCGCCCGGGTAGATCATCTGGTTGGTGCCCAGGGAATCGCGGTGCTGGAACTCTCCGTCATAGAGGTAGGTGACCGTGCCCAGGCCGATATGGGGATGCGGGCGCACGTCGATGCCACCGTCGGTCAGGAATTCGGCGGGGCCCATCTGGTCGAAGAACACGAATGGCCCGACCATCTGGCGCCTCGGAGAGGGCAGGGCGCGGCGCACTTCGAACCCGCCGATGTCGCGGGCGCGCGGCACGATCATGGTGTCCAGCGCCGCCAGCGCCTCTGTGTCGTCGATGTCGGGGGATTGGCAGGGGTTCCAGCTCATATCCCGGTCTCCTTTCCTTGCGTTACCACTGAATGACGCCGGCCCAGTCGTCCCGGTGGCGTTCGGCCTGGGCGCGCACATAGGGGCACAGGGGGACGATGTGCTGTCCGGCCGCGCGGGCATCGGCCACCAGCCGCTCCACCAGGGCGCGGGCCACGCCCATGCCGCGCATCGAGTCGGGCGCCGATGTGTGATCGGCGATGACGAGGGTCGGCGAGAGTTTCGACAAGGTCAGCTCGCCTTCGCCGGGCAAGCCATCGATGCGGGCGGTGTAGCGGGCCTTGCTGTCGGTGTCGTCTCGGGTGATCTGGATCTCTGACATCGGGGGCTCCGGTTGCGGTCTGCCTGTCAGATAGGCCTTGCGCGGCCGCCGGCCAATCCCTGCCACCGCACAGATCCTGTGCAGCGGCTGGCCGCGCGGGCGGCGGGCCTGTGGAAATGCGCCGGGGAGCTGCCGATATTCTGGCGCTTACGCGCGTCTCGTGGTCTGATCCGGCCAAAGCTGACATTTGATCCGAACGGAGCTGCCATGGTTTATCCTTTTCTGTCACAGATCTTGCCCCAGGCGCCGCGGCGCTTGCTGGATCAGGCGCGGGGCCTGCCGGTGCCGCGGGTGGCGCTGGTCAATGCCGGGGCGGTCAATCCGCTGACCGGCATCCGTGAGGCGATGGAGGCGGGGCTGGCCGAACCGGTTCTGATTGGAGATGAGACCAAGATCCGCGTGGCGGCTGATGAGATCGGGTTTGATATCGCGGCGTTCCGGTTGATCCATGCCCCCGCCGCCGAAGCCTCTGTCAAGGCGGCGGAGCTGGGGCGGGGCGGCGAGGTGGACGCGATCATGAAGGGGCAGGTCCATACCTCGACCTTTCTGAAGGGGTTGCTGCCTTCGTCGGCGGGGCTGCGGGACAAGGGGACGCGCTGTGGCCATGTGTTCCATATCACCGCGCCGGGGTCGGACCGGCCCTTGCTGCTGACCGACGCGGCGCTGAATGTGGATCCGCCGGTCGAGACGCGGCAGGCCTGCCTGATCCATGCGGTACGGCTGGCGCAGATCCTTGGCGTGGCGCGGCCGCGCGCGGCATTGCTGGCGCCGACGGAGGATCCGGTGCCCTCGGTCGCCAATACGATGGAAAGCGCGGGCATTGCCGCCTGGGCGCGGGATCACCTGCCGCAGGCCGATGTGGCTGGGCCGATTGCGATGGACCTGATCCTGTCGAAGGAGGCGGCGGCCATCAAGAACTATGTCAGCCCCGTCGCGGGGGATGCGGATATCATCGTCACGCCGAACATCACCACGGGGAACGCGCTGTTCAAGCTGATGGTGCTGGGGATGGGCTGTTGCGCGGGCGGGATCGTCCTGGGCGCGCGGGTGCCGATCCTGCTGACCTCGCGCAGCCAGGCGGCGCCGGCGCGGCTGGCCTCGGCGGCGCTGGGCGTGGTGGTGGCGGGGGCGGCCTGATGCTGCTGGTGCTGAACACCGGATCGTCGTCGATCAAGGCGGCGCTGTTCTCCGAGGATCTGGCAGAGCATCTGACGGGCCGCGTGACCGGGATCGGCACCCGATCCGGCGCTGCGTTGCTGGTCGGCGCCAAGGCCGTGCCCATCGCGGCGCCGGATCATGCAGCGGCCCTGTCCGCCTTGCTGACGGCGCTGGAGGCGCAGGGCGCGGGGCCGATCACGGCGGGGGCGCATCGGGTGGTGCATGGCGGCGCGGCGCTGACGGCGCCGGTGCGGCTGGATCCGCAGGCGATTGCGGTGATCGAGGCGAATGTGCCCCTGGCGCCGCTGCACAACCCGCCGGGGCTGGCCGGGATCCGCGCCATGGCGGCGGCGCGGCCCGATCTGCCGCAATATGCCAGCTTTGACACCGCCTTTCATGCGACGAACCCCGAGGTGCAGACCACCTACGCCTTGCCGGCGGATTGGCGGGCGAAGGGCCTGCGCCGCTATGGGTTCCACGGGCTGAGTTATGCCGGGATGGTGGCGCAATTCGGGGCCTCTGTCCCTGGGCGGCTGCTGGCCTTGCATCTGGGCGCGGGGTGCAGCCTGTGCGCGATCCGCGAGGGTCGGTCGCAGGCGACGTCGATGGGCTATTCGCCGCTGTCCGGCCCCACGATGGCCACGCGGACGGGCGAGATCGACGGGATGGCGGTGCTGCGCCTGGCCGAAGAGATCGGGATCGCGGCGGCGGGGCAGGTGCTGAACCGTGAAAGC
>CAYGRI010000518.1:0-2916 GCA_964352155.1 uncultured Maritimibacter sp. | reverse complement strand
TTAGTCGCTCTCTTCCACGATCTCGAGGTGATGCGGGATGTTGTTGACCATGCGGCGGAGAGAGGGGGTATCCTCCAGCTCGCGGGTCTTGTGCATCTTGTTCAGGCCCAGCCCGATCAGCGTCTGGCGCTGAACGGCGGGGCGGCGGATCGGGCTGCCGATCTGTTTGACGACGATGGTTTTGGCCATTTCTTACGCCTCCTCCGCGACTTGCGCGGATTCCGTGGGCGCCTCGTCCCGCTTGGGCAGGATGTCGGCGACTTTCTTGCCACGACGCTGCGCGACCTGACGAGGGCTGGCGACGCTGACCAACCCGTCGATGGTGGCGCGGATCATGTTGTAGGGGTTCTGCGAGCCGATCGACTTGGCGACCACGTCCTGAATGCCCAGCATCTCGAACACGGCGCGCATCGGACCACCTGCGATGATCCCGGTACCGGCCGGAGCCGTCCGCATCACGACACGGCCCGCACCATGGCGACCGGCGACGTCGTGGTGCAGCGTGCGGCCTTCGCGCAGCGGCACGCGGATCATCTGACGCTTGGCTTGCTCGGTGGCCTTGCGGATGGCCTCGGGGACCTCCTTGGCCTTGCCCTTGCCAAAGCCGACGCGGCCTTTCTGGTCGCCCACGACGACGAGTGCGGCAAAGCCAAAACGTTTACCACCCTTGACCGTCTTGGACACGCGGTTGATCGCGACAAGGCGATCTGCAAATTCGGGGGTTTCGTCGCGGTCGCGGCGGCCCCGGTTCGGTTCTCTGGCCATGCGGCCTCCTGTCTGTCGGCGCGCTGCGCCGGTTGGCTCAATCCTGGTGCGCCGCCATGGGCGCCCGGATCATCGGGGCGTTGCCGCCCGCAGTGGGCCAGGCCCGCGAACGGGCCCGGCGATTAGAACTTCAAACCGCCTTCGCGGGCCGCTTCGGCCAGGGCCTTGACCTTGCCGTGGAACAGAAAGCCGCCACGGTCGAAATAGCAGGCTTCGATCCCCGCTGCCTTCGCGCGCTCGGCAATGGCGGAGCCGACCTTGGCGGCCGCTTCGACATTGTTGCGGCCGACCACTCCCAGGTCTTTTTCCAGCGACGAGGCAGAGGCCAGCGTCACACCCTGAACATCGTCGATCAACTGCACGCTGATGTTCTTGTTGGAGCGATGAACCGACAGACGCACGCGCCCGGAGTTCATCTTGCGCAGCTTGTTCCGGACGCGCATGCGGCGTTTCTGGAACAGCTCTCTTTTCGAAAGTGCCATATCTCGCGTCCTTACTTCTTCTTGCCTTCCTTGCGGAAGATGAACTCGCCTTTGTACCGGATCCCCTTGCCCTTGTAGGGCTCTGGCTTGCGCCATTCGCGGATCTTTGCGGCAGTCTCTCCCACAAGCTGCTGGTCGATGCCTTCCAGCACGATTTCAGTCGGCTTCGGCGTGGCGACGGTCACCCCGGCGGGTACGTCGAAGTTGACTTCGTGGCTGTAGCCCAGCGCCAGCTTGATGGTGCTGCCCTGTGCTTGCGCACGATACCCAACGCCGGTGATCTCCAGCTCTTTCTTGAAGCCCTTGGTCACGCCCGTCACCAGGTTTTCAACCTGGGTCCGCGACATGCCCCACTGCTGACGCGCGCGCTTGGAATTGCCGCGTGGCGTCACCGTGACGGTCTTGTCTTCCAGCGTGATCGTCACATCGTCGGTGGCGGTGAAGCTGCGGGTGCCCTTGGGCCCCTTCACTTCGACCGTCTGGCCCGACACCTTGGCCTCTACCCCAGAGGGCAGCTCGACCGGTTTTTTCCCAATTCGAGACATCTTGCCCTCCCTAGAACACGGTACAAAGAACCTCGCCGCCAACGTTCTGGCTGCGGGCGTTTTGATCCGACATCACGCCTTTGGGCGTGGACACGATGGAAACACCCAGGCCCTGACGGACCGGCGGGATGTCTTTGACGCTCATGTAAACCCGGCGGCCGGGTTTGGACACGCGCTTGAGCTCACGGATGACCGGGGTGCCTTCGTAATATTTCAGGCTGATCTCGATCGCCGGATGCCCTTCGCGGGTCGACGTGGTTTCGTAGCCGCGGATGTAGCCTTCGTCGGCCAGCACATCCAGGACCCAGCCGCGCAGTTTGGACGCGGGCGTCAGAACCGTGGATTTGCCGCGCATCTGTGCGTTGCGGATCCGGGTCAGCATATCCCCAAGAGGATCATTCATATCATACCCTCCTTACCAGCTCGACTTTACCATGCCCGGGATCTGGCCCATCGAGCCCAGGTCCCGCAGCTTGATCCGGGAGATCCGGAGCTTGCGGTAATAAGCATGGGGCCGCCCGGTCAGCTGGCAGCGGTTGTGCAGCCGGGTTGCCGAGCTGTTGCGCGGCAGTTTGGCGAGCTTCAGGGAGGCGCGGAACCGCTCCTCCATCGGCTTGGATTCATCGCTCACGATTTCTTTCAGCGCGGCCCGCTTGGTGGCGTATTTGTCCACCAGCTTCTGACGCTTCTTTTCGCGCTCGATCATTGCTTTCTTGGCCATGTCGATCTCTCTCCCAGGCTCAGCTGTTGAACGGCATGTTGAAATGCTTCAACAGCGCCTTGGCTTCCGCGTCATTCTTGGCGGTGGTGCAGATGATGATGTCGAGGCCCCAGACCTCGTCGACCTTGTCGTAGTCGATTTCAGGGAACACGATATGTTCCTTCATGCCCATGGCATAGTTACCACGGCCATCGAACGACTTGCCGGGAACGCCGCGAAAGTCGCGGATCCGAGGCATGGCGACAGTGATCAGACGGTCGAGGAATTCGTACATCCGGTCGCCGCGCAAGGTCACCTTGGCGCCCAGCGGCATTTCTTCGCGAACGCGGAAGCCGGCGATGGATTTCTTGGCCTTGGTGGTGACGGCTTTCTGGCCGGCCAGCTTGGTCAGGTCTTCCTGGGC
>CAYGRI010000517.1:0-2917 GCA_964352155.1 uncultured Maritimibacter sp. | reverse complement strand
TGGCAAATGTGCGCGAGGTGGAAAAGAAGGCCAAGCGTATCGGCCTGATGGATCTGACGGAACGCACCTGCAAATGGCCGATCGGCGATCCGGCGACGGATGATTTCTGGTTCTGCGGCCTGTCCGTCCAATCCGGCAAACCCTATTGCGAAGCCCATGTCAGCGTCGCCTTCCAACCGATGAGCGCCCGCCGCGACCGGCGCCGCTAGCACCGGCGAGCGCCGGGCTGGTTGGCTGTCTGGAAACCAGGGAAAACTTGGCATCACCGTCCATGATGATGGCAAAGCCCGAAGTGCGATCGGCAGTGTTGGCGCCAGAAACACCGGCGCCATAGACACCGGCAACAGAAACACTGGGCCCCGGAAACACTGGGCCCCGGAAACACTGGGTCCTGCCGAGGCGTCGCCCGCCCGCGCCTTTACAAGCGTCGCGCGGATCGCACCGGGATTTTCCACCTGCCAGATGCGACGCATTTCGGGCGGCACGCGGTGGCACCGGGGCGGATCCTTTGGCAGACCGCGAAAAGCTGTTTCCGCCCGGCGCCGAACCGCTCTATATCGCGGGGATGAGCAATCCGCCTGACCTTCGCCCCGACCTTTCGCGCCCGCGCCTTGCGGATGACATCCGCGCCGGCCAGCCAACCATCGGCATGGTGTCCCTCGGCTGCCCCAAGGCTTTGGTGGACAGCGAACGCATCCTGACCCGCCTGCGCGCCGAGGGCTATGGCCTGTCGTCCGACTACAAGGGCGCGGATGCGGTGATCGTGAATACCTGCGGGTTCCTCGATTCCGCCAAGGCCGAAAGCCTGGAGGCCATCGGCGAGGCGCTGGCCGAGAACGGGCGCGTGATCGTCACCGGCTGTCTAGGCGCCGAGCCCGACTATATCACCGGCGCGCATCCCAAAGTGCTCGCCGTGACGGGGCCGCACCAATATGAACGGGTGCTGGACGCGGTGCACAAGGCCGTTCCGCCCGCCCCCGATCCCTTCGTCGATCTGCTGCCCGCCGCCGGAGTGAAGCTGACCCCGCGCCACTACAGCTATCTGAAGATCTCCGAGGGCTGCAATCATACCTGCAAGTTCTGCATCATCCCGGATATGCGCGGGCGCCTCGTCTCTCGCCCGCATGCGGCGGTGATGCGCGAGGCAGAGCGTCTGGTGGATTCGGGCGTCAAGGAATTGCTGGTGATCAGCCAGGACACCTCGGCCTATGGCACCGACTGGAAAGACCGCGAGTCCAAGGCACCGATCCTCGATCTGGCGCGGGATCTGGGGTCGTTGGGCGCCTGGGTGCGGCTGCACTACGTCTACCCCTACCCCCATGTGCGCGCGTTGATTCCGCTGATGCAGGAGGGCGGCGTGCTGCCCTACCTCGACATTCCGTTCCAGCACGCCCATCCCGACACTTTGCGCCGCATGGCCCGGCCCGCCGCCGCCGCGCGCACCCTGGACGAGATCGCCGCCTGGCGCGCCATCTGCCCCGATCTGACCCTGCGCTCGACCTTCATCGTCGGCTATCCCGGTGAGACAGAGGCGGAATTCCAGACCCTGCTGGACTGGCTGGACGAGGCGCAGCTGGATCGCGTGGGATGCTTTCAATACGAAAACGTGGCCGGTGCCCGTTCGAACGCCCTGCCAGACCATGTGCCCGCCGACGTGAAGGAAGACCGCTGGCGCCGGTTCATGGAAAAGGCCCAGGCCATCTCTGAGGCACGGCTGGAGGCCAAGGTGGGCACCCGCCTGCAAGTGATCGTGGATTCGGTCGAAGAGGATGGCGCAACCTGCCGCACCCCCTCGGATGCGCCGGAAATCGACGGCTGCCTGTTCATCGACGAGGGGTTCGAGGATCTGTCCCCCGGCGACATGCTGGTGGTCGAGGTTGACGAGGCCGGGGAATACGATCTGTGGGGGCGGCGGGTCTAGCGCCTGTCTTCAACCCGATGCATCGCTCTTCGCGTTGGAGGCGCCGCCATCAGGTCGAAAAGGCGACTCATGTGGAAGGAGGCCCGCTTTGGCGCGTGCGGCGCCCGGGCGGATCCGGGCGGATCCGCGCATTCACAGGCTGGACCGAAGCCGGGTTTGCAAGCCACCTGCCCGCCCGGTCCGGCATCAGGCGCCGATGCGGCGCGACCCGCCTTTGTCGGTCTATTCGGGGCAGGCCGTGAAGGTCTGGGGCTCTTCGAACTCGTCGCCATACACCAGGACGACACCGGGGTCATATTGACTGAACTGGAAGGCGAAGACCTCTGCCTTGATGTAGCCCGGCTCGTTGCACCAGCCCACGCGGGCCACGGTCGTCGTGTCCACATCCCAGCGGAAATCAACCGGGGGATCGAACTCGCAGTAATATTCGATCGTTTCCATATAATTGGAACCCAGGATCATCCCATCTTCCAACCGATAGGAGTCCGGCGGCATGTCGCACATCTGCGGATTGTCGACCAGCAGCGGCAAGCCCATCGCGCTGGCCGGAGCAAGGATCAGCGCCGCGGCCAGCAGGCGCCTCACGACGAGGTCTCCATAAGCTCCGAGATCGAGGCCGAGATCGCGTCGATTTCTCCAAGGCCATCCACGCTGACCAAGCCGCCCTTGGCGTAGTAGTAGCCGATCAACGGAGAGGTCTGCTTGTAGTATGCCATCAGGCGGGTGCGCAGGCTGTCTTCGTTGTCATCCGCGCGGCGCTTGAATTCGGTGTGACCGCATTTCGTGCATTTGCCGTCTGATGGGATCGGCTTGGTGTTGTCGTTGTAGACTTCGCCGCAATGGCCGCAGGTCGAGCGGGCCACGATACGCGCCACCAGCGCCTCGTCGTCGACCTGCATCTCGATCACCTGATCCAGCGTCTGCCCCATCTCTGACAGCAGCAGCCCCAAAGCGTCGCCCTGGGCTCGCGTGCGGGGGAAGCCCTCAAAGATGACG
>CAYGRI010000516.1:0-2926 GCA_964352155.1 uncultured Maritimibacter sp. | reverse complement strand
GCCAGGAACATCGACAGCCCCCGGTGATCGGTGCTGTCGGGATCGGTCCGCGCCAGCAGGGTCATTACATGGGTGCGCGCGGCATGGGTGATCCAGGTCTTGTTGCCGGTCACCTCGTAATCCTCGCCCGTCTTGATGGCGCGGGTGCGCAGGGCGCCAAGATCGGACCCGGTGTTGGGCTCGGTGAAAACGGCGGTCGGCAGGATCTCGGCGCTGGCCAGCTTGGGCAGCCAATGCGCCTTTTGCGCGTCGGTGCCGCCGCACAGGATCAGCTCTGCCGCGATCTCGGACCGGGTGCCCAGAGAACCGACGCCGATGTAGCCGCGCGACAGCTCTTCCGACACCACGACCATCGAGGCTTTGGACATGCCAAAGCCGCCGTATTCCTCAGGGATGGTCAGGCCAAAGACGCCCATTTCGGCCAGATCCTCGATGATCTCCATCGGGATCAGTTCATCCTTCAGGTGCCAGTCATGGGCATGCGGGGCGACCTTGTCATCCGAGAAGCGGCGGAACTGGTCGCGGATCATCTCAAGCTCGTCATCAAGGCCGGTGGCGCCAAAGGTAGCGTGGCCGTGATTATCCTGCATCAGCGCCACCAGCCGCATCCGCGCCGCCTGGGTGTTGCCGGACTGGGTCAGCGTCATCACCGCCGGGGTCATCATCGCGCGCTGGTCGTCCTGGGTCAGGCCGATGTCCTGGGGGCGCGCAATCTCTCCCTGGCTCATCGGAATCCCGCCGTAGATCTGCCAGAGGTATTCGCCGAACGCGATTTGCAGGATCAGCTGTTCCATCTCGCCAAAGGCGCCGTCCGCCTCCAACCGGTCGGCCCAGCCCTGCATTTCACGCAGCGAGTCCACATAGGTTGCCAGCCAGGCCAACGCATGGGCCGCCGTCTGGTGCTCTTCCAGCGCGGCGGCAGAGACTTTGCCCTCTGCCACGACCTGCGCCTTCACCCGCGCCTTTGCGGTTTCCAGCAAGGCGGCGGCCGGTGCCACGGCGGCGCGGGTCAACGACGAAAGATCGGTCAGCAACACGGGCTGCGCGGCAAGATCCTGGCCATCATGCGGCATCGGGCGACTCCTTTGGTATCATTTGGGATGTCCTACTGACTTCGCAGGCGCTGCGCAATAATAATTCGCCGCAGGTGCGCTGAGTGTTAAAAAGTGTCGCGGCTGGATTTGCGATGCAGGCCCCGCCTGAAGCGGCTATGACCATCGAAACAGAAAAGGAATAGACCTTGGGCGTTCTGACAGAGATGGCACCGGCGATTCTGACGATGACCGTACTGGTGGGTTTGCTTGCGGGCTTTGTGAAGGGCGCGGTGGGCTTCGCCATGCCGATGATCATGATCTCGGGGCTGGGGTCGTTCCTGGCGCCGGAACTGGCCTTGGCGGCGCTGATCCTGTCGACGGTGGTGGCGAATGTCTGGCAGGCGCTGCGCGACGGGATAGCGGCGGCCCTGGGATCGGCGCGGCGGTTTGCGCTGTATCTGGTGATCGTGCTGCTGTTCATCGCCTTCAGCGCGCAATTGGTCCGCGTTTTGCCGGACTGGTCGCTGTTCTTGATCCTGGGCGTGCCGGTCATCCTGTTTTCCATCGTGCAATTGCTGGGATGGCGGCTGCGGATCGCGCCGCAGCACCAGCGCCGGGCCGAGGTGGGGATCGGCGCCTTTGCGGGGTTCTTTGGCGGGATCTCTGGCGTCTGGGGGCCGCCCACGGTGCTGTACCTGACCGCGCTGGAGACGCCAAAGGCCGAGCAGATGCGGGTGCAGGGGGTCGTTTACGGCGCCGGGTCGATTGTGCTGTTGCTGTCGCATCTGCGCTCTGGCGTGCTGAATGCGCAGACCTTGCCGCTGTCGCTCGCCATGCTGGTGCCCTGTACGATCGGGCTGGTGCTGGGCATGTGGGCACATGGTCGGATGGATCAGGCGCTGTTCAAGCGGGCGACGCTGGTGGTGCTGGTCCTGGCCGGGTTGAACCTGGTGCGGCGCGGGATCGCGGGGATGTAGCGCGTAACTGCGCGCTTGTACCATAGGGTGCGGCCGTTGCGCGGTATGACGCGTTCGGGGGCTGCGACACCCCAAGGAACACGCCCCCGGTTGGCGCGCTTTCCCCGTCGCGCAGGGTCAGGACATCGGCGCCATGCCGCAGGTCACGGGCGGCATCAGCACCGGGTCCAGCACCTCGAACGACGCCTCGTAGATGACGCGGCCATTTGCGGTGGCCGACATGATCCATTGGCCTTTGACCACCTCGTAGGGTTCGTCGAAGGAATAGCCCAGGTATTCCTGTTCCGCCGACGACAGGTCCGTGACCCAGACCTGGCGGGTCACGCCTTCGGGGCCCATCGGCGGGTGTTCCACCAGGACGGTCACCATCCCTTCGTATTCGGGGCGCACCCGGACATGCACGCCAAAGCCAACACCCAGTTGCCCCGGGACAAGCGACCCGAGGTTGAGGAACGGCGGCGGCCCTTCGACGAAAGAGACGGTGCCGGAAATCGTTCCCTCGGCCACGCCTTCGTCCACGGGTTCCATGGCGCAGAAGTAGCCATATTCGAATTCCGCGGCGCCCGGCGTGCGGGGGGCAGCGGTAGCGCCGGACGCGGCGCAAAGCGCGAGGGCAAGAAGACACATACGAACCATGTCAATCAATCTAGGGCCACAACCGCCCATGGAAAAGGGCCGGAAGATCACTTCCGGCCCCGATTTGGCAACAAGTCGCCCGTGCTTGGCCCGTGCTTGGCCCGTGCTTGGCCCGTGCTTGGCCCGTGCTTAGCCGATGGCGACGGCGCGCACGTCTTCGTGAATGTTGGTTTCGTACTGGGTGAAGTTCTCGGCGAACATCCCGGCCAGCTTTTTCGCCTGTACGTCATAGGCGGCGCCGTCTTCCCAGGTGCGGCGCGGGTCCAGCAGGATGGAGGC
>CAYGRI010000515.1:0-2958 GCA_964352155.1 uncultured Maritimibacter sp. | reverse complement strand
CCCCCATCCCGGCCAGGGCGTACAGCGTTTCCGAGCCGGACACGTCGGGGAAGATGCTGGTCGCGATGGCGCCAAAGGCCAGCCCCGTCAACGCGCCCAGCATCAGCGACGGCGAAAAGATGCCGCCCCCCATGCGCCCGCCCAGCGTGATCGCCACCGCCGCCGTTTTCAGCATCGCGAAGACAATCGTCTCGTACAACAGCAGCTTGCCTGTCAGCGCGGACGAGGTCGTTTCATATCCGACGCCGATGATATGGGGAAACCAGATCGCCAGCAGCCCCAACAGCGCTCCGGCGATGGCGGGCCGCAGGAAACGGGGCAGGCCCGCGGCTTTCTCTATCCGGGTGCCAAACCGGTCGGCCCAAAAAACCGATTGCATCAGCACCACCGCCACAAGCCCGCAGACCAGACCAAGGATAAGATAGGCCGGCAATTCGCCATAGAACTCCAGCGTGCTGGTGCCCGGCAGGGTGAATTCGGTGACATCGCCAAAGACCAGCCGGTTGATCACCGTGCCCGCGACAGAGGCGATGACGATGGGGGCAAAGGCGTTGACCGCGAAGTGGCGCAGGATCACCTCCATCGCGAAAAGCGCCCCGGCGATGGGAGCGTTGAACGAGGCAGAAACAGCCGCCGCCACCGCGCAGCCCAGAAGGTCGCGACCGGTGACCCCGTCGGCGTGGATCCGGTTCGACACGAAGGTCGCGATCACCCCGGCCAGATGCACCACCGGCCCCTCCCGTCCCGACGATCCCCCCGAAGACAGCGTGATCAGCGAGGCTGTGGCCGAGGCCAGCCCCTCGCGCCGTTCCACCCGGCCATCCTTGAGCGCCGCGCCCTCGATCACATCCGCCACGGACCGCACCCGCCCATCGGCCGAGAACCGCGACATCAGCAGCCCGACCGCAAGGCCACCGGCCACCGGGATCGCCACGATCCAATACCAGGGCAGCGTTTGCGCGAAGGTGTACAGGTGGTGCGTGTCCTCGGTCCCGTACAGCGTCGCCTGAATCCGGTCGATCGCGAGGCGGAACAGCATGGCCACCAGGCCCGCGCCTGTCCCGACCAGCAAGGCGATGAACCAGAACTGAATCTGCCCCGGGCCGCGCCGCCGCATGATGTTCCATGCACTTTTGAGCTCTGTGGTTAGCAGTTACTTTACCTTAACGAGAAACGATACCCCCGCGATCTGCCCATCGTTGCAGTCAGACAGAATGTTATGCGGTCGAAGGTTCCGCAACCGACTCACATCCATTACTCTCACTCAAGGCTTTCGGGGGTTTCTTTGGGGATTGGATCCAATTGTGACGACTGAGACAGCGTTAACAGCACTTACCAAATTACTAGGCAATCGATTGACTCGATCCAAGTCCGATCTTGAGATCCATGGACGATCGGAATCGCATCTTCCCCTGACGCCACCCAATGCCGTCGCCTATCCCGAGACGACGGCGGAGGTGAGCGAAATCGTCAGGATCTGTGCTCAGGCCGGGTGCCCCGTGGTGCCCTGGGGCGTCGGCACCTCGCTGGAAGGGCACGCGCTGGCCCTGACCGGTGGCGTCTGCGTGGATTTCTCGCGCATGGACCGGGTGCTAGCGATCCACCATGAGGATATGGATGTGGTGGTCCAGCCCGGCGTGACCCGCGCGGCGCTGGAGAATGAGTTGCGGATGACGGGTATGTTCTTTTCGGTCGATCCCGGCGCCAATGCGACGCTGGGCGGCATGGCTATGACGCGCGCCAGCGGCACTACGGCGGTGCGCTATGGCACGATGCGCGACAATGTCCTGGCGATGGAGGTGGTGCTGGCCGATGGCCGGATCATCCGCACCGGCACCCGGGCGCGCAAATCCTCGGCGGGCTACGATCTGACCGGGCTGATGGTGGGGTCCGAGGGCACGCTGGGGCTGGTGACCGAACTGACGCTGCGCCTGCGCGGACAGCCCGATGCGGTGTCGGCGGCGGTCTGCGCCTTTCCGACGATCACGAATGCGGTGAATGCGGTAATCACCACGGTCCAGATGGGCATCCCCATGGCGCGAATCGAATTCGTCGATCCGGCTGTGGCCGCGGCCTTCAACGCCTATGCCGGGTCGTCGTTTCAGGAAGTGCCGCATCTGATGATCGAGTTTCACGGCACCGAGCAAAGCGTCAAAGAGGATGCCGAGCGGTTCCGCGAGGTGGTGGACGAATTCGGCGGCTCGGATTTTCAATGGGCCACCCATCAGGAAGACCGCACCGCCCTGTGGACGATGCGGCACAATGCCCATTACGCCTGTCTGGCCTCGCGCCCGGGCGCCCGCGCCATCGTGACGGACATCTGCGTGCCGATCTCGCGCCTCGCCGAAGCGGTCGAAGAGACCCGCGCCGACATCGCGGCCGCCTCGATTCCCGGGCCCATCGTCGGCCATGTGGGGGATGGCAATTTCCATTCCATCCTGCTGTTCCATGAAGACCGGCCCGACGAATGGGAAGAGGCCAAGGCGCTCAGCCACCGCATGGTCGAACGCGCCCTGCGCATGGGCGGCACGGTCAGCGGCGAACACGGCATCGGGTCGGGCAAGCTGGACTATATGGAGGCAGAACACGGCCCCGCCTGGGACGTGATGGGCCAGATCAAGCAGGCGCTGGATCCCGACAACATCCTCAACCCCGGCAAGATGGTGCGCCAAAGCTAGGCGCGCGCCCTCTGCCAAACGTCACGCGCCGCCAAGGGCGCTTGCGCAACGGAACGCCGACGGGGGCCTAGGCGGGGCTGGCAGACCTCCCCTGCATGCAAGTTGCGTCATGCGGCTTCGGGCCGCGACCGGCATCCGCCCCGCCCATTGGCCCGGCAGCAACAGCCCATCCGCCATCCCGCCGAACCGCCACACGGCAGAACCGCGCCGCCCCGCCCCCGCGCCCCGGAGCGCGGGGGCGGGTCGGCTCTGCTCAGCCGGGGTCCACCGTGGGATGCAG
>CAYGRI010000514.1:0-2975 GCA_964352155.1 uncultured Maritimibacter sp. | reverse complement strand
GGCGGATAGGCAGGAGGCCTTGCGCGGCGAGCTGGATAGGCAGCGCAACAACCTGCCCGGCGCCGGGACGGCCGAGGGGGATGCCGCGCGCGAGGCGCTGGACGAGGCCGGGCGCGCGATGGACGAGGCCGAGGAAGCCTTGCGCAACGACGATCTGGCCGGGGCGCTGGACAGCCAGTCCGAGGCGATCGAGGCCCTGCGCGAGGGCATGCGGAACTTGGGCGAGATGATGGCGCAGGAGCAGAGCAACCAGGGTCAGCAGGGCGAAGCCGAGGGTCAGGCCAACAACGATCAGGCGCGCGATCCCTTGGGGCGCGAACCCGGGACCAATGGACAAGTCGGAACGGAAGAGGAGATGCTGCAGGGCGATGACGTTTATCGCCGGGCGCGGGAATTGCTGGACATCATCCGGCGACGCTCGGCCGAGCAGGACCGGCCCGAGGAAGAGCTGGATTATCTGCGCCGGTTGTTGGATCGTTTCTGAAGACTCTGTGTCGTCTTGGATGGGCGGGCGTGCGGGATACCCGTGCGCCCGTTTGATTTTGGCGCCACCGGTTGGCCCGGGGATGGCGCGGGGAGTGGTTTCTGATCGCTTGCGCGATCCGACCGGATGGGGGCTTTGCCCCCGCGCCTGCGGCGCTCCCCCAGAGTATTTCTTGCCAGAAGAAAGGGGACGCGGGCGCCCTTGGCGCGGCGCCTGGGCCCGGTGCGGTTCGGGTCGGGCCGCGATGCGTGCGCCGGTGGTTCGGGCGCGGGTGGCAAAGATGTTGGCCCGCGTGATGTCCATGTGACCCCTGGTTCGGTCTGGTTCGACGGATTGGGTTCCGGGTGGTCAGGCGTCCTCGGGCCAGAGGCCGTTTCGCTGCCGGGCAATTGCTGCTAAGCTTTGCGCTGCCGCCGGGTGTGGAGGGTGAGATGAGCGCGAAACTGACGCAGGATCCGCACCGTGTGCCGGGCGAGGATCGCGAAAAGGTGCTGGAGGTTGCGATCGGCCGCGAGGTACGCGCCTTTCGCAAGCAGCAAGAGATCACGGTGGCCGAACTGGCGCAGGCCACGGGGCTGTCGACGGGGATGCTCTCGAAGATCGAGAATGGCAACACCTCGCCCTCCCTGACGACGTTGCAGACGCTGGCCCATGCGCTGTCCGTGCCGATCACAAGCTTTTTCCGCGGGTTCGAGGAGCATCGTCAGGCGGTACATACAAAGCCCGGCGAGGGTGTCGATGTGGAACGCGCCGGCACCCGGGCCAATCATCACTATACCTTGCTGGGGCATATCGGGGCCAATGGCTCTGGCGTGATTGTCGAGCCTTATATGATCACGCTAACCGAGGAATCGGATGTTTTCCCGACCTTCCAGCATGGCGGAATAGAGACGATCTATGTGCTGGAGGGCGAGATAGATTATCGCCACGGCGACGAACTGTATCCCCTGAAGCCCGGCGATACGCTGCATTTCGATGCCGACGCCCCGCATGGGCCAGAGCGTCTGGTGCGGCTGCCCGCGCGCTATCTGTCGATTATCAGCTATCCGCAGACGGCCTGAGAATTGCCCCTGAGGAATATTTGTTTCCTTTTGGTTGAGGGGCGCGGGCTTTGGTGGTAAGGCTCGACTCGGGCTAGGCAAGGGGATTGGCAGGATGTGCGGAATCGTCGGATTGTTCCTGAAAGACAGCGCGTTGCAGCCCGCGTTGGGCGACATGCTTACCGATATGCTGATCACGATGACCGACCGGGGGCCGGACAGCGCGGGGATCGCAATCTATGGCCAGGGGGTGCCGGGGCTGGGCAAGCTGACTGTGCAGTCCGACACGCCAGACGCGGCCTTTGCCGCGCTGGCCGAGGATCTGGCGGCTGTCATCGGCACGGTGCCGGACATCACGCCAAGGGACACTCATGCTGTGCTGATGCTGCCGCTGGACCGGATCGACGCGGCTCGGGCGGCTTTGGTGGAGATCCGGCCGGGCCTGCGGGTGATGGGGCAGGGCGAGACGCTGGAGATCTACAAGGAGGTCGGCCTGCCTCGCGATGTGGCGGATCGGTTCGGGCTGCGCGGTATGGGCGGCACCCATGGGATCGGCCACACGCGGATGGCGACGGAATCGGCGGTGACCACGATGGGAGCGCATCCGTTCAACACCGGGCCGGATCAATGCCTGGTGCACAACGGATCCTTGTCGAACCACAATGCGCTGCGGCGCAAGCTGCGGCGCGAGGGCATTCACATCGAGACCGAGAACGACACAGAGGTGGGCGCCGCCTATCTCACCTGGCGGATGCGCGAGGGCGATACGCTGGGCCAAGCGCTGGAGGCGGGGCTGGACGATCTGGACGGGTTCTTTACCTTTGTCGTGGGCACCAGGGACGGCTTTGGCGTGGTCCGTGATCCGATTGCCTGCAAGCCCGCCGTGATGGCGGAAACGGCGCAATATGTGGCATTCGGCTCGGAATACCGCGCTTTGGTCAATCTGCCGGGGATCGATGCCGCGCGGGTCTGGGAACCGGAGCCCGCCACCGTCTATTTCTGGAGCCACGATACCGGCCCGCAAGCGAAAGCCGCCTGAATGCAGACCTTTGACCTTGAAGCGCAGGGCCTGCGCGCGCTGAACGCCGCCTTGCAGGCGCAGTCCGAGACGATGAACCAGACCGTGTGGGAGGTGATCAACCCGCGCGGCGCCCATGCGATTGCCGTTGGGCTGGATGCGCCGATCGAAGTCGGCGTGAAAGGGTCCACGGGATATTACTGCGCCGGGATGAACGCGCAGGCCACGGTGCATGTGCATGGCTCTGCCGGGCCGGGCGTGGCCGAGAACATGATGTCCGGACTGGTGGTGGTCGAGGGTGATGCCTCGCAATATGCCGGGGCCACGGGGCATGGCGGCACGCTGGTGATCAAGGGCAATGCAAGCTCGCGTTGCGGGATCTCGATGAAGGGGATCGACATCGTGGTGCATGGCAATGTGGGCCATATGTCCG
>CAYGRI010000513.1:0-2979 GCA_964352155.1 uncultured Maritimibacter sp. | reverse complement strand
CGGGCGGGTCGAGAAATTCGTGGGCGGATGGGCCGTGGGGCGCACCGCCTACAGGATGGGCGACGAAGAGATCGCGGTGCATGCCTGGCATCAGGATCAGGTGATCGTGCCGCCGGAAGGGGCCGAGACCGTCGCCTCCAACGATTTCTGCGCCCATGCCGCCCTGGTCTACGACCGGCGCGCCTTTTCGGTGCAGCCGCATCCCGAATATGACGGCGCCTTTATCGAGGGGCTGATCGAAACCCGAGGCCCCGGCGTGGTGCCGTCAGAGCTGCTGTCGCACGCTGCCGATACCACCCAGACCCCGACCGACCGCGCCCGCGTCGGCGGGATGATCGCGGAATTTTTCAAGGAGCGGCGCATTGGCTGACTGGACCAAGGCAACACCCGAGGCGGCACAGGCCTATCTGGAGGGGCGCCGCCTGGACGAGGTGGAATGCCTGGTGGCCGATCTGGCGGGCGTGGCGCGGGGCAAGGCGATGCCCGCCGCGAAATTCGCCAAGCAAACGCACTTTTATCTGCCCAATTCGATCTTCCTGCAGACGATCACCGGCGACTGGGTCGACGACGACACCGACTTTACCGAGCCGGACATGATCCTGCGCCCCGATTACTCCACCGCGACCGCCGCGCCCTGGACCGGCGACTGGACGATGCAGGTGATCCACGACATCGAAGGGCGCGACGGCAAGCCGATGCCGGTGGCGCCTCGGAATGTGCTCAAGCGGGTGGTCCAGCAATACAAGGCCCGCGGCTGGACGCCCGTGGTCGCGCCAGAGCTGGAGTTCTTTCTGGTCGCGCGCAACATCGACCCGAACCAGCCGGTGGAACCGCCGATGGGCCGCTCTGGCCGCAAGGCGGCGGCGCGACAGGCCTATTCCATGTCGGCAGTGGACGAATACGGGCCCGTGATCGACGACATCTATGACTTTGCCGAGGCCCAGGGGTTCGAGATCGACGGCATCCTGCAAGAGGGCGGCGCCGGGCAGATCGAGATCAACATGGCCCATGGCGATCCGGTGCAACTGGCCGACGAGATCTTTTACTTCAAGCGCCTGATCCGCGAGGCGGCGATGCGCCACGATTGCTTTGCCACCTTCATGGCCAAACCGATCCAGGACGAGCCGGGCTCTGCCATGCATATGCACCATTCGGTGCTGGACACGACAACCGGGCAGAACCTCTTTTCGCGGCCCGACGGGTCCGAGGATCCGTGCTTTCACCATTTCATCGGCGGGATGCAGCGGCATCTGCCGTCGGTCATCGCGGTGCTGGCGCCCTATGTGAACAGCTACCGGCGCTATGTGCGCGACCATGCCGCACCGATCAACCTGCGCTGGGGGCATGACAACCGGACCACCGGGATCCGCGTGCCCGTATCGGGGCCAGAGGCGCGGCGGGTGGAAAACCGGCTGGCCGGGATGGATTGCAACCCCTATCTCGCCATCGCCGCCTCGCTGGCCTGCGGCTATCTGGGGTTGCTGGAAAAGGTCGATCCAGAACCGGAATTCACCGGCGACGCCTATGATGCCGATCCGGACATACCGCAGGTTCTGGGGGACGCGCTGGAATTGTTCACCGCCGCCGATGCGATCCGCGATGTTCTGGGGCGGCGGTTCTGCCGCACCTACGAGTTGGTCAAGCAGGTGGAATACAACGAGTTCCTGCAGGTGATTTCGCCCTGGGAACGAGAGCATCTGCTGCTGAACGTATGAATCTGCTGCATTCCAACGACCGCAGCGGCGTCTATCCGGACAGCTGGTATGCGGCAACGGCCGCGCCTTTGCCCCCCTTTGCGCCGCTGCGGGGCGCGGCGCGAGCCGATATTGCGGTGGTCGGCGGGGGGTTCACCGGCCTGTCGACCGCCCTGCATGCGGCGGCGCGCGGCTACAAGGTGGTGCTGATCGAGGCGCACCGGGTGGGGTTCGGCGCCTCCGGGCGCAATGGCGGGCAGGCGGCGGGCGGCCAGCGCCAGGATCAGGATGTGCTGGAGCGGATGTTCGGCAAGGACGACGCGCGCAAGCTATGGGATCTGGCGCTGGACTCTGTAGCGCTGGTGCGGTCGCTGATCGAGACCTATGCGATCGATGCGCTGTGGCGCCCCGGCGTGGCCCATGCGGACTGGACCGCGACAGGTGCGGCGGAGACCCAGGCCTATGCCGAAAAGCTGCGGCGCGACTACGACTACGACGCTGCCGAACCGCTGGACCGGGCGGGGATCCGGGCGCTTGTGGGGTCGGATGTCTATCATGGCGGGATGATCGACTGGGGCTCGGGCCATATCCATCCGCTGCGCTTTGCCCTGGGGCTGGCGCGGGCGGCTGTGGCGGCGGGCGTCACGATCCACGAGACGACGGAGGCGGAACATGTGGCGCCGGGCCTGGTGCGGACGGCGCAAGGCAACCTGCGGGCGGATCAGATCGTGCTGGCCTGCAACGGCTATCTGGGCGGGCTGGAGCGTCAGGTGGCGGCGCGCATCATGCCGATCAACAATTTCATCGTCGCCACGGAACCGCTGGGCCCGCGCGCGGCAGAGGTTCTGTCCCGCGACATCGCCGTGGCGGACAGCAAGTTCGTGGTGAATTACTGGCGGCGCAGCCATGACGGGCGGCTGCTGTTCGGCGGCGGCGAAAGCTATGGTTACCGGTTCCCCAAAGACATCGCGGCCAAGGTGCGCAAGCCGATGCTGCGGGTCTATCCGCAGCTGCGCGATGCGCGGATCGACCATGCCTGGGGCGGGACGCTGGCCATCACCCGGTCGCGCCTGCCGGATGTCTCGCGCCCGCAGCCGGGGATCTGGTCGGCCTCGGGCTATTCCGGCCATGGAGTCGCGCTGGCAACGCTTGCGGGGCGGATTCTGGCCGAGGCCATCGACGGCGATCTGACCCAATTCGACATCGCCGCGACCATGCGGCCCCCGGCCCTGCCGACCCTCGGGCGCTTTCGCACGCCACTCCTGGCGCTCGCGATGAGCTGGTA
>CAYGRI010000512.1:0-3008 GCA_964352155.1 uncultured Maritimibacter sp. | reverse complement strand
GCCTCACGATCCGTTTCAATGCACCTGTTGCACCTCGCGTTTGAATCCACCCTGCCCTGTTCAAGGACCTTATAGACAAGCACGAGACCGGTCCCGTCCCAGACCAAAATCTTCAGCCTGTCGCCGCGTTTCGAACGGAACACGATCGTCACCCCGGAATGCGGATCCAGCTTCAGCTCGGTCTGCACAATCAGCGCCAGCGCCCGATGCCCGCAGCGGAAGTCCACCGGACGCGTCGCAATCAGGATCGGCTGGCGCTGTCCCGCGACGATCACGCCGGTCCTCGCAGCGCACGCGCCACCGCTGCTGCCCGCTCTGCCGGAACATCGCCCGGCACCCGAAGCACGAGATCGTTGCCGATCTCGATCGTGATGACACCACATGTCCGATCAGCATCCGCTGGTGGACCGACATTCTCAGGCTCCACCGAAACCGGCACAAAGGCTGGCAGAGCGTCAGACGCCACCCCGGCCATGGCGTCCGCCGGCAAAACCAGGTCCCCCTGGCGCGCCTGACGTCGCCAATCCGAAAGCTGATGCGCGGCCAGACCATGCCGCCGCGCGACATCCACCACCCGAACGCCGGGCTGAAAGCTCTCGGCCACAATCCGCGCTTTCACCTCGGCCGGCCAGCGCCGATACCCACGCGTCCGCTGCACAACCTCGATGCAGCCATCAAACCCGTCCCCGCCATCCGCCATCGTCGTCTCCTTCTGAATCCTCAGAACGAAACTCGCTGCTAAGGCTGCGTCGTGAAACCGCTGAAATCAATGGGACGGGGACGCCGCATACGGATCAGGAAGGAGCTTCTCCATGGATGCTACATTGGAGGTTCTCACGGAGGATGGAGGCCGGCGGCGCAACCGCAAATGGCCTGATGCCGTGAAGGCGCAGATCGTGGCAGAGACCTTGCGCCCGGGTGCAACGGTTGCTGCGGTGGCGAGGCTGCATGGGGTCAAGGCAAACCACCTGTCGGGGTGGCGGACCTTGGCCCGGCAGGGCAAGTTGGTGCTGCCAGCTCCCGAAGACGAGGTGGAGTTCGCGGCAATGGTGGTTACGACACCGTTGCCGGAGGGCGAGCCAAGTCCGGATGCCCCCATAGAGATCACCATGGGCGCAGTCACGATCCGGTTGGCAGCTACGACTCCGGTGGCGCGCATCGCGGCGATTGCCCATGCGCTGGCACAGACGGCATGATCTTTCCGTCGAACCGGGTGCGGATCATGGTCGCAACCAAACCTGTGGACTTCCGCAAGGGGCACGACGGGTTGGCGGCGCTGGTGAAGAACGAGCTGCGCAAGGAGCCGTTCACCGGAACGGTCTTTGTGTTCCGCGCCAGGCGGACGGACCGGCTGAAGCTGCTATACTGGGATGGCACCGGGCTGGTGATGGCCTACAAGCGGCTGGAGGAACACAGCTTCGCCTGGCCCGCGATCCGGGACGGGTTGATGACGCTGAGCCACGCACAGTTCGAGGCGCTGTTCTCGGGGCTCGACTGGCGCCGCGTCCGCGCCATCGAAGCCCGCGCGCCCGAAGCGGTGGAATGACTGCGGCAGGATGACTCGGGTGCTGGTTTGCGCGGGTAGCCAGATGGCCGATCTGGTAGATCGCGGCCATGCTGAACGCCGCCGATCTTCCTGACGATATTGCCGCCCTGAAGGCACTGTTGGTCGCTGCGGAAGCGCGCAACCAACGCAAGGATGAGCGGATCGAGCGCCTGGAAAAGCTGGTGGCTGCGTTCCGGCAGGCGGCCTTCGGCCACAAGTCCGAGAAGCGTGATCCTGAGCAGTTCGAACTGGCGCTCGAGGACCTCGAGACGGCGATCGCCGCGGTCCATGCCGAGGATGAAGCGGATGCGCCGACAAGCAAACAGCCAGCCCGCCGACGTGCCGCCAACCGCGGATCACTGCCGAGGCACCTGCCGCGCATCGAAGAGGTGATCGAACCCGAGAGCCTGGTCTGTGCTTGCGGGGGCTGCCTGCACTGCATCGGCGAAGATACCTCGGAGCGGCTGGATGTGATCCCGGCGCAGTTCCGCGTGATCGTCACCCGTCGCCCGAAATACGCCTGCCGCGCCTGCACCGACGGGGTTGTCCAAGCACCGGCACCCGCGCGGCTGATCCCGGGCGGCCTGCCGACAGAGGCCACGGTCGCGCATGTGCTGGTCAGCAAATACGCCGACCATCTTCCCTTGTATCGCCAGGCGCAGATCTACAGCCGTCAGGGCGTTGATCTGGATCGCTCCACACTGGCCGACTGGGTCGGACGGGCCGCTTTCGAGTTGCGGCCGGTCTTCGATGTGCTGATCGCGGATCTGAAGCGCTCGACCAAGCTGTTCATGGATGAGACCCGAGCCCCGGTGCTCGACCCCGGACGGCGGAAGACCAAGACCGGATACTTCTGGGCCTTGGCGCGGGACGACCGCCCCTGGGGCGGTGCGGCACCGCCCGGTGTAGCCTTCAGTTATGCGCCCGGGCGTGGCGGTCAGCACGCCGAGCAGATCCTGCGTGGCTTCAAGGGCATCCTGCAGGTGGACGGGTATGCCGGCTACAATCGCCTTCTCAATCCGGGACATGACATCAGCCTCGCCCACTGTTGGGCGCATGCCAGGCGCAAACTCGTGGAGATCACACGGACCGGCCCCGCGCCGATCCAGGAACTGGCCCTCGGCGGCATCAACCGCGTCACGCGGCAGACGCTGGATGCGCTGGCGGTGGAAGTGGCTTCCGGAGAACCCGGTCAGGTGATGACCGACCCACGACGTCCTTTGCCGGGTACCAAGCTGGTCCGTGTATGGAACGGCGTCGAGCACACTGTCACGGTGCTGACGAAGGGCTTCGAGTGGCAGGGCCGTCGTTACAAGTCGCTCTCCGGCGCTGCGCGGGCCATCACCGGCGCGAATTGGAATGGCTGGAAGTTTTTCGGTTTCACCCCAAGCCCGAGGATCAGCAAATGACCCGCCGGACACAGCCACAACCGCCCCGCCGCGTGCTCTGCGCGATCTACACC
>CAYGRI010000511.1:0-3013 GCA_964352155.1 uncultured Maritimibacter sp. | reverse complement strand
GTGCCGGATGTCGAGCCAGCGATCCCTGACGTTGATGGCGTTCACGTTGCGGATGACGATGTCGCGCATGAACAGGTCGCTGTGGCGGCTGTTCTGCTTCATGTTCAGGATCCGCCAGCAGCCATCGATGGTCAGCCCATCCACTGTCACGTCCCAGGCTCCGGGCACGATCGAGAGCGCGTTTCCGTCATAACCCACGACCTGGTTGTCCAGGACCTGGATGTTCTCGTCGAAGATGAACTTGTTGTTGCCGATGCGGATCGCATCGGTGGCCTCGTTGGGGTCGAGGTCCGGGCTGACCGCCGCGCTGTTTCGGTCCCGCGTCAGCAGGTTCCGGCGAATGATGATGCCGGTGTTCCAGTTGCCATGGGTGTCGATCGAACTGGAGGTGTCATCGGCGCAATGGTTGTCCTCGGCTACGCAGCCACCCGAGCTGGACCAGAATTCGATGCTGTGGCGGCAGCCTTCGAGATAGCTGTTGCGAATGACCGAGTTGCGCTCGCCTTTCCTGAACGAGACCCCATACCCTTCGCCCGCGTCGATGGAACCGGGACGGCCGATGGTCAGATTGTCCATCACGTTGCCGTCGCCAGTATCGAACCGCACGGCTTGGCCGGTGCGCCGGAAGTTCGTCGTCTTCGTCGGATCGGTGTCGAACGCGCAATCGCGGATCGTGCTGTTCACCATGAACCGGCACCAGATGTACTGATGATCCCAGGCCGCCGCACTTCCATGGGCTTTTGCGCCCACGAAGCTGCCGCCGATCAGCGTGAAACCCTCAACCGGATCGACCTTGAAGGCGAAGGCCTGCCAGGCCACCAGCTTGTTTTTCCCAAGCGTGCCCGCGAGCGTGACCGTGTTGCCGGTGATGGCGGCGATCTGGTGCAGTTCCTCGTTGATCGCGATGAGGGTGCCGCCGTAGTCGGCCGGCCAGGTGATATCGAGATCCGGCCCGATCTGGTTCGGATCGACGACGAAATCCATGAACTGGTTGTTCTGGTATCCCGGCAGCTCCGCCGTGCCGACGACCAGCCAATCGCCCACCGATAGGCCCGTGGCGTTGGCCATGACAATGGTGCTTGATCCTGCCGCCGCATTGGCCTGCAACAGAGAGCCCTGCAATAGCGTGACCGTCGAGGGGTCCGAGGTCTCCCAGCTGCCCACCGGGTTGTCCCTGGGCACGTCGATCTCGAGCGGATCCTGAACCGTGATGGTTTTGGCCACCGGGTCGGTTGAGGCCACGAAGCAGGTCGTGCGGCTTTCGTCCGGGTGGTAGGACTTGCGCGTCGTGTTTGTCCGGATCTCAATGATCGACCCGGGCACAGCGGCTGTGAGCAGCGCCTCGGTGTCGGGATCCGGATCTTTCAGATACAAAACCGTGTCGCCCGCGCTGCTGTCGGCCCCGATCACCGCCTCGCTCGTCATCGCCGGATCGTTGACTTTCTCGCCCCAGATGAAGAACTGCCCCCAATAGTCGTCGCCTTCGCCGCGTTCGATCACGTTGCCCGACAGATCCAGCGTAATCGACTTCGCACGTGAGCCCGCTGGCGGTTGCATACGGCCCTTGAGGTGGATTTCGCCATTTGGGCTGTCCAGATCGACGATGGCCCCGGCGGGCGCGTCATTCGGCAGGACGTTGTGTAAGAACCACTCCAAAGGAACCTCGGCGGGCAGTGCCGCGCTATCGCCCCAGCCGGTCCAGTCCTCACCGGCCGCGTTATCTGAATAGGGCAACGTTGATCGATGGTCCGCGAACACATCTGCCCAGAGATAGGTCGGCAGGTCCGGCTCGACTGGAGGATCGACCGGTGGCACGACCACCACCGCATTGGCCCGCTTGCGAATTTCCACCAGCGGAATGGATGTGATCGAGCCATGACGTTCGAGGCTGAGCGTCACATCCAACTCGTCGGAGTCAAAGCGGACTGGCACGTCAAACTCGAACCCGGCCGTTACAGCGACGCCGACTGCGGGCGCCACATCGAAGGCTATCAGGCCGGTGGTTGCATCGACGGTCCAGCCGGTCGCCTGTTCGATACCGTCCAGCGCGATCAGAACCGACCCTGCCACCGGCTTCTCGATGGCACGCGGCCAGGACTGCGCGCCGGAGGTGTAGAGTTTCTGGAGCTGGAATTCGGTCTCGACCCCGTCGCCTATCGCAATCAGCTGGTCTGATGCAGAGGTGGCCTGCGAGGGAAGGCAGGATTTGTAGTCGCCCCAGTCCTTGAACCGAAACCCGTAGAGCCGACCGTTCCGCGCCTCGAAGAATGCCACCACCGCCGCCAGATCATCGGCGCGGCGGATGCCATAGGCGACATCGAACCGCCGCCGCGAGTCAGACCAACTGGCGTTTCGCTCTTCCGCGCCCGAGGACAGTTCCACGATCTGTGTCCGCCGGGACGGACCACCGTGGGCGCCGCGGCTGATGTCGTCGGGAAACCGGACCTCATGAAACGCCACTACAAGTTCCTCCGGCCCATCGCGACAGCGCGCGAAATATCCGCCGCGATCTGCGTGCGGCTCTGGCGGAAGCTTTCAGCATCCCGAGCGTTAATGTTGATCGTGACACCCTGGCCGTAGCCCTGTGTCTCGCGACGCGACAACACCCGCTCACCACGTTGCAGAATGGCCGGAACTTCGTCATGGCGAAGGCCTGCCATGCCCCCACTGTGCATGCGGGGCGCAGTGGCAAAGGCCATCGCCGGAACGAGGCGCGAGGGTCCCGCGGTCCCGACCATCCCGCCCGCATGCAGGATGTTTGCGAAGATCCCGCCTGTGCCGCCAAGCGCTCCGGACAATGCATTGGCGATCGGCCCCAGCATGAACCGCCGCGCCGCAAGTTTGGCGAGATCCGCAATCAGTGATTTGACCAGATCGCGGAAGTTCAGCTTGCCGGTCTTCACGAATTGACCCACCGCGTTTTCCGCCGACTGGAACGCGCCGACGAGGCTCTGGCCGATGTCGCCACCGATCTGGCGCGCCTTGCTGGCATAGTCCGACAGCGCCGCCGTCA
>CAYGRI010000510.1:0-3027 GCA_964352155.1 uncultured Maritimibacter sp. | reverse complement strand
ATCGAGGTCATGGGCGTGCGTAATTCATGGCTGATCTGGCTGAGAAACGCAGCCTTCTGCACCGAAAGCTGCGTCAGCTTGTCATTCGCCTCGCGCAGCTGGCGGGCGGTGCGCGACAATTCCTCGCGCTGGGCTTTCAGCTCGTTGGAATATTCCATGATCTGCGCGGTCTCGTCGGCCACCGCCAGCAGATCCTCGACCGAGACCGAGGCGCTTCCGGTAATCTGCCCGACCATGGCATGGGCCGTCGCCGCCCCGACCGACCCGGCCAGTTCCCGCTCCAGCGTCAGGATGAAATCGGGCGTCGTGTCCGGCAGATAGCCCGCCCCGCCCTGCCGCGCGACCTCTGCCCGGAACAGGCGCTGCGCCGCATCCGCGCCCAGCAGCCGCTGCGACATGATCAGCAGATCCTCTGCCTGCGCCTGGCCCGACACCCGCCCCGGCGCCTTGCGCGAATGTTCGAATACATTGACGAATTGCGCGCCCTGCAACCGTTCCAGCGGGGTCGGGAAGCTGACCAGAGAGCCCACAATGAAGGCCACAGTGTTCAGCACCATCGACCAAAAGACCGAATGCACCAGCGGGTCCAGCCCTTCGGACCCGAACAGCGCCTGCGGCCGCAACCAGGAGAAACCCCAGGGCCCCTCTTGCAACACCGGGTCCGGCAGCAGAAAACTGCCGCCAAAGCTGGGCAGGAACAGCGTGTAGGCCCAGACCGCAAAGCCGATCACCAGCCCCGCCGCCGCCCCGTTGCCCGTCGCACCGCGCCAGAACAACGCGCCCAGCAGCGCCGGCAAGACCTGCGCCATCCCAACGAAAGAGATCAGCCCGATGGCGGCCAGCGCCGTGCTGCCCCCCGACAAGTGGAAATACAGATATCCCAGCGCCAGCACGCCCGCGATTGAGACCCGCCGCGCGGTAATCACCACGTCGCGCACATCGCCCGACACGGTGGCCCCCTCGCGCGTCAGGCTCAGCCAGATCGGCATCACGATATGGTTCGACACCATCGTCGACAGGGCGATGGCCGCGACGATCACCATCGACGTGGCACTGGAAAAGCCGCCCAGAAAGGACAGTAGCGCCAGCCCTTCCCGCTCTTGCGCAAGCGGCACCGTCAGCACGTAGAGGTCCGCGTTGCCCTCTGGCAGCAGCTCCAGCCCCATCACCGCGATGGGCACCACGAACAGCGACATCGCGAACAGATACAGTGGGAAGGCCCAGGAGGCGACGGCCACATGCCGTTCATCCGCGTTTTCCACCACCATAACCTGGAACATCCGCGGCAGGCACAAGAAGGCCGCCGCCGACAGAAAGATCAGCACGCTCCACCGCCCCGGCGCCGGCGCCCAATCCGCGATCCCCGAAACCTCGATCCGCCGCACCATGTCCGCCGGGCCATCGGCCAGCCCCCAGACGACGAAGACGCCCACGGCCAACAGGGCCAGCAGCTTGACCACCGCCTCGACCGCGATGGCCATGACCACCCCGTGGTGCCGCTCGTTCGCGTCGAGCGAGCGGGTACCGAACAGGATCGTGAACAGCGCCAAGCCCGCCGCTACGACCACCGCCACGCTGTCCAGCTCCTCAAACGCCGGCATCGCCCCGCCCTCGGCCGAGAACACCGAGAACGACAGCGAGACGGATTGCAACTGCAGCGCGATATAGGGTGTCGTGCCCGCCACGGCGAGCAGCGTGACAAGCACCCCCAGCAGGTTCGACTTGCCATAGCGCGACGAGATCAGGTCGGCGATCGAGGTGATCCGCTGTGTCCGCCCGATCCGCACCAGCTTGCGCAGCCCCCACCACCAGCCCACCATGACCAGCGTCGGCCCCAGGTAGATGGTGACGAATTCCATCCCCGAGCGCACCGCGTAGCCGACCGCGCCATAGAACGTCCAGGCGGTGCAATAGATCGACAGCGACAGCGTGTAGACCAGCGGAGAGCGCAACCAGCCCAGCGTGCCACGCCAGGCCATGCGTTCCGCCGCAAAGGCCACGAGGAAAAGAAAAACCACATAGGCGACGCAAACCGCAACCAATAGGTTGAAGCCGATCATGCCGCCGGTCCACTCCCAGCCGGTCCACTCCCAGCATTTCCGGGCCCACCCGCTCTGGCCTCACCTGCTCTGGCCTCACCTGCTCTGGCCTCACCTGTTTCGGGTCCGATCGCCTCGTCGCCCACAGTCTCGTCCCGGCGCCCGTGATACAGCGAGAACAGCAGGGCGCACAGGATCAGCGCCGCCCAGACCGCGAACAGGTACAGCCCGACCGAGGCCGTGCCCGGCGCGCGCGCTTCTGGCGAAACCGCCCAGATCAGCGGCAACAGAAATAGGAACAGGCCCAGCCCCGGCAGCAGCCGCACCCCGTCCAGCGCCCGGCGGTAGCGGTAGCCCGGCCGCTCCAGGAACACGGGGCCGCGCCTCACAACGCCACCAGGTCGCGCACGGCCTCCAGCACCTCGGCATTGGCGAACGGCTTGGTCATGAACCGGCTGGCGCCCATCCGTTCGGCCAACTCGCGGTCGCGCGCCTGCCCCCGGGCGGTCAGCATCAGCACCGGCAGCCTGGCGGTGGCCGGGTCGGCGCGCAGATCGGCCAGAATATCAAACCCGGACCGGTTTGGCAGCATCACGTCCAGTATAACCAGATCCGGCCCGCGCCGCGCCACCTCGGCCAGGGCGGTGCCCCCGTCGGCATGGGTATCAACGCGCCATCCGTCCCGCGACAGGATGAAGCTGATGGCCTGAATGATGTTCGGTTCGTCCTCGATCAAAAGAACACGCCTTTCCATGCGCCGAACCCCTCCCCTGGCTCGCGACCCGTCGCGCGTCGTCCACTGACTATCACCGAAGGACTCGCCGGTGTCAAAAGGCCATGCGCGCCGGTCGGGTCAGACCGCTGGCCGGCACCGCCCCCCACAAACATCGGCCCCGGCCGGCCAACAGGTGAACAGGCCAACGCCCCGCCCTCCAAAGCACTGCCCGGCTGCGGCTGAAACCAGAGCGCCCAGCCCGCGGCCAAAGCC
>CAYGRI010000509.1:0-3030 GCA_964352155.1 uncultured Maritimibacter sp. | reverse complement strand
CTCCAGACCTCCCCACAAAAGAGGGGGTGGGGGCAACGCAGCCCGCCGGATCAGCCGGGGATGCGGCAGTAATCCTGCGACCGGGTCCAGGTCTGCATGTCGGCGACCTTGTTGGCCTTGCGGAACGGCGCCCAGTCGCGCGCCACGCCGCGCCAATGCCCCGGTCCACCAAGGATCTCATTGTCCTTGGCCACCTGCGAGGCCGCGATCCGCACCCCGCAGGCCAGGTTTTGCGCCCCGTCGAACAGCGCCGAAGGCGTTTGCGCGCGGCATCCGAACCCTTTCGCCGTGCGCGGGTCGATCTGCAGCAGACCCAGCCACAGCCCGCCGCCGCCCGAGGCATCGGGGACATGCCAGCTTTCATGCTTGGCCAGCGCCGACAACAGCCCGGCCCAGAAGGCCTGCCGCTGCTTGATCGGCGCTTCGCGATAGGCCGGGCACCATTGATCCACATCGACCGGCGTCAACTGCGCCAGAACCGCCCCATGGCTCGACAAGGCATTCATCGTCGCGAGCGTCCATTGGCGGGCTTCGGGCCGGTGATCCCAGCGCATCGCGGGCACGTCGGGGGTTTCATAGACGGGCTTGGGCGCACAGCCCGCGGCGGTGACCGCCGCCACCAGCGCGGCGGCAAGAGCAAGAGATTTAAGCATCGGACCTTTCGGCAGCTGTTCAGCAGGACCCTGACCTGCCAGATCGCCGTCGCGGCGTCGAGAGGGCCTTTCGCGGATCGGCGGATTCCGCCCCTTCCGCCCGCCGGCGCCTTTCCGCAACCACCGCATCTGGGGCCCCGCCACCCGGCCAGCGCCTAGCCTTTGTGGGGCCCCGGGGCGCGCCCTAGCTGAGCCAGGACTCGTAGTCCGAAACCAGAAGATGCGCCGGCGCCTCATCCTCCTCGATCTGGGAGAATCGGCCGATCGGCTCGCGGAACACATTGTCGGTAAAGTCGTCATTCACATTCGACACCTCGCCAATCAGGACGCGCCCGCCCTCGCCCCAAAAGGCATGCCAGGTGTCGGTTTCCAGGGTGACGCTTTCGCCCGGCGCCAGTTTCAGATGATCGCCCGGCCCCATCACCCGCTGCACCCCATCGGTCAGCACACGCACCTCGGCGCTGTCGTCGACACTGCCATCGGGGGCCGCCTTGAACAATTCCAGCACCAGGGTCCCGCCGCCCCGGTTGATAATGTCCTCGGTCTTCAGATTGTGCCGGTGCATCGGCGACAATTGGTTGTCGCCCGCGATCATGATCTTTTCGGCGTAGAGCATCCCCTTGCCCAGCGGCAGGTTGGCATTGGTCCCGTTGCGCACCGTGAACAGGAACAGGCCCATCTCGTCATAGCGCCCCTCGCCGTAATCGGTGATGTCCCAGCCCAGCGCATGGTCCCGGATCATCGGCGCGTCACTGGTGGCGCGTTTGCGCAGCTCCTCCGGGCTCCAATAGGCGAAGGGCGGCATGACAAAGCCGAAAGAGCGGATGAAAGCGTCGCCGTCGCGCAGGATCTCGTTCACGTCAGAGCGTTTCATGGCGGGGTCTCCCTAGATCTGAAATCGGGCGAACCATGCCGCCCGCGCGGACAGGTTGCAAGGTCCGGTATGGGTGTCACCAGTCCGCGCGCCGGGGGCGGGATCAGAGGCGCGCCGTGACCAAACCCCATCACGCCCCCATCGGAGACGCGCATTCACAGGCCGGAGCAAGGCAGGGTTTGCACAGCGCCGGTCCGTTTCGGACGGCATGAAATTGCGATCTAGCCCTTGGGTCGGCCCGCCTCGCAGGTGACCAGCCCCGCTTCGAACACGCGGAAGATCAGCGCCCGTTGCGCCGCCGCCGCCCCCCGGATCACGATGTCCGGCGGCAGATCCGCCTTGCCCAGCACCCCTTGGGAGAAGTTCTCCAGCGTCACATCGGGCACGGCGAGGGCGGCCATCGCCTCGGCTTTCCGCGTGTCCGCCAGGCACAATTCAGGAACGCCATCGGCCCGGACCCGCACCGCGTAATAGACCACGCAATAGGCCAGATCACAGCCCCGCGCATCCTCTTGCAGCACCAGGAGGCCGTTGATCTGGGGCCCCACGCGCAGGGATTGCGACTCCCGCCCCGTGAGGTTTTGCCAGAACGGCAACGGCACCGACGGGCTGGCATCGAACCAATCGAACCGGGCGGCCCGCGCGGCAAAGGTCCGCAGTGCCTCTGACTCGGCGGCATCCGTGCTGTTGCTGTCATCCAGAACCGGCGCGGCGGTGAACAGGCAGCCAGAGACCAGCCCCCCGGCCAGAACGAGGCCGACCAGTCGGCGGCAGGATCGGTACAGGGTCATCGCCCCTCCATTTTTGCGCGCAGCCTGCCCGAAGTGCGGCCCGGCGCCAAGCCCTCGCGATTTCGCCCTCGCCCGCTTGCCCCTGTTCGCCCGCTCGCCTAAAACGGCGACATTCAGCCAGCAGGGAAATGCCGCATGCTCGACCTTACCTTTGAGTCCCCCGTGCCCAAGGTCATTCCGGGCGCCAAGCATGATTGGGAGCTTGTGATCGGGCTCGAAGTGCACGCCCAGGTCGCCTCCAACGCCAAGCTGTTTTCCGGCGCCTCCACCACGTTTGGCGCCGAACCGAATTCCAACGTCGCCTTCGTCGATGCCGCGATGCCCGGCATGCTGCCGGTGATCAACGAATTCTGCGTCGAGCAGGCGGTGCGGACCGGGCTGGGTCTGAAGGCAGAAATCAACCTGATGTCCGCCTTTGACCGCAAGAACTACTTCTATCCCGATCTGCCGCAGGGCTATCAGATCAGCCAGCTGTATCACCCCATCGTGGGCGAGGGCGAAGTGCTGGTCGATATGGGCCCCGGCGTGGCGCGCAAGGTCCGGATAGAGCGCATCCACCTGGAACAGGACGCGGGCAAGTCGATCCACGACATGGATCCGGCAGTAACCTTCGTCGACCTCAACCGCACCGGCGTCGCGCTGATGGAGATCGTGTCGCGCCCTGACATTCGCGGGCCCGAGGAGGCCGCCGCCTATGTGGTCAAGCTGCGGC
>CAYGRI010000508.1:0-3030 GCA_964352155.1 uncultured Maritimibacter sp. | reverse complement strand
TCACAATGCCGGTCACCGTGATGCCGGATCTCGCGGACCTCGGCTTGGCACGCGAAGACAGCCCGGCCGGCGCCGCGCCCCTCGACCTGTCGGAGCTTGAGATTTCCTCGGGGCCGCTGGACATGGCGAGCCTTTTGCCTTTGGACGCGATCACCTCGTTCTTCGGGTTCGGAGGCGGGGCCGAAGAGGCCGCGGCCACCGCTGCCGATGACACGGCGCCAGAGACGTCGCTGCCGGGCGTGGTCGCAGCCCTTGCGCCCACACCGCCCGCGCGGACGGCCAGCGTCGCCCCGTCGGTGCCGCTGGGCCCCTTGACCGAAACGGTAGGCGTTCTGGTTCTGGGCACGGCGCCGGCGGCCTCTCTGTCTGTGGTGGACAACACGGCGTCCAATGTCGCCGCCCGGGCGGAAAGGCCAAAACCCTCTGTCCCGGTAAAGGCCGCCGCGCCAGCCTCGGTGCCGGAGACCGCCCCGGTCGAAACGGCATCGGTCGAACCGGAGTCGGCCGACGGGGATCTGGCCGAGGTGACGGCCGGGTTGCTGTTCGTCCGCGAAGGCCCGTCCAGCCGTCATTCCGTTGTGGTCGGACTGGCGCGCGGCGACCGGGTCGAGGTGATCGAGTCCGCTGCCAACGGCTGGGTTCAGATCAAGGTTGGCGCCACTGGCAAGACGGGCTGGGCCTTCGGTCGCTACCTGTCCCGGACCGGCGACGCCTAGCGCGTTCACCTCGTCAGGTTTCAGCCCGCACCCGAAATCCCGCACAATTGTGATGTCGGGGGGCGGGATGGGAACGCCGCGCTGACCCTGGGCAACAGGCTCCGGTCAGGGGCCTACAGCTCGATCACGGACAATTCGTTCAACAGATCCAGCAAGTCATCGACCTGACGGTCGCCAAACCTGGCGCGCAGATCGTTGTCGATTTCCCTGGCGCCATCGGCGCATTTCGACATCAGCACCGCGCCTTCCTCGGTGACCGATACCAAAGCCTTCCGGCCATCGGTGGGATGCGGTTTCCGCTCTGTCAGGCCGCGATCCTCTAGCCCATGCAGAATGCGGGTCAGGCTGGGCATCAACAGACAGGCCTCGGCGGCGATCCGCGTTGCGTCGGTCGGCCCGATCTCATTGAGCACACGCAGCACGCGCCATTGCGCCTCTGTCACTCCGACGGCGGCCAACATCGGACGCACCGGCTGCATCACGCGTTCGCGCGCGCGCAGCAAGGCCATTGGCAGCGATCTGCCCACCCGTGGCAATCGTTCCACGCGCGGTGTCGGTAGATTGTCAGTCATTGCGCATATCACCCCAGTTGCACAATTGGGTGCAAAGGGACAGCGCCTCTGCCGGGGTGTCAAGGAGGTTGGCGCCGTCAATCCGGCAAAACCGCCAGCGGGGGGCACCGGGCCGAGCCCCCGATTTCGCGGTCAAACGCGCCCGTGCCTCGCCATCATTGGGCGCACTGGCGCAAGACCCGCGCCACAGCGTCATCTGAAAACCCGGTTTCCTCTGGTCGCGGCACGCTCTACCTGTAACCTGGAGCGGGGGACGAATAGGGGAGAGTCCATGGCGCAGGTTATCGTCTATCATGTGCATCCCAGCCAGCGGACCTCGCGCGTCAATGCGGCGATGTGGGCGCGGGCCGGGCAGGTTGCCGACATCACCCGAGTCGACCTCTATGCCGACTATCCCCGTTTTGACATCGATGTCGACCGCGAGCAAAAGCGGCTGCTGGCGCATGACGTCATCGTATTCCAGTTCCCGCTGTTCTGGTATTCCACCCCGTCGCTGCTGAAGGAATGGCAGGATCTGGTGCTTGAACATGGCTTTGCCTATGGCGCCGGGGGGCACGCGCTGGACGGCAAGGCGCTGCAACTGGCCGTCACCACCGCTGGCCCCGCGGAGGCCTATGGCGCCGAGGGCTATCAGCGCTACCCGATCCGCGATTTCCTGCGACCGCTGGAGCAGACGGCGAGGCTGTGCCATATGACATTTCCTGCACCCTATGTTCTGTTTGGCGCCTTGAATGCCGAAGAAACCAGACAAATCGAACCACACGCCGCAGGCTACGCGGCTTTGCTGGCCCGCCTGCGCGACGCCGCCGACCTGCCCGGGGATGCGCCGGGAGACGCTGTTCTGGACCACGCTGCGCTTAGCGCGCTGACAAAGGCATAGGCCGATGGATTTTCTAACGCTCGCCTTCCTGTTCCTGATCGCCGGTGTCATCGCGGTGCCGCTGGCGTCGAAATTCGGGCTCGGCTCTGTTCTGGGCTATCTGATCGCGGGGATCGCCATAAGCCCGCTGCTGACCGCGCTTAACGTGGATATCCTGTCCCTGCAGCATTTCGCGGAATTCGGCGTGGTGATGATGCTGTTCCTCGTCGGGCTGGAGCTGGAGCCAAAGCTGCTTTGGGCGATGCGCTCGCGGCTGCTGGGTCTGGGTGGGTTGCAGGTGGCGGTCACGACGCTGCTGGTGATGCTGTTCGCGATGATGCTGGGGCTGTATTGGACGGTGGCAGTGGCGCTGGGGTTGATTTTTGCGTTAAGCTCGACCGCCATCGTCTTGCAAACGCTGAATGAAAAGGGGTTAATGAAGTCGGACGGCGGGCAGGCCAGTTTCTCTGTCCTGCTGTTTCAGGACATCGCGGTGATCCCGATGCTCGCCCTGATCCCGCTGCTGGCGATGCCGGAGCTGATGGATCAGGCCCATGTGGAGACCAGCCACGGCGCGCCCGCCCATATCGAGGCACCGGCAGAGGGCCATGTGGCCGATACGGAGGCTGGGTACGAGTCTGAACATGGGGCCGCGCATGGGGACAGCGGTCACGGGGGAGATGCCCAAGCAGAGGCCCATGGCGATGGCCACGGCATTGCTGGCCCGGCCTGGATCGAGGGCTTTGCCGGCTGGCAGCGCGCCTTGATTACCGTGGCGGCCATCGCGGCGGTGATCGTGGGCGGGTCGCGGCTGACCGGGCCGGTGTTCCGCTTTGTCGGCCTGGCCCAGCTGCGCGAATTGTTCGTGGCCACCGCCTTGATG
>CAYGRI010000507.1:0-3032 GCA_964352155.1 uncultured Maritimibacter sp. | reverse complement strand
CCCCCGGACGGTATGCCCCGCCGCCCGGTCGGAACCGCGAGTCAAACCCGCGGGCAGGACGTCCCAACGTCATGAGTTTGGGGTAAACCTCTTTAGAAGGTCAAGGCTACTGTGGAAAATTCGGGGGCTTGACCCACAGGCGTTTTCCGGGGCGCAGCCGAGTCTTGTCACAGAAGGGTCAGAAAGCGATGTGCGCGCAGGAAATCTGCCTTCTTCGCCAGGGCCAGCTCTGCGGCTTCTTCGTCGATGCCCCATTGCTCTTCCTGCCAGGTTTCGTCGACCCGCGAGCAATGCCACAGGCGATCCGGGGGCAAATGGCCGCGCGCGGCGGCCAGCCCGATCACAAGTGATCCCGACAAGGCCACCAGATCGTGAAAGCCCGTCAGCTCGAACGCGGTCATCGCATGGACCTGCTGCGAGAGGGCCTTCAGGCTTGCCTCTGGCTGGGGATGGTACATGACGCCCGCCACGGGAATCAGCCGGGCGCCCAGAGCGTCCGCCGCCCAGTCGAGCAGGGGGTCCCAGGCCTTGGCCTGCCGCGCAACCAAGGACTCCGGGTCCGCCGCCCGATAGCACAGCAGATCGCTGTCGCCATAAGAGACCAGCATCCCGGCCACCTCCGCATGTTGCGGCGTGACCTTCTCGATCGCCGAATTCGCCATGCGGGCAAAAGGCATCGCTCTCGGGTCGATCAGGTCTTCCTGCGCCTCCCACTCTGCCGCGATCTCCTGCGCGAGCGCCTCGGAGGGGACAACCACCTCGGCCTTGCCGGGGGTGCGGACGGGGCGGCCATCCAGGCGAATCGCAAAGCCGTCGTCCAGCGCTTCGACCCCGACGGTTTTCCAGAACCGGCGGGCTTTCCATTCGGTCATTGAAACCCCTCTGCCTCTTCATCGAAGGGATCGACGGGCACGTCGGCGGCCGACCAGACCATCATCTCCCATGTGCGCGCCATATGGTCGGGCAGCGGCGCGGTGAATTGCACCGTGGCGCCGGTCACCGGATGCGTGATCGACAGGTAGCGGGCGTGCAGGTGCAGCTTGCGGCTGACCTCTCCGCCCAGTTGCGCGCCCCAGCCGTCGCCCAGATTTTCCTGACCCGAGCCGCCGTACTTGCCATCACCGATAATCGGATGCCCCAGCTCGGCCATATGCGCGCGCAGCTGATGCGTGCGGCCGGTGATCGGGACCAGCGCCATCCACGCCGCCCGCTGCGCCAACGCGCTGAGCACGGCGTAATCCGTCGTGGCGCGTTTGGCGTCGGGGGTGGTGTCGACGGCGCGGGGGTGGATGCACTGCATCTTTTCGCCTTCGCCCTTGGCGCCGTGGCCGGGGGCCTTGACCAGCCCGAAGCGGACGGTGCCCATTTTCGGCTGCGGCACACCCGCGACCACGGCCCAGTAAATCTTGCGGGTCTCTCGGGCGCGAAACGCCGCCGTCAGCGCCGTGGCCATCGCCTGCGTGCGCGCCATCAGCAGCACGCCAGAGGTGTCCTTGTCCAGCCGGTGCACCAGGCGCGGCTTGTCGGCCAGGTCGAATTTCAACGCCGCACTCAGCCCGTCGATATGGCGCGCCTGCTTGCTGCCGCCCTGCGTGGGCAGGCCGGCGGGCTTGTTCAACACCAGGATGTGATCGTCGCGATACAAGACGGCGTCCCGCATCATCTCGGCATCCCGGTCGGTGACCTGCGGTTCCTGCGGCAGCTCTGACGGTTCGGGCAGGGGCGGCACGCGCACCACCATGCCGGGGCCCACACGGCTGGCGGCCTTCACCCGCCCGCCATCCACCCGGACCTCTCCCTTGCGGCACATCTTTTCCACACGGCCTTGGGACACATGGGGAAAATGCCGCCGAAACCAGCGATCCAGCCGCTGCTCCGCCTCTTCGGCACCGATGGTCAGGTTCTGCACATGGCTCATGCCGCGACATTCCTTGCAATTGCGAGGCCAGCGAACATCGCCGCCAGCGACAGCACGACAGAGGCCATGGCATAGCCCGCCGCCTGCCAGACCTCTCCGCGTTCATACAGGGTCGCCACATCCAGGGAAAAGGCGGAAAAGGTAGTGAACCCGCCCAGCATCCCGGTCATCAGCAGGGGCGCCAGACGGGTGCCGCTGGTATGGGCCAGCACCACGACCAGCACGCCCATCAGGAACGACCCCAGCACATTCACCGTCAGCGTGCCCCAGGGAAAGCCGTGCCCCATGACGCGCACCGCCGCCAGGCCGGTAAGATAGCGCGCGCTGGCACCGATGGCGCCGCCAAGGGCAACTTGGGCAAGGTTGGACAACATCCGCGCTTCCTTCTCTGTGCGGGGGCCGTTGTCAACCATTCTGCCGCCGGGCGCGCAACTTGGCGAAATAGTCGAGCCGTTTTTTCAGATCGCGTTCAAAGCCCCGCTCGACAGGGTGATAATAGGCGCCGCGCCCCATCCCTTCGGGAAAGTAATCCTGCCCCGAGAATCCGTCTTCGGCGTCATGGTCATAGGCATAGCCGTCGCCATAGCCCTGCGCTTTCATCAGCTTGGTGGGCGCGTTCAGGATATGTTTCGGCGGCGGTTCCGATCCGGTCTGTTTCGCGGCCCGGACGGCGGCCTTGTAGCCGTTATAGGCTGCGTTAGATTTCGGTGCCAGTGCCAGATAGACAAGGGCCTGCGCCAGCGCCAGCTCGCCCTCTGGCGAGCCGAGGCGTTCGTAGGTTTCCCAGCCGTCCAGACAGATCCTTTGTGCCTGCGGGTCGGCCAGCCCGATATCCTCCACCGCCATGCGGGTGATCCGGCGGGCCAGATAGCGGGGGTCCTCGCCACCCGCCAGCATCCGGGCGAACCAGTACAACGCCGCGTCCGGATCGGACCCGCGCACCGATTTGTGCAGCGCCGAGATCAGGTTGTAATGGGCATCGCCGGATTTGTCGTATTGCGCCGCGCGCTTGGCCAGCCGTGCCGCAAGTGCGTCGGGCGTCAGCGGCGCGTCCACCTTCCAGGCCGAGACCTGTTCGATCAGGTTCAGCAAGGCGCGCCCGTCGCCATCCGCC
>CAYGRI010000506.1:0-3057 GCA_964352155.1 uncultured Maritimibacter sp. | reverse complement strand
CGATCCCGAAGCGGTCCATGATTCCTTCCCGCACCATTACCTCGCCCCCGCCGCCTGCAAGAGATCGCCACGGGCCATGGCGCGGCCTTTGGGGTGCAGGCCGATCTGGAGATCGACGAAGGCTATCCCCCCACGATCAATTCCCAGGCCGAGACCGCCTTTGCCGTCGATGTCGCCGCCGAGATCGCGGGCGAGGATAGTGTGACCGCCGACAATCCCCGCGAAATGGGGGCCGAGGATTTCTCCTACATGCTGAACGCCCGCGCCGGATCCTATCTGTTCCTGGGCCAGGGCGAGGGCGCGTTCGTCCATCACCCCGCCTTTGATTTCAACGATGCGATTGCGCCGATTGGCGCCTCGTTCTTCGCCCGGCTGGTGGAACGGGCGCAACCGCTTGAAACGGCGGCGGAATAGGGGGCGGGGATGGCTCTGGAAGACGCGAGCACACAGTCCGATCACGCGGTCACCGCCGACAGCTTTCGCGGCCATTCCTTCGAGAATACGTTCAGCGGCGTGCCCTCGTTTCTGCGCCGCCGCTATGCCCGGGATCTGACCGGTGTCGACATCGCGGTCACCGGCATCCCCTTCGATCAGGCGGTCACCAACCGCCCCGGAACCCGGCTGGGCCCGCGCGCGATTCGCGAAGCCTCTGCGCTGCAGGCGGTGGATGCGCCCTATGGCTGGGGCTTTGACATCATGGAAGATGTCGCCATCGCCGATTACGGCGACATGGCCTTTGACTATGCCCGCCCCGCCGATGTCCCCGCCGTGATAGAGGCGCATGCCAAGGCGATCCTAGACCAGGGCGCGGCGATGGTGACGTTGGGGGGCGATCATTCCATTTCGCTGCCCCTGCTTCGGGCGCATGTGGCGCGCCACGGGCCGCTGGCGCTGGTGCAATTCGACGCCCATACCGACACCTGGGCCGATGACGATCCGACCCGCTTTGACCACGGCACCGGCTTCTACAAGGCCATGCGCGAGGGGCTGATCGACGTGGCGCATTCGATCCAGGTCGGCATCCGCACCGACAACCCCGACACGCTAGGGATCCGCATCCTCGACGCGCCCGAGGTTCATCGCATCGGCCCGGACGCCACCGCCGCCGCCATTCGCGAGACGGTGGGCGCGGCGAAATGCTATCTCTCCTTCGATATCGACGCGCTGGATCCGGCCTTCGCACCTGGCACCGGCACGCCTGTCTGGGGCGGCCTCAGCTCGGCCCAGGCGGCGGCGATCCTGCGCGGCATCGCCGGGATTCAGATGGTCGGCGGCGATATCGTCGAGGTCTCGCCGCCCTTCGATCCCACCGCCATCACCGCCATCGCCGGCGCCCATGTGGCGACCGAGCTGCTGTGCCTGTGGGCCTGGACCCGCCGCTAGTCTTGGGTGCCGCTGGCCCCGCCATTGCCGTTTCACACACAAAGGCTAGATCCCAAGCCATGAAGAACGCCGCCCTGATTCTCCTCATCCTCGCCGCCGGTGTCATGATCTACATCCGCGTCGCGCCCAGCGATCCCGCCGTCTGGCATGTGGACCCGCGCACCGCCGAGCGTCCGGACCGCGGCGGGGTCCTGCTGTTGCCCGGTGACGCAACGGCCAAGGTCTATCCCGTCCCGCCAGAGGCGCTGATGACCGCGTTCGACAGCGTCGCCATGGCGCAGCCGCGCGTCTCCCGGCTGGCGGGCAGGGTCCAGGACAGCCATGTCACCTATGTCGCCCGCAGCAAGCTGATGGGCTATCCCGATTACATCTCTGTCCGCGCCGTGCCCGCCGAGGGCGGCGCCGCGCTGGCGGTCTACTCGCGCCAGCGCTTCGGCACCGAGGATATGGGCGTGAACGCCGCGCGGCTGACGGATTGGCTGCAGAAACTGGACAGGGCCCTGGGCCGGTAGCCCCCGGACAGCGCCATCCTGCTTGACCCCGGCCGCCCTTTCGGCAACACCCGCGCCATGGTCCCGATGGAGAAACTCGCCCAGATCCAGGAACGCTTCGGCTATGTCGAGGCGCGGATGAATGCTGGCGATGGCGATATTGCGGCGCTGGGGCGCGAATATTCCGAATTGCGCCCAGTGGTCGAACAGATCAGCGAATATCAGCGCCTGCAGACCAGCCTGTCCGAGGCCAAGGCGATGCTGTCCGACCCCGAGATGCGCGCCCTGGCCGAAGACGAACTGGCCGAGTTGACCGCGCGTTTGCCGCAGGTCGAGCAGGCCTTGCAGATCGCGCTGCTGCCCAAGGACGAGGCCGACGAACGCCCCGCGATCCTCGAAATCCGGCCTGGTACCGGCGGGGATGAGGCGTCGCTGTTCGCGGGCGATCTTCTGGCGATGTACCAGCGCTATGCCGAATCGAAGGGCTGGACGTGGGAGGTTGTCGAAGAACAGACAACGCCCCTTGGCGGCATCAAGGAAGCCGTGGTCAATATTCAGGGCCGCGGCGTCTTTGCCCGGATGAAGTACGAATCCGGTGTACACCGGGTGCAGCGGGTGCCCGAAACAGAATCCGGCGGCCGCATCCATACCTCCGCCGCCACCGTGGCCGTGCTGCCCGAAGCGCAGGATGTAGATGTCGAGGTTGCCGCCAATGACATCCGGATCGATACGATGCGCGCCTCCGGGTCTGGCGGGCAACATGTGAACACGACCGATTCCGCGGTGCGCATCACTCATATTCCCACCGGGATCATGGTGGTCAGCGCCGAAAAGTCGCAGCACCGCAACAGAGAGATCGCGATGAGCGTCCTGCGCGCGCGGCTTTACGATATGGAACGGCAGCGGATCGCGTCGGAACGGGCCTCGGACCGCAAAAGCCAGGTCGGCTCGGGCGACCGAAGCGAGCGGATCCGGACCTATAATTTCCCGCAAGGCCGGATGACCGATCATCGCATCGGGTTGACGCTGTACAAGCTGGATCAGGTGATGCAGGGCGATCTGGATGACATCGTCGATGCGCTGACCGCCGACGATCAGGCCGTGCGTCTGGCCGAGCTGGAGGGGTGACGCGGCGGTGGAGGCACCGATGACGGGGGCTATGACGGGGGCGGAGGCCTTTGCC
>CAYGRI010000505.1:0-3144 GCA_964352155.1 uncultured Maritimibacter sp. | reverse complement strand
AATATGATGTTCCAGTCCTATGCGCTGTTTCCGCATTTGAGCTTGCGCGACAATATTGCTTTTGGGTTGAAGCGGGCGGGCAAGTCGCGCGACGAGATCGCCGCGCGGGTGGATGAGATGCTGCGGCTGGTGCAGTTGCAGCAATTCGCCGCGCGCAAGCCGCATCAGATTTCGGGCGGTCAGCGGCAGCGGGTGGCGCTGGCGCGGGCTTTGGCGCGGGCGCCGAAGCTGTTGTTGCTGGACGAGCCGCTGGGCGCGCTGGACAAGAAGCTGCGGGAAGAAACCCAGTTCGAGCTGATGGACATTCAGGAGAAGACCGGCACCACTTTTGTGATCGTCACCCATGACCAGGAAGAGGCGATGACCGTAGCCAGCCGCGTGGCGGTGATGGACAATGGCCGGTTGAAGCAGGTGGCCACGCCCGCGCAGATCTATGAGAACCCCAACAGCGTCTATGTGGCGGATTTCATCGGCGATGTGACGATCATCGAGGGCAGTCTGCGCCGCGGCGAGGACGCCTATGATGTGAGCTGGGCCCAGGGGCAGCCGCCGATCCGGGTCCGCTCGCCTTTGTCGCTGACGGAGGGGCAGCGTTGTTTCGTGGCGATCCGGCCCGAAAAGGTCGAGATCCACCGCGACAAGCCCGAGGACGACAATGTCCTGCCGGGCAAAGTCATCGACATCGGCTATCTGGGCAATCTGTCGACCTATCATGTGGAATTGCCCACCGGGCAAATCATCCGGGCGCAGGCCTTCAACACCGAACGCGACACCCGCCAGCGCTTTACCTGGGAGGATCCGGTCTGGGTCAACTGGACGGTGAATTGCGCCGTTCTGCTGGAGAATTGAGGATGCGGCGCGTCTCGCTTATCGCCCTGCCCTATCTGTGGTTGCTGGCGCTGTTTCTGGTGCCGTTCCTGATCGTGGTGAAAATCTCGCTGTCGGATCCGGCGGTGGCGATCCCGCCCTATCTGCCGACACTGGATCTGTCGCAGGGCTGGCGCGGGATCGCCGATTTTGTGTCGCAGCTGGATCTTGAGAATTTCGTCTTTCTGACCTCGGACGACCTGTATTGGAAGGCCTATCTGTCCAGCCTGCGCATCGCCCTGATCGCCACCATGCTGACGCTGCTGGTGGGCTATCCCGTCGCCTATGCCATGGCCCGCGCGCCAGAGGGCTGGCGCCCCACCCTGCTGATGCTGGTGATCCTGCCGTTCTGGACCAGCTTTCTGATCCGGGTCTATTCCTGGATGGGGATCCTGGCAGAGGAAGGCTATCTGAACCAGGCGTTGCTGGCGCTGGGGCTGATTGGCGAGCCGCTGGCGATCCTGAACACCAATGTCGCGGTCTATATCGGCATCGTTTACACCTATGTGCCGTTCATGATCCTGCCGATCTATGCGACGCTGGAAAAGATGGATGGATCGCTGCTGGAGGCGGCCGAGGATCTGGGCTGTTCGCGCCTGTCGGCCTTTTGGCTGGTGACCATCCCGCTATCGGTGCCCGGCATCGTGGCGGGGTGTTTTCTGGTCTTCATCCCCACCATCGGCGAATTCGTCATTCCCTCGCTGCTGGGCGGATCCGAAACGCTGATGATCGGCAAGGTGCTGTGGGAGGAATTCTTCAACAACCGCGACTGGCCCGTCGCCAGCGCCGTGGCGGTCATTCTGCTGGTGATCCTGATCCTGCCCATCGTTCTGTTCCAGCGCAACGAGCAAAAACAACGCGAGGCCGAGGGATGACCGCCGCGGGGCCCATGCCATGAGACGCTTTTCCTGGGTCAACGCGACCTCGCTGACGCTGGGCTTTGCCTTTCTGTATCTGCCGATGCTGCTGCTGATCGTCTACAGTTTCAACGCCTCGAAGCTGGTGACGGTCTGGGCCGGATTTTCGACCAGATGGTACGGCGAATTGCTGGGAAACGAGGCGTTTCTGGAAGCCGCCTGGGTGACGCTGAAGGTCGCCGTGATCTCTTCGACCATCGCGACCGTGCTGGGGACGATGGCGGCCTATACCCTGGTGCGGGGCGGCCGTTTTATGGGGCGGACGCTGTTTTCGGGGATGATCTATGCGCCGCTGGTCATGCCAGAGGTGATCACAGGCCTGTCGCTGCTGCTCTTGTTCATCGGCATCGGCCTTGACCGGGGCGTGCTGACCATCGTGCTGGCGCATACCACGTTTTCGATGTGTTACGTGTCGGTCGTGGTCTCGTCGCGCCTTGCCTCCTTTGATCGTTCGCTGGAAGAGGCCGCTCTGGACCTGGGCTGCACCCCGTTCGACGCCTTTCGTCTGGTCACCCTGCCGATCATCGCACCCGCCGTGATCTCGGGCTGGCTGCTGGCCTTTACCCTGTCCCTGGATGATCTTGTGATTGCCTCTTTCACGGCCGGTCCCGGCGCCACCACCCTGCCGATGAAGATCTGGTCCTCGGTCCGTCTGGGGGTCAGCCCCGAGATCAACGCCCTGTCCACCCTGCTGATCGCCATCGTCGCGACCGGCGTCATCGCAGCCTCGCTGATTTCGAAACGCGCCATCGTCGCGCGCGACCGCGACGCCCGGGCGGCGGCCAGGCAATGAGCGACTTTCTGGACGACTTCGCCGCCTATACGGCGCAGCATGGCACGCCTGACCGGATCGAGCTGCTGCTGGCCGATATCAACGCGATCCATCGCGGCAAATGGCTGCCGGGCGACGATGCCAGGAAGCTGGCCGAGGGGGCGGTGCGGCTGCCGATTTCCACCTATGCCCCAAATATCATGGGCGAAGAAATCCCCGAGACCGGCCTGGGCATCTCTGTCGGCGATCCCGACGGGGTGATGGTGCCGGTGCCGGGCACGCTGAAACCGGTGCCCTGGGCCGAGGGGCATGTCGTTCAGGTGCTCTGCGAGATGACCGAGGATGGCGAGACGGTCAGCGACCTGTCCAGCCGCGACAAGCTGGCCGCGATGCGCGACCGCTTTGCCGCGCGCGGGCTGACGCCGGTGATCGCGACAGAGCTGGAATTCTACATTCTGACGCCCCGCGCCCGCCCCGAGGATCCGCCGGTGCCGCCGCCCCATGCGCCGGATGCCCAGAATTACGAGATGAACGTTCTGGACCGCACAGAGACGATCCTGACCGAGATCCAAGCCGCCGCCGCCATCC
>CAYGRI010000504.1:0-3158 GCA_964352155.1 uncultured Maritimibacter sp. | reverse complement strand
ACGCGCTCCAACCCGCTGGATCGGAAAGACCTTCAGGGCATCTGTGTCGCCGCGCAAGAGTCCTCGATTTGAGGCTTGGCTTTTCCCTAACGAGGGGACAGACGATGCAGGCAAGGCGGTTCCGTGACGCCCAGATCGTCGGCGTTCTGAAAGGGCACCAGACGGGCCAAGGCGCGGGCCGCGACCGATCCGCGCCTAGATCGGCGAAGATCGAAGCGCCCGGCCGACACAAAGCTGCGCATCGAGACAAAGGCCCTGCCGCCGGAGCGGATATCGACGGCGGCGCATCCTGCTGGATGCGTACCGCGTTCAATCGCGGTCGCAAGACATTCTCAGGCTGTCTGAAAGCCCAAGCCGCGCAAAACCGGTACCCACTTTTGCGCGGCATGCTCCGGAAAACGGTATCTGGCTGCTCAGACAATCCGAGCCAGCCCGCCGCCAAAATCACCGCCGATGGCAAACCCGGCCGGGCCTGCCATCGCGGTCTTGTTTTAGTTGCTGATTGTGACGTCCTTGAAATAGGGCACGTTCAGCGTCGACCGCCAGAACCCTTCGACCTCCGGCGACATCATCATGTAGTTATAGCGATGATACATCGGCAGGATCACGTGATCGTTCATCAGAATGGCCTCTGCCTCGCGCATATGGGCAAGGCTTTCGGCCTCGTCATCGGTCGCTTTCGCGGCATCGAGGGCGGCGGCGAAGTCCGGGCTTTTCCAGGCGGCCAGATTGTTCGGGCTGTCGGGCAGGAACACGTCGAGGAAGGTCATCGGATGCGGATAATCCGCGCCCCAGCCCATCTGTGCGATCTGATACTCGATCTTCTGCACTTCGGGGTAGTAGACCTGCCATTCGGTCGCTTCGATCTCTACGTCGATGTTCAGGTTTTCCTTCCACATCTGCTGGATTGCCTCCAACAGCTTTTCGATCGGCGGAGAGGTATAGGTCACAAAGATCGTCTCGGGGAAGCCTTCACCATCTGGATAGCCTGCCTCGGCCAGCAAAGCCGCGGCGGCCTCTGGCTGGGCGTTGACGGACAGGCCGTAGCTGTCGGTGCCATCGCGGAAGTCCTGCCCGTCCAGCGTCATCCCGTAGGGCACCAGACCAATCGCCGGCTGGTCGGCGGATTGCAGCACGAAGTCCACGATGTCCTGACGGTTCACCGCCATCGACAGCGCCTTGCGGACCCGCACATCGTCCAGCGGCGACTTGCCTGGGTTGAAGAAGGCATAGGTGGTGCCCAGCGCGGGCACGATCATGAAGGCATCGCTTTCGGCCATCAGGCGGGGGATCTCCGGGGCGGGCACGGCTTCGATCCCGTCGACCTGGCCGGATTCCATCGCCGTCAGCGCCGTGGCCTGATCGGGGATCAACCGGAACGTCAGCGTGTCCAGCGATACCGCGTCGGCGTCATAGTAATTGTCATTCTTGGCAAAGACGACGGATTCGCCAAAGTTGAACTCGGTGACCTTGAACGGGCCGTTGCCGATGAAGGTCGCGGACTCGCGGGTCCAGCCTTCGGGGTCGGCTTCGACCACGTCCTGCCGCACCGGGAACCAGTTGGTATAGGCCAGAAGCTGCATCATATAGGGGATGCGGTTCGTCAGGGTGAAGGACAGCGTCCTGTCATCGGGGGCAGAGATGGCCACGTCGCCGGTGCCGCCATTGGCATAATGCGACTCGGCCCCGTCGATCAGATAGAATTGGGACGGGTTCTTCGCGCCAGAGGCCGGGTTCAGCACGCGCATCCAGGCATAGACGAAATCCTGCGCCGTCACCGGCTGGCCATCGGACCAGAGCGCATCGCGCAGGTGGAACGTATAGGTCAGCCCGTCGGCGGAGATCTCCCAGCTGTCGGCCATGGCGCCTTCGATCTCGCCTTCCTTGTTGAAACGGACGAGGCCCTCGAACGTGTTGCCGATGATCGGGGCGGCGAAGGTTTCCGAGGTCAGGCCGGGGTCGTAGGTGGCGCTTTCGTTGTTGACCACATAGGTCAAATCGCCTGCGGCCCAGACGGGGCCGGTCAAAAGCGCCGCGAGCGCGGCAGTCATCATGAGGTTTCGCATGTATGTCTAGTCTCCTTGGGCGACGGTGGCGCCACCTTGGGGTGGCAACGGGTGATGGCAGGCAACCGCATGGCCGGTCCCCTGGTCTTGCAAATCGGGTTCTGTTTGCGCGCAGACCGGGCTGGCCAGAGGACAGCGGGTCCGGAACCGGCAGCCGGATGGCAGGTCGAGCGGGCTTGGCACCTCGCCCGTCTCGAACGGATCGTCCCGTCGCGCGGTCGGGTCCGGCACGGGGATCGCCGACCACAAAAGCTGGGTATAGGGGTGCCGAGGCCGGGTCTGCAGCGCCTCGGCCGGAGCGATTTCGACCAGCTTGCCCAGATACATCACACCGATGCGGTCGGCGATATGGCGCAGCATCGACAGATCATGGGTGATGAACAGATAGGCCAGCCCCATGTCGCGTTTCAGCTCTGACAGCATGTTGACGATCTGCGCCTGGATCGAGACGTCCAGCGCGCTGATCGGTTCGTCGCAGATGATCAGATCCGGCTCCAGCGCGATGGCCCGGGCGATCCCGATCCGCTGCCGCTGACCACCCGAGAATGCATGCGGGAACCGGTCATGGGTATCTGCCCCCAGCCCGACCTTGTGCAGCAGTGCCTTGACCGTGGCTTCGCGGCCGGCGCGAGAGCCGATTCCCGCGATCTCCAGCGGTTCGGCAATCGCTTCGCCCACGGTCATGCGGCCGTTCAGGGCGGCGACCGGATCCTGAAAGATCATCTGCATCTTGCGCCGGTGCGGGCGCAGCGCCGTGTCGGACATCTGCGTGATATCCACCCCGTCCAGCAGGATCTGCCCCGCCGTGGGATGATAAAGCCGGATCATCGCGCGGGCCAAGGTCGATTTCCCGCAGCCGCTTTCCCCCACAAGGCCCAGCGTTTCGCCCCGCGCAATGCTCAGGTTGACCCCGTCCACGGCCTTCAATGGACCGCGCCGCGTGGGGAAATGCATCTTCAGGTCTTTGATCTGCACGATGGCGCGGCTCATGCGGGGACCCCGGCGCGCAAATGCGCGGGCATTGCCGGGTCAAGCCGCCAGCACCGCACCTTTTGCGCGCCATGGCTGTAGACCGGCGGCGGCGTCAGGCAT
>CAYGRI010000503.1:0-3160 GCA_964352155.1 uncultured Maritimibacter sp. | reverse complement strand
ATGCGGTCCAAGGAAGAGGCACATGATTACCGCTACTTCCCCTGTCCCGACCTTCCGCCGCTGGAGATCGAGCAGGCCTGGGTCGACGACATCGCGGCCACGCTGCCGGAATTGCCGGACGAGAAGAAGGCGCGGTTCGTGACGGCCTACGGCATGACGGAATACGATGCCGGGGTGCTGACGGCGGATGTGGATTCGGCGGCCTATTTCGAGGCGGTGGCCGAGGGGCGCGACGGCAAGCTGGCCGCCAACTGGGTCATCAACGAGCTGTTCGGGCGTTTGAAGAAGGAAGACCACGACATAACGGAGAGCCCGATCTCGGCTTCGCAACTGGGCGGGATCGTGGAGCTGATCGGCAGGGGCGACATCTCTGGCAAGATCGCGAAGGATTTGTTCGAGATCGTCTATACCGAGGGCGGCGACCCGGCGGAGATTGTCGAAGCGCGAGGGATGAAGCAGGTCACCGACACCGGCGCGATCGAGGCGGCGGTGGACGAGGTGATCGCCGCCAATCCCGCGCAGGTGGAGAAGGCCAAGGCGAACCCCAAGCTTGCCGGTTGGTTCGTGGGCCAGGTGATGAAGGCGACCGGCGGCAAGGCCAACCCGAAAGCCGTGAACGAGCTGGTGGCGAAGAAACTCGCCGAATGATAAGCCTCGGCTGGCGGGTCCGGACCGGATCCGCCCGCGACCGCAGGCAGCGATCAGGGTTCCGCGTTCAGGGTTAGCCATTCACCATTCAGGCGGGCGGGCCCGACGGGGCGTGTGGGGCAACCCTCTGATTTCCGGTGCAACCGCGTTCTCCCACCCCGTCAGGCCAGCGTTGCTTGCCCGATCCCGGGCCGTTACCGTGCTATCTGATAGCGGGTGAGGGATCGGGATGAGTGACCGGCAGAATCTGGTGTACCATGGGATCGGCCTTTGCCTGTGGGGCTTGAGCGCCGTTGGCGTGGCAGTCTCTGCGGCGGGGCCAACCGGCATAGCGATCATCTCGATGATCCTGTTCGACAAATACTGCCGCGGCGACAAGGCGCGCGCGCGCCGGGCCGTGAAACAGGCCGCAGCGGCGCTGGACAGCGACCACGAGGGCAACCAAAGAGGTGTCACGGCGGCCCTGCAACTGCTGAAAGACCATCGCCGCGACATCACCTTTGACGTGCAAAAGCTCAAGGAGGCCAGCGCGCGTCAGGGATTTCCCGACACCCTGTATCACACCATTTTCGACGGCGTGCCGGTGCCCGCGCAAGACGATGTCGAGGGTATCTTGAAGACAATCCTTGCCGCCGCCTACGAGGAATTGCGCAAGGAAGACGACTTTCACAAGATCTACACGCAAGAAAGCCTGAAGGAGATCGAGCGCCTTGTGATCGGCGCGGCCTCCGGCAACGCAGCGATTCTGGCGGAAATCGACCGGATGTCCGAAGATCTGGCCGTCTTGTTGGCCGAGATCACCCGCCTTGGCGACGCGCAGGCGGCAGCCGATGCGAAAACCCACGCGATGCTGCAAGAGCTGCTGACCCGGACGGGCGGCTTTGGCGCGGCGATGCGGAATTCCGACGCGCTGTCGCTGGATGACCTTGTTGCCTTGGCCCGGCAATTCGGCGACGCGCCCGGCGGCGGCCGTGCCACGCTGGTGGAATTCCTGACCAACAAGGCCGAGGAATACCGCAGCTACCGGGCCGAGATCGAGGCCATCGACGACAGGGCCCTGGGGCTGAGCGCCCTCAAGGCTGCCGCACTGGCAGCGGCGGAGCGGCTGGACTTTGACGCGGTGGAGGCGCGGCTGGCCGATGTTCAGGCGGCCGAACTGGATATCGCCGCCGACACCGCAGAACTGCGCGCCCGCAACGCCCTGCTGCGCGGACGGGTGGAGCAGGCCCATAGGCTGGTGTCCGCCGCCGCCGACAGTTTCGCGGCGATTGACCCGCTGGAACCGGCCCGGCGGCGGTTGCGGTACAGCGAGGCGCTGTACGCCCATGGTCTGCGCTATGGCTGGGCCGGTCTTGCGCTGTCAGCAACCATGATCCGCGCGGCGCTTGCCGAGGTTGACGAGTTCACCGCGCCGACGCTCTGGGCCCAGGCGCAAACCAAACTCGGCAACGCGCTTCAGGATCAGGGCGGCCGAACCGGCGGTGCAGAGGGCACCGAGCTGCTGGCCGAGGCCGTCAACGCCTATTGCGACGCCCTCACCCTTCGCACCCGGACCGACCATCCGGTGGATTGGGCCCACACGCAGAACAACCTCGGCAATGCGTTGGCCCGGCAGGGCAGCCGCACCGACGGCGCCGAAGGCACCGCGCTGCTGGCAGAAGCCGTCGCCGCCTATCGCTTCGCCCTTTCCATCCGCACCCGCGCCGAACATCCGGTGGACTGGGCCCAAACGCCTGTCTCTTATCCACAACACCGAGCGCAGCAGGGCGACAGCTAAGGCGGATCCCGTGTAATCCTGCTGCAGGCACAGGCCGTCGCCGCCTATCGCTGCGCCCTGACAATCCGCACCCGCGCCGACAATCCGGTGGACTGGGCGCAAACGCAAAACAACCTGGGCAGCGCGCTGGGGCAACAAGGCAGCCGCACCGGCGGCGCCGAGGGCACGGCCCTGCTGGCAGAGGCCGCCGCCGCCTATCACGACGCGCTCACCATCCGCACCCGGGACGACCATCCGGTGCAATGGGCCATGACGCAGGAGAACCTGGCGTTCACCGAAGAAGCCATCGCCGACCACCCCACAACCGCCGATCCGCGCCCGCATCTGGCAGCGGCCCTGGCGCATCTGCAGGCAGCGCTGGAGGTCTATGACCCGGAGCATTTGCCCTTCTACCATGAAAAGGCCACTGCAATGCGCAACCGGATCGCGGCGCGGCTGGCGGCGGCGCCCCGCCCACCATCCGATCCGGCGGCGGCGGGGCGACGCTGAATTTCGCACCGGGCGCGGCGGGGTGCTTTTCCTTGCGGGCGCGCTTTGGTAACGTCCTGCACAGAATCTGAGGGGAAGCCGATGCCGCGTTACGAATACAAGGTTGTGCCCGCGCCGAAAAAGGCCGCGAAGACCCGGGGCGTGAAGGGAACCGATGCGCGGTTCGCTCATGTCCTGTCCGAGCTGATGAACCAGCACGGCGCGGAAGGCTGGGAATATCAGCGCACCGACACCCTGCCGTGCGAG
>CAYGRI010000502.1:0-3168 GCA_964352155.1 uncultured Maritimibacter sp. | reverse complement strand
CGCCCTGGATCTCGGCCGACAGCAGATCCTCTGCCGCACCGCGCCAGCCGCCGCCGCCTTGGCATCCGCAAAGCCGGTCTCCTCGGTCACCACGCTGACCGAAAAGTCATGGATCGCCCCACCGCCCGTGCCGTCCGACCGGTCCCGCGCCTGTTCCGGCCCCAGCGTCACATACAGCTTGGGCACAGCACCCGGCGGCGCCGCATCGTAAATCCCCGCGCCCACCAGCGCGGTCAGTGCGGCGTGGCTTTCCAGCCGTTGAAACACCGCACCCTGCAAGGCCGCAGACATGCCATAGCTCATGCCGCCACCTCTTCTTGCTGCGCGAACAACGTCAGGAACCGCGCTCCTGCATCCGCCTCTGCCACCGCCAGGATGTTGTAGATCCGGCCTTCCTCGCGCAGCCTTTGCCCCGGCAACGGTCGCTGCGGAGAACCCGCAGGCGCCGCGCGCACGATGATCTTCAGCGGGACCTTCGCCAGGGACAGCCCCGAGGATTCTGCCTCGGTCCCCGTGCCCGGAGAGATCTTGGCCCAGATCTCCCCCAGAACCGTCCAGTTGGTCACATATCCGCCGGCCGAGTCCCGGTCCCGGCTGGCCACTTCAAGCTTCAGCTTGCGGTTCAGCGTCGGCAGTTTCATCCGGCACCCTCCCCAAGCAGACGGACCGTGCGATACCGATCAAGCAGCAGGCTGACCCCGAAGGGGATCATCGCCTCGCCGGTCATCACTGCCGACCGATGCTCGTAGTAATGCGCCGCCAGCAGGAACACGGCATGGGCCAGATCCGCCGGCAAGTCGGACCAGGCGGCGCCAAACCCGGCGACAAAACTGATCTCCGCCGAGCCCTGGCTGGGGATGTTGGGCAAGTGCAGGCTCGTGGCCACCAGCCGGGGCCGCTGCGAACTGACCGCCAGGCTGTAGCGCTCCGGATCGACAACCGTTTCCGCCCCGTTGCGATCCAGCACCTTGACTGCCGCGATGGCCGTGACCGGCGCGACCGGCAACGCCTGGCTGTCCGCTTGCCGCCAGCCTGTCAGCGTCCAGCCAAAGGTCCGCGACAGCAGGACCTTGCCGGTGCGCGCCTCGATCGCCGCCATGGCCGAGCGCAGATATTGCTCCAGCACACCGTCCTGGATCGTATCGTCCGCAAACCCGCTGCCAAGCCGCAGGTGGTTTCTGAATTCCGATACCGGCAATGCCTCCAGCGGCACCGCGGTCTGCTCCATTAACATCATGGATTCTCTCCGATCTTGGGGTGACCCCCAATCCCCCACGCCGCATCCGTGGCAAGACGATCTGACATCGCCCTGCGGGACCAGGCGCATGCCCCTCAGGCCGGACGGGCCCGGGGATCACGCTGGGCGCCGCCCTGTGGCAAGCGCCCGAACATCCCGGCAAGCCCTACTGGGCGCGCCGGGATGTCAGTCTCCGGTCGATCAGGCCGAGAATCTTAGCAGCTTGATCGCCTTGAAATCGCTAACATTCCCACCCACGCGCTTGGTCGCATAGAACAGCACATGCGGCTTGGCCGAGAACGGGTCGCGCAGGATGCGCAGGTCGGGACGCTCGGCAATCGTGTAGCCGGCGGCGAAATCGCCAAAGGCAATCGCCAGGGCATCCGTCGCGATGTCGGGCATGTCTTCGGCCACCAGCACCGGATAGCCCATCAGCCGTGCGGGCTCACCCGCTGCCAGCCCGTCGGACCACAGGAACCGGCCGTCGGTATCCTTCAGCTTGCGCACTGCGGCGACGGTCTTGGAATTCATCACGAAAGTCCCGTTTGCGCGGTATTCCGCCCCCAGCGCATAGACGAGATCGACAATCGCATCCGCCGGGTCAGAGGCCGCGAAGCCGCCGTTTACACCGGTGTTGACATGCCCCAGCTGACCCCAGACTTCCGTCCCGGCAAGCGCGGTCGGATGCGTCAGAAAGCCGGTGGGCTTGTCCGCGCCATTGCCGGTGACAAAGGCGGTGGCTTCGGACCGCGCGAATTTCTCGGCGATGCGACCGGCCAGCCAGCTTTGAATGTCAAAGGCGCTGTCGTCCAGCAGACGCTGCGAGGCCTTGGGCAGGGCCGACAGCTCGTGCAGCGGAATGGTGATACGCTCGATGGTCGGGGTGCCCGTCTCGGCTGCGGGATCGGTCTCATTGGCCCAGCCCGCACCGGAATCGGTGCTATCGATAAGCACGTCATAGGACGTCGCCTCGACATTGACGACGGTCGAGATCGCACGCAGCGACGCGGTCGCATTCAGCACGCCCTGGATCGTCGCCGAGGTCTCGGGGTCGACCAGATAGCCGCCGTCGCCCGCCACCGCCGTGTTCATCGCCTTGCCTTCCAGCGCAAGGCCGCGCAGCGCGTCATCGTCACCGCTGCGAACATAGCTGTCAAAGGCCTTCTGATGCGGCGCTTCGGTCTCGGCGGCAGAGGCCAGGGCCGGGCGCGCCCGGGTCAGGGATTTCCGATCAAGCTTCATAATACGCTCTTCCTGCTGTTGAAATTTCGATGCCATGTCTGCCTGGAATACCCCCAGGTCTGATACGAACCCGGCCAATGCGGTCTTGACCGCCTCCGCCGGACTCAGCCCGTCGGGCAAATCCTGCCCGGGCCGAGCCTTGGTTTCGACCGCGCTCTCGGTCTTGCTCATCCCGATCTCCTTCTTGGGAATTGCGCGCTGGCTCAGCCCTGGGCCAGCGCCCGGCGGGCCGTCATCAGCGCCACCGCCACCTCACGCATCAGGTCTTCTGCCTGCTTGGGCGCATCGCCCTTGGCTCCGACCCGTGCGTCCGGAAGCATCGGAAAGGTCACCAGCGACACTTCCCAAAGCTCCAGCTCGGACAAAAGCCGGCGGCCTTTGTCATCCTTCTGCGCCCGGACCGTGCGATAGCCGATCGACAGACCGTCAATCGCGCCCGCCTCCAGCAGCGCCACGGCCTCGCGGCCCTTTTCCACATCGGCGAGGATCCGGCCCTTGACATACAGGCCCTTGGCATCTTCGCGCACTTCATCCCAGACACCGATGGGCTGGGCCGGATCATGCTGCCACAGCATCTTGACCCGGCGCCGGGCCGCCCCCAGCTTGGCCAGCGACGCGGCATAGGCCCCCTTGCCCACCACATCGCCGCCCTGGTCGATCTTGCCGAACAATGAGGCATAACCCTCGAT
>CAYGRI010000501.1:0-3237 GCA_964352155.1 uncultured Maritimibacter sp. | reverse complement strand
CAGCGCGGCAACCTGGCTTGCGGCTGCGGCGGTCTTGTCTACCGTCCCGGCATAGCCCGCCGCCGGCGAACAGGTGATCCGGCCGCGCCATGGGAACGCGGGCTGACCCACCTCGGTGGCATTGTCGGAATACGGGTTCGGCAACGCGTTGTCCGGCGGCACGTCCATCAGGATGAACGGATAGAAAGTGACGCGCAGCCCGCGCGCCTTCATCTCCTGGATCGCCTGCACGACAGCGAAGTCGGCGGGCGTGCCGCCATAGACCGGGCGATCCTGGTCGTCGCGGCTGACCAGAAAGGCATTCGCCCGGCTGACGCCATTGACGGACCATGCCGACGGCGTGGTCGATTTGGCGGTGACCTCGACGCCGGGCCGCACCTCGCAGTTTCCAGCGCGCAGATCGTCGCCGAACCAGGCCACCACAAGCGATACGCTTTCGACCTTCGGGGCCATGGCTTGCAGGCGGTCCAGTGCCACCACCATGTCTGCGGTGTCGGTCAGCGCGTTGAGGTTCTCGGGCGTCTGAGATCCGCTGCTGCCCTTCCGGATGCGCTGTGTGGCATAGGCGAACTCGCCGGATGCCGGGATCATGGTCACCGCCTGCGTGAGACCCTCTGCCGTGTCCGGATCGGCCAGCGGACGGAAGACTTCGAAACTCAGCTGCGGGATGCGGTTGCCGTAGTTCCCGAGCGGCAGGTCCTCGAAAACGACATAGGCCGTGCCCCGATATGCTGGCGTGTTGGCCACGCCCATTTTCGCAGACATAAACGGATCGGTCGTCTGGCTCTCGTCGCCCGGATACCAGCGCCACGTGATCCCGGCGGTGTCCAGCAGCTTCCCGTCGGCCCAGATGCGCCCAATGCCCGTGATCGGCCCCTCGCAGAGCGCAACGGCGAACGAGGCATAGTAGAAGTATTCGGTGGTCTTGACCTTGCCGCCACCCCCACCACCCTTGCCGCCGCCCTGCGTGGTGGTCTTCGTCTCCTCGCGGAAATCGGTCGCCCAGATGATGTTGCCGCCCATGCGCATGCAACCATAGAGCCGCGGGATCACCGCCCCTTCGGTGGCCGAGGTGATGCGCAGCGTGTCGAGCCGCGCGCCCTCGATGCGTTGCGTCGGAGCCAGCGACGAGATGATCCAGCTGTCGACCACCGAGCCGATGGTGGAGCCGATGAAGCCGCCGATCGTCGCGGCGCTCACGCCAAGGATCGCGCCGCCGATCGAACCGCCAATGGCGGCGCCAGCGGCACCGAGGACAAGCGTGGCCATGTCGGGGGTCTCAGCGTTGCGGGAACAGGAAGGCGAAGGCGATGCGCCGCCGCCAGGACGTAGTGAGCGGCTCCTCGATCACGCCGAGCCGCTCGTAGGCGTGGACGAAGGTGGCGGGGCCCGTGAGGATCCCGACATGCTTTGCGATTGCGCGCGGCATCATCCGGAACAGCACGAGCGCGCCGCGCCCAGCGTCGGCGGGAGGCACCTCGATCATCATGGTGCGCGCGCCCTCGGCCAGAACCTCGCGCAGCCCGGTTTCGCCCCAGTCGCGGCTATAGGGCGGGATCGGGAACGGCTCGGGCCCCACCACCTCGCGCCAGACGCCCCGGGCGAGGCCGAGGCAGTCACAACCCACGCCCCGAAGGCTGGCCTGATCGTGATACGGCGTGCCGAGCCAGGAGCGCGCGATGGCGATGACGCGCTCGGAATCGGCGCTCACAGTACGGCCCCCTCGTGGCCGCCATCCTTCGTGGCGTAGCGCAGCACCGCATCTTGGCCGGGGATATGCGGGAAGCCCCGGAAATTGACGGTGTTGGCGAACTTCGCGCCGCAGGTCTCGATACGCTTGTCGCAGCCTGCACGAATGGTGAAAGCATCACCGGCCGCGATGGACCGGACCGGCGCTTCCAGAAGCGTCAGCAGCGCAATACCGTCAGTCAGGTCATGTGCGATGATCTCAGACCGCCGTCCCGCGTTCGCGCCGCTCGTCCAGTCCACCGCGCCGAAGGTGAACCAGCCGGCCTCGAAGTCGCCGAGCCCCGAGGCCGTAAAGGCCCGGTCGCGCAGGAGATCGATGACGGTGCCCGTTCCCTTGTAGCCGGGGTCCTCCAGATCGACCCCACAGCGCGCATCCCCTAGCGCGGCATCACAGGTCGCCTGGAAGGTCCGCCCGACCGTCTGCCCCAGCACATGGGCGAGCGAGCGGACCTCGGCGACGAAGGCCAACCGCCCACGCCGGATCTGGCCGATGGCCCCGCGGCGCATCAGAACGCGCTGGCCGGTGTCCGCCCAGTTCACACGCCAGACCTCGACCTCAGCATTGTCCCAGCGACCGTCGAGTATGTCGGTCTCGGTGATCCGGTCCGAAGTCAGCACGCCCTCTGCGTCCTGCGCATCTACCGACAGGTCGGAGCCGGAGCGAACCTCGGACGCCGTCAGGCCGCTCTCGGGCTCGAAGTCGGTCCCGTCGAAACTGAGCGTCCGGTCGTGATCGGTGAAGCCAAAGGTGACACCATCGGCCCGCGTGATCCGCCAGCACCAGGCAAGCGTCGTCGTGCCCTCGTCGAGATGCGCCTGCAGCGCGGGATCAAGGGTCTTCATCGGCGCAGTTCCAGAAGCGGAATGGAGGTGATCGAGCCGAGCCGCTCGAGGTCGAGCGTCACGTCGAGCGCGTCGGTGTCGAAGCGGACTGGCACGTCGAACTCGAACCCGGCGGTGATGGCGACGCCAGCGCCCGGCGCGGTGCCGAAGGTGACGACGCCGGTGGCGGTGTCGACCGACCAGCCGGAGGGCTGCTCGACCCCGGCGAGCGAAATGCGCACGGTTCCGGTAACCGGCTTGGCGATGGCGCGCGTCCAGGATTGCGCACCGGAGGCATAGTGCTTCACCAGCTGGAAGGCGGTCGTCGCGCCGTCACCGGTGCCAATCGCCTGGTCGGTTGGCGATGGCGTACCCGAAGGCAGGCAGGACTTGTGGTCGCCCCAGTCCTTGAAGCGAAAGCCATACAGGCGTCCGTTTCGCGCCTCGAAGAAGGCGACGACCGCCGCCAGATCGTCCGCGCGGCGGATGCCGTAGGCGACATCGTAGCGGCGGCGGCTGTTCGCCCAGCTGGCGTTGCGTTCCTCATCGCCCGAGGCGAGTTCGACGATCTGGGTGCGCCGCTCCGGCCCGCCACGGGCGCCGCGGCTGATGTTCTCGGGAAACCGGACCTCGTGAAACGCCATCACATGCCCCTCCGCCCGAGCG
>CAYGRI010000500.1:0-3263 GCA_964352155.1 uncultured Maritimibacter sp. | reverse complement strand
TCCCTACCCCCGCACCCCTGGGTTGAGATGGATCAAGGTTGCCCTGGCCTTGGCCCGGCAGATTGGGGGCAAACCAAAGAGGATGCGCGATGGCACTGACTTATGAACAGATTGCTTTGCTTCGGTGGAGCCATGACAAATTGACAGCGCGGGTGCAGCCGGCCTCTGTCTATTTCTACGAAGCGCTGTTTCGGGAAGGACCCGAGCTGCGCGGGCTGTTCCGCGACGATCTTGCCGGGCAGGGGATGAAATTCATGACCACGCTGGGGATGTTGATCGCCGCGCTGGAGACGCCCGGGGCGATGAAGGCCGAGATTTCAGAGCTTGGGGATCTGCACCGGCGGCTGGGAATCACCCCCGCGATGTTCGTTCCGATGGAAGAGGCGCTGATCGCGACCCTGCGCCATGTGCTTGACGATGATCTGCCTGCGGATGTCGAGACGGCCTGGCGCCTGGCCTACGCAGCCTTGTCCGAAGCGATGATGGAGCACAGCGCCGCCTGACGGGCGCTGCGGCGGGGCGCCACTGGCCAACGGATGTCGGAATGGCCCGGCGTCTGGTCCATGCGGCCTTGTCCGAAGTGGCGGGGGATGATGGCGCCGCTTGACGGGCTTTGCCATGGGGCGCCTCGGACTGAGCTGCGCTCAAGCGGCCCCGGAGCCGCCCGGGCAGCCAGAGGCCGACTGTGTGCATGGCAACGGAGCCTTTTGGGCCAACGAGACCTGATGGGCCGGACCGAAGGCGCGTGCCTGGCAAAGCCTTCCGCGATGCGGGTTTTGGCGGTGCGGCTCCGATCCGGGGACGACAGGATCTAGCCGCCGGGGGTCAGACGGATCAGCTTGCCATTGGACCTGTCCGTCAGGATCAGGATGGCGCCGTCGTCATCGACCTCGATGTCGCGGACCCGGTCAAAGCGGTGCAGCAAACGCTCTTCCGCCACCACCATGCCGTCCTCGATCCGCAAGCGGACGACGCCGCCGGGGTTCAGCGAGGCGATCAGAAGGTCGCCCTGCCAGTCCGGGAACAGGGCGCCGTCATAGGGATGCATTCCCGACGGCGCGATCACCGGATCCCAGAAATACACCGGCTCTATGAAGTCGGGGGCAGAGGCGATGCCGTCGCCCACAGGGCTGCCGTTGTAATTCTCGCCATAGGTCACCACGGGCCAGCCGTAATTCCCGCCGGGCTCGGGCAGGTTCAGCTCATCCCCGCCCTTGGGGCCGTGCTCGATCGTCCAGAGCGCGCCGTTCCAGAAGGCGGCGCCCTGGATGTTGCGGTGGCCTGACGACCAGATCGAGGGCAGGGTGCCCGCCTCGCCCACATGGGGATTGTCGGCGGGAATCTCTCCGTCCAGCGTCAGGCGGACGACCTTGCCGAAGGTGGTGCCAAGGTCCTGCGCCAGAACCGTATAGGCGCGCAGGGCGTGTTCGCCGGTGGTGATAAAGACATGGCCCGCCCCGTCAAAGGCCAGACGGCTGCCGAAATGCATGGGCGCGGGCACGGCAGGTTCCTGGACGAAGATGTCGCGCACCTCGGTTAGGGCGGTCATGTCGTCGGACAGGATCCCGGTCGCGGCGGCGGTGGCGGTGTCGGATTGGCCGATGGGCTTGGCATAGGTCCAGTAGATCCGGCGCGAGTCCGTGAAATCGGGGGCGAGGGCGACGTCCAGCAAGCCTCCCTGACGGATCGCGACCACATCGGGGATGCCGGTGATCGGGGCGGACACGGTGCCGTCGCGGGCCACATGGCGCAGGGCGCCCGCGCGCTCTGTAACCAGAAAACCGGCGCCGTCCGGCAGAACCTCGATCCCCCAGGGGTTCGACAGGCCGTCGGCCACCACTTCTGTCTCCAGCGCGATGCCGGAGGGAGCGAGGGGCGCGCGGAATTGTTCGGGAAAGGCGGGCGCCAGGCTGGTGTTGCGCGGCGACCAGGAAAAGTCCGACTGCGCGGCGGCGGGGCTGGCGGCAAGGAGGGCGAGCAAGAGGAAACGGGTCATGTCGGGCCTTCTGTGAAGAGCATTCCGATGACAGATAGGCTTGCGCCGCCCAGTTCAAAGGCGCCCCACCGGAATGTGAGCGGCCAGGGGGCGCGAGTCCGGCCCGTCAGCAACGAAAAAGGCCGCCCCGGTGGGAGCGGCCTTAACCTGTTCGGCGATGTCGGTGGATCAGCCGGGCTGTTCGTCGCCGCCGGCATTGCCTTCTGGCGTGTCGACCGCAAGATCGTCGTCGTCGGATTGCGCGGCGCCGATATCGTCGAAGAGTTCCGAGATCTCGAATTCCGCGGCGGCCTCTTCTTCGGCGGCCAGTTCCTGGATCGTGCGACCGGCGGCCTGCAGTTCCGCCTCTTCGGGGCTGCGGGCGACGTTCAGCACGACTTCGGCCGAGACCTCGGGGTGCAGGTTGACCGAAACGCTGTGCAGGCCAAGCTCCTTGATCGGCTTGATGATCTGCACCTGCTTGCGATCCAGCGTGAACCCGGCCTCGGAGGCGACTTCGGAGACGTCGCGGGTCGAGACGGAGCCATACAGCGCACCGGCATCCGAAGCAGAGCGAATCACGATGAACTTCTGGCCATCCAGACGGCCTGCCAGATCTTCGGCTTCCTTCTTGGTTTCCAGGTTGCGGGCTTCTAGCTGCGCCTTTTGGCCTTCGAAGGCGGCGATGTTGTCCTTGGAGGCGCGCAGGGCCTTTTTCTGCGGCAGAAGGAAGTTGCGCGCGTAGCCCTCTTTGACAGAGACCACGTCGCCCATCTGGCCAAGCTTGGCCACACGTTCGAGAAGAATGACGTCCATGTTCGGGGCTCCTTACTTCACGGCGTAGGGCAGAAGGGCGAGGAAGCGGGCGCGCTTGATCGCACGGGCCAGTTCACGCTGCTTCTTGGCAGAGACTGCGGTGATCCGCGAGGGCACGATCTTCCCACGCTCGGAAATGTAGCGCTGCAGCAGACGGGTGTCCTTGTAGTCGATCTTGGGCGCATTGTCGCCGGAGAAGGGGCATACTTTGCGACGGCGGAAAAATGGTTTGGTTGCCATGGTTTGTGCTCCTTAGTTCCGGCGTTCGCGGCGGGGTTCACGCTCGTCGCGCTTCTGCATCTGGACCGAGGGTCCCTCGGCATGGGTGTCGACCTTGATGGTCATCACGCGCATCACGTCGTCATGCAGACGCATCAGGCGCTCCATCTCCTGGATCGCGGTCGCCGGGGCGTCGGTGCGCAGGAAGGCGTAGTGGCCCTTGCGGTTCTTGTTGATCTTGTAGGCCATCGTC
>CAYGRI010000499.1:0-3282 GCA_964352155.1 uncultured Maritimibacter sp. | reverse complement strand
GTCATGTATCGCTTCTCCGCCTGGCGGACGGGAAAAGAGCTTGACGCCAAATCGACCGAACTGGCCGACCCGATGCTGAAAAGCTTCACCGACCGGATGGCCCATGCCCTCGATCTGGACCGGATCCGCGTGCATATCTACGAGGTGGCGCCGGTCAACGGGCTGGCCGCACCGGATGGCCGGATCTTCATCACCCGTGGCTTCTTTGACAAATACCGCGCCGGAGAGGTCAGCGCCGCCGAGATGTCGACCGTGATCGCCCATGAACTGGGCCATGTGGCCCTTGGCCATTCCCGGCGCCGGATGATCGACTTTTCAGGCCAGAACGCCCTGCGCGTGGGTCTGGCCATGGTGCTCAGCCGGATCATCCCCGGCGTCGGCGTCTATATCGCCAATATGCTGGCCAGCCTTCTGGCCGCTCGCCTCAGCCGATCCGATGAATACGAGGCGGATGCCTATGCCTCGGCCCTTCTGGTCAAGGCCGGGATCGGCACGGCGCCGCAAAAGTCCCTGTTCGAAAAGCTGGAATCCCTGACCAACGGGTCAGGCCCCGTCCCGGCATGGATGATGAGCCACCCCAAAACAGCCGACCGCATCGCCGCGATCGAGAAGAACGAGGCGAAATGGGGCGGATCCAGCGTGCCGAAAGGCTGATCCGGACCTAGGCGTCCAGACGCTTGCCTAGACGCGGCAGCCGCGCCTTGCGCAACAGCTTGCGCATCGGCCAATCCGCGCCGGACAGCCGCTCTGCCTCGGCCCGCACCGCCTCGGCGGCCTCCGACACAATCTGCGGCGCGGTGTCGTGCAGGCGGATCAGCAGGGCATCGGCTCCCAACCGCTCCAACCCCTCTTCGGCCAGGATATTGCGGGGAAAGTCGCGGGCGTTCTCCGTCAGCACGATGTCGGCATGGCCCGCGATCGCAACCGCCAGAACATGCACATCTGCCGGGTCGGGCAACCACAGCCGCTGGGCCACTCCTGGCGCCTCCGGCACCTCGGCCTCAGGCCAGGCGGCGCGCAGCAACGCAATCTCGCCGCGGGCCTGAGCCTCGCCCTGAGGCCCCAGCTTTTGCGCCGCGCGCGCCCATTCCTCCAGAATCCGCGCCGACCACAGTGGCCGGAACAGCCCGGCCCGTGCGACGCCCAGCACGACCTCGCGCATCACAGTGGGGTACAGCACATTGGCGTCGATCAGGACGCGCATCAATCCAGCCGAAACACCAGGGTCTTGAGATAGCCCGATTCCGCCAGCTGCGGCAGTTGCGGATGATCGCCCCCCGCAAAGCCGGTATGGACGATCTGCCGCCCGCGCCCCGCCTTGCCGATCCCCCGGGCCGAGGCGGCGCGAAACTGTGCCAGATCCGCCGCATGGGAACAGGAGCACAGGGTCAGATAGCCTCCCGGCGCCACAAGCGCAGAGGCCAGCCGCGCCACCCGTTCATAGGCGCGCAACCCCGCGTCCAGCGCCTGACGGTTCGGCGCAAAGGCAGGTGGATCGCAGACCACAAGGTCATGGACCGCGCCCTCCGCCGCCAGCGCCGCCATCACGTCGAAGGCATCGCCGCGGCGGGTGGCAAAGCGGGCCTCGGCCCCCATCGCCTGCGCCCCGCGCTGCGCCAGATCCAGCGCCGGAACGGAACTGTCCACCGCCAGCGCCTCTGTCGCGCCGCCCGCCAGCGCGGCCAACGAGAAGCCCCCTACATGGGAAAACACATCCAGCACCCGTCGCCCCTTGGCCAGCCGCTGCACAAAGGCCTGATTCTCGCGCTGGTCAAAGAAGATCCCGGTCTTCTGTCCGCCCAGCAGATCGGCGAAATAGGTGGCGCTGTTCATCAGCACCGGCACCGGCCCCTCGACCGCGCCCAGCAGCACGCGGGTTTCGTCCGGCAAGCCCTCAAGCCCGCGCGCCCGTCCGCTGCCGTTCATGACCAGCGCCGTGACACCGGTGACCTGCACCAGCGCTTGCGTCAGATCCGCCAGATGCGTCGCCGCCCAGGCGGCATTGGGCTGAATGACCGCCACCTCGCCAAAGCGGTCGATGACGACGCCCGGCAGCCCGTCTGCCTCGGCATGGACAAGCCGGTAGAACGGGGCGTCGTACAAGGCCTCGCGGTGGGTCAGCGCCTGGCGCAGGCGGGCGGCGAACCAATCCACGTCAATCTGCGCGGCGGGATCACGGTCGAGCATCCGCGCGATGATGCGCGAGGCGGGCGTGACCGCGACCAGACCCATCGGCCGCCTCTCGGCGTCTTCGAGCACCGCCAGGGAGCCGGGCGCCAGCGCGCGGGTCCGCCGGTCGGTCACAAGTTCATTGGCATAAACCCAGGGAAAGCCGTGCCGGATGGCGCGGGCTTCGGCCTTGGGAAGCAATCGGATGGTGGGGCGATCATTCATGCGCCCTTGTTAATGCAGATCCGGCAGGCCCGAAATCGCAAAAGACGCCGCATCGCAAAAACGAAAAACCCGGCGCCGGGCCGGGTTTCCGTCTATAGTCAGTCGCGTCTGCGCTGGATCAGTTGCCAAACGCGCCACGCACCCAGCGGCCGATCCGGCGCGCGCCGTCAGCCACCGCACGGGCCTGCATACGGCGGGCTTCGCGTTCCAGGGCCAGGGTGTCGATATGGCTGGTGTCATAGTTTTTCATCGGGCTCGTCCTATTCAGGAAAGTGTGTTTCGCTTGGCAGTTACCTAGGCGCTCTGACCGGGAATGAGCACAGACAATCCCGCAAGCCCGCCATGCAGATGCTGCAACGCAGCGGAACCGGCCCTGCCGGCGACCCTGCCAGAGGGCTTTCCTGCGGGCTTTCCTGCGAGCTTTCCTGTGGGCTTTCCTGTGGGCTTTCCTGTGGGCTTGTTAGCGCTAACCTGGTCTGCTATGATGTGTCACTGCCCGCCACGACCCGCCGACCGAGCGAAACGGAAAGGTTCCCATGCCCCTTCATCCCCAGATCGAAGCCGTCACCGACCGGATCATCGCGCGCAGCCGCGACAGCCGTCAGCGCTACAACGACAAGATAGACGCGCTGGTCGAGGCCGGTCCGCGCCGCGCCCATCTGACCTGCGGCAACCAGGCCCATGCCTATGCGGCCATGGGCGGCGATCAGGGCACGCTGGCCGCGGCCCAGGCCCCTAACCTGGGGATCGTCACCGCCTACAACGACATGCTCTCGGCGCATCAACCGTTCGAGCGCTTTCCCGAACTGATCCGCGATGCGGCCCGCGCCGTCGGTGCCACGGCCCAGGTGGCCGGCGGGGTTCCGGCGATGTGCGACGGGGTGACCC
>CAYGRI010000498.1:0-3283 GCA_964352155.1 uncultured Maritimibacter sp. | reverse complement strand
GATCTGGCCCATGTCCAGCCCGAGGGCGTCTCGTTCGACGAGCTGGGCCGGGGCGAAAGCGAGGGCAAGCGCAACTTCCGCGAAGTGCCCGACAGCGCCGGGGCCTCGCCGATCGACGTGCTGCGCCAGGTGGCGTCGGCGGGCTTCACCCGCTCGCGCCTGCCGCAGGAACTGGTGGTGGTGCAGGGCGGGGCCATGGGCGCGGTCGCGCTGAACGGTTCGGGCGAGGCGATGGCCACGCTGACGACCATGGTGCCGGAGGTGGGCGCGCGGACGTCCACGGCGATGGCCACGGGCTCTGTGGCGATGGATGCGCGAACCAAGGCGCGGATGCAGGGCTACGAGGGCGATCCCTGCGGCGAATGCGGCAACTATACGCTGGTCCGAAACGGGACCTGCATGAAATGCAACACATGTGGCGGAACATCGGGGTGTAGCTAAGCCATGCAACCGAAAGAGTGGATCGTGAAGGGCCATATCGAGTTCGAGGGAGAGACGGTTGCCTGCAGCCTGAAGTTCCGGGAATTCGGCGAGGGCGGGCGGTATCAGGCGCATTGGCGGGGCGAAGGGGCCTTTCCAAGCTGCAAATACAGCCACTACCAGAAGGCGCGGTTCATCGCTGATCGGGACGATCTGGAACTGAATGCAAACGGTGTGGGCGACGTTCTGGGGCTGTGCTTTGTCCTGGACCGCGCCCGGATCGAGGGACAGTGACCTCTGGCCCGGAGGTGAAACGGGCACGAATTCCGGCGGGCTTCGGTGCGTCACGACACTCAGGCGGGGACCTGTGGAAACCCTTGGGGTTCGCTGTCTCCCGCTCAATGTGAGATCGTTGATTTCGCATTGGACACGGGGCGGGTGCGCTCGCCCCTGACGCGGATCAGGCCGCAGGCAGAAAACCGGGCGGTAGTAAGGATGAGCCTGATCAGCGAAACTCAGGGTCCCTTTAGAGGGGCCCTTTTTCCGTGTGGTAGCAATGGGGTCTGGCGCGTTGTTGATGCGCGACTTGAAGCGGCGGTGCCTGTGCTTCGCCGGCCCGTATCAAGGCCACGCGCGCTGTGGGCCAGCGGACCGGCTTTGGCAAAGCACGCCCCGAAGCGCCCCTTGGTAGGGCAAAACGCGCGGGTCCCTGACCGAGACGGCCTAAAGCGGCCCCGCGCGCCACAGCGTGATCTTCAGCCCGCCATGGGGCACCGGCGGGCCGGCGGGATTAAGGGGCAGGGTGGTGGCCCGTGCCAGACCGGCTTCGCTGGTCACCAGCCCCACGCGCCAGCCGGCAAACCGCTCTTTCAGGACCGCGCCGAGGTTGGCATAGAGCCCGTAGAGCATGTTCTTGTTGCCGATCCGCGCACCATAGGGCGGGTTGACCATCACCAGCCCCGGCGGCCCGTCGGGCGGCACCAGGGCGCTGGCCGGTTGGCAGAGGAAGGTGGTCGCGGAAATACCTGATCTCGCAGCGTTTTCCGTCGCCATGCGGATCGCCCCCTGATCCCGGTCGGACCCGAAGAACGCCGCCCCCGGGGCATGGCCCGATGTGGCGCGCATCCTGGCCCAGCGCTTTGGGTCGAACCCCGCGAATTGTTCAAAGGCAAAGGCGCGGCTGCGTCCGGGGGGCAGGCCGCTGGCGATCTCGGCCGCCTCGATCACGAAGGTGCCAGAGCCGCACATCGGATCGACCACAGGCTCGGCGCCGGTGTAGCCGCATTGCCGCAGGAACAGCGCCGCCAGCGTTTCGCGCATGGGGGCTTTGCCCACCGCTTCCTTGTGGCCGCGCCGGTGCAGCGGCTCGCCGGAACTGTCCCGGCTCAGCGTCACCAGATCGTCCTCGATCCGCGCCCGCACCAACACCCCGTCCGGCGCCAGCGTCGCACCCAGTTCCTCTTGCAGCGCGCGCTCGATCCGCTGGGTGGCGGCGCCCGCGTGGTAAATCCTGGAGGCGCGGCAGGTCGTTTCCACCCTCACCGGCACATCCGCCCTCAACACATCGCCCCAGGGAAATTTCCGTGCCCGTTTGTCAAGCTGCGCCAGATGAAAGGCCCGGAAGGCGCCGATCCGCACCAGCACCCGGCCCGCGCCGCGCAGACACAGGTTGGCGCGCCAGACCTCGGGCCAGTCGCCCTGAGTCTCCACCCCGCCCGGCACTGCGACCGGATCGGCAAAGCCCAGGTCCGACGCCTCTTCGGCCAGCACGGGTTCAAGCCCCGGCTGGCAGGCGAGGAACAGACCGAACCCGCCGGTGCTCAAAGACCTGTCCTCAAAGTATTGCGCTCAAAGGAGTATTCTCACGGCGCGGCGCTCAAGAGAACGTATCCGAGAGACGGGGCCCAGAGACGGATTCCAAAGACGGGGGCCGAAAGCGCGGCGCTCACGGAAAGGCCGCGCGGGGACATCCGCGCGCGGCCCGGCGCTGGCGCGGATCACTCGCTTCCACGCGACAGCGCCGCGACGCCGGTGCGCGCCATCTCGACCAGCCCAAGTGGGCGCATCAAATCGGCGAAGGCATCCACTTTCTGCGGCGTGCCGGTGATCTCGAACACGAAACTCGACAGCGTCGAATCCACCACATTGGCGCGAAAGATCTCTGCCAGTCGCAGCGCCTCGATCCGGTCATTGCCGGTGCCCGACACCTTGAACAGCGCCAATTCCCGTTCGACCGCCTGACCCTCGACCGTCAGGTCATGCACCTCGTGTACCGGCACGATGCGGCCAAGCTGCGCCTTGATCTGTTCGATGATCGAGGGCGTCCCGGTGGTCACAATCGTGATCCGGCTGACATGGCCGGTGTGGTCCGTTTCCGCCACCGTCAGGCTTTCGATGTTGTAGCCACGGCCCGAGAACAGCCCGATCACCCGCGCCAGAACGCCGGCCTCGTTGTCCACGACCACCGCCAGCGTATGCCGTTCCAGGCCTTCGGAATGGGGGTCGCGCAGATCATAGGCGGAATGTTTTGACGTGCCGCGTTCGATTTTCAATGGAGACATCTTGTTCTATCCGCGCTCATATTTTCCGTTTGCACCACAGCAGGGGACCAGGGGCGGCGCCCCCGGTCCGGTCTGTCAGGCATCGCTACACAAGCACCGCGCCCGAGGTGCCGATCGCGTCCTTGGTCGAGGCATTCTCGCCCAGCAGCATCTTGTTATGCGGCGCGCCCGAGGGGATCATCGGGAAGCAGTTTTCATGCTTTTCCACCAGACAATCGAAGATTACCGGCCCGTCATGGGCCAGCATCTCGCGGATCGCTTCGGCGCCGATTCCGGCGGTAAATGAATCCTCGCCATATTCT
>CAYGRI010000497.1:0-3288 GCA_964352155.1 uncultured Maritimibacter sp. | reverse complement strand
CATCGGGCGCGGGGATCAGCCGGATCGCCCCATCGTCGCCCTTGACCGTATCGGCAATCGCGATCTCTTGCCCGTCCCAAGCCAGCCAGCCGCTGTCACCGGGCTGACCGCCGCCGCGCGCATAGAAGATCGACGCCTCCAGCACGATCCCGTCCGGCGTGACTTCCGCCACCTGCCCCTCGGCTTCGCGAAGATAGGCGTCTTGCAGAAAGACCGGGTCCGTCAATGTTCCCCCTCGCCTTCGGCTTCGTCTTGCGGCGGATCCGCGGGCTCGGGATCCAGGTCGATCTCTGGTGCCTTGTCAAGCGACACCGCCGGGGCGGGCGGGCGCAGCGCATCGGCATTGCGGATCCAGATATCCGTCTGGGCAAAGGGAATCTCGATCCCCTCCTGGGCGAACCGCTCGGCGATCTGGTGGCGCACCTCTGTCTTTACGGCCAGGCCATGACCGATGTCGGGCAGAATCGCGCGGATCTGGAAATCGAGGCTCGACGCGCCGAACTCCAGAAAATCGACCCCCGGCGCCGGGTCCAGCGCCACCAGCGGGTGATTCGAGATGATCTCCAGCAGGATGTCCTGCACTTTGCGGGTGTCGCTGCCATAGGCCACGCCTACCGGGATCACGATCCGCCCGTTGACGTTGCCCCGTGTCCAGTTCTTGACCGAGCCAGAGATGAAATCGGCATTGGGAACGATCACGTTGTTCTTGTCGAAGGTCTCTATCGTGGTGGAGCGGACAGAGATCGTCTTGACGATGCCCATATGCCCGCCGACCTCGATCCAGTCGCCCTCGGCCACCGGGCGTTCGACCAGCAGGATGATACCCGAGATGAAGTTCGACACGATGTTCTGCAAGCCAAAGCCGATGCCGACCGACAGCGCGCCTGCCACGAAGGCCAGCGCCGACAGGTCGATCCCCGCAGTGGTGACTGAGACCAGGACCCCAAGGCCGATCCCCAGATAGCCGATGCCGGACACGATGGCGTTCTGCCCGCCCGGATCGATCTTTGTCTTTGGCAGGATCGTGGATTTCAGCGCGCCCTGAAACAGCCGCGTCGCCCCGTACAACAGCCCGAAGACCACAAGGAAGGTGAACAGCGTCATCGGCGAAATCTGCGCCTCGCCGACGGTAAAGCCTTCCTGGAAGTTGACCCAGATCTCTGTCAGATCCGCAACCCGCGCGCCCCAGATCAGCGCGAACAGCGGCACCGAAGCCAGCACCAGCCCAAAGGACACCAGGCTGGGTATCAGCGCCTGGCGGGCTTCTTCATGGGTCTTGCGCGTCAGCACGGCGTGGATTTCGACCACGATGTCATGCAGCACACGCAGCACACCCAGCAAGGCAAGACTGACCGCGGTGGGCGAGATCATCTGGTAGGCAAGGCTTTGATAGCCGATCAGCGCCGCCACCGGGGCCGCGATCCCGATGAACAGCAGCAGCTTGCCGATGATCCGCTGCCCCCGCTGCGCAAAGCTGAGGTCCAGACCGGGGGTCTCGTCGACCCGGTCGATCGCCATGGCCAGGATCTGACCGATCCTCAGGAACAGCAGCCCCATCAAACCGATCAGAGGCAGGTACAGTACGGCCACGGATTCCGGCGGATATTTTTCGAACGCAATCAGGGTGTTCAGCAGTTCCATCAGCCCCAGCAGCAGGCCCATCAGCGTGATGTACAGCCGCATGCCCCGGGCGAATTGCCAAGACGAGGGCATTGGCCGCGGCACGTCCTCATGCAGCGGATAGAGCCGCAGCCCGACCCAGCGCGCGGCCAGCACATACAGGCCGAATTCCGGCATCGCCTCAAGCAGCGTTTCGCCATGCAGCCCCAGCAGCCCGGTGGATTGCAGAGCCTCTACAAGCAGAACAAGGCCCACCAGCGGCACCGCCACCTGAAACAGCGAGGTCAGAAAGGCCGCAAGCCAGCGCGCCCGCCCGCGCGAGCGGTTCATTACCATCCCGGTCAGCAACACCATCGTCCGGCGCCCGCGCAGCAGCAGCACTCCGGCGATCAGCAGATACAGCAAAGTGCGCGGTGACTTCTGGATCAGCGCCTGGCGGGTGGCTTCGGACGACAGGTTGGTGCGGATCTCGTTGTAGACGGTCATCACGCTGTCGGCGAATTCGGCCAAAGCGGCCGGCCAGATCGCGGGATTCGCCGGCGACGGCCCAAGGCTGAGCAATTCGTCCGCCTGCCGCAGCCGGATCAGAGCGTCGATCTGGCGCACGATCCCCTCGGCGCGGCGAAACGCCTCTTCGGCGCGGCGCACCGGCGACTGCGCCTCGGCCAATTGCGCGTTCAGGTCGCCGCGCCGGGCGGCGATCTCCTCGGCCTCCACCGTGCCCTCGGCCGGGACCGGCCCCAGCGCCGCGATCTGTTCCTGCAACGTCTCGATCCGGGCCGCGTTGACCGATTGCCCGGCCAGAAACCGCTCGCGCCATTCGACGATCCGGCCGCGCAGCGCCTCTAGCGCGTCGTTCGAGGCGCGCGCCTCTTCCAGGGTCTTTTCGGCCAGCCGCGCGATGGATTCCCATGTCTGATAGTCGATCTGGCCGGTGTCGGTGCCGCCCAGCGGCGATTGCGCCCAGACCGGCGCCTGAACAGGCGACAGAATCGGCCCGGCGGCCAGCAGCAAGAGCACCAGAAAGAGGCGGAAAAGACGGTGCATCAGACGTCCTCGAACACATTGGGAAGCGTCTGGGGTCCATCCGCCAGCCAATCCGGCACCGGCAGGTTCTTTTCGGCCAGGAAGGCCGGGTTGTACAATTTGGACTGATAGCGCGTGCCGTAATCGCACAGGATGGTCACGATGGTATGGCCCGGCCCCAGCTTGCGCGCCAGCTGCACCGCCCCCGCCATGTTGATCGCGGTCGAGCCGCCCATGCAGAGCCCCTCGGTCCGCAGCAGGTCAAAGACCAGGGGCAACGCCTCTGCGTCCGAGGCCTGGCAGACAAAATCCGGGCTGTAGCCTGCGAGATTGGCGGTGATCCGCCCCTGCCCGATCCCCTCGCTGATCGAGCCGCCGGAGGCGGGCGCGCCATCGGTGAACAGACCGTAAATCCCTGAGCCCATGGGATCGACCACGCCGCAGTTCACGCCCTTGGGCTGCAGCGCGGCCGCCACCCCCGCCGCCGTTCCGCCAGAGCCCACGGCGCAGATGAACCCATCCACCTTGCCGCCCGTCTGCTCCCAGATCTCGGGCCCGGTGGTTTCGATATGCGCCTGCCGGTTGGCGGTGTTGTCGAACTGGTTGGCCCAGATCGCCCCACCGGGCAGGGTTGCATTAAGT
>CAYGRI010000496.1:0-3292 GCA_964352155.1 uncultured Maritimibacter sp. | reverse complement strand
CGTTATAGGCGGTTCCTGTGTGGATCTGGGTGACCGAGACCACCAGATCGTCCAGCGCCTTGTGATTTCGGCTGACGATGGTCTGGACCGCCTGCGCTATTGCAATCACAGCGGGAATCGGATCGACCGCCTCGTGCGGAAAGGCAGCGTGGCCGCCCTGCCCCGTGACGGTGAAGGTGAACTCGTCCACCCCCGCCATGATCGGCCCGGGGGTAGTAAAGAACTGGCCCTCGGCCACTCCGGGCAGGGTGTGCAGGGCATAGACCTGGCCGATCCCGAAGCGGTCCATGATTCCTTCCCGCACCATTACCTCGCCCCCGCCGCCAAGTTCCTCGGCGGGCTGAAAGATCAGCGCGACCCGGCCCCGGAAATTGCGCGTCTCGGCCAGATAGCGCGCGGCGCCCAGCAACATCGTAGTATGCCCGTCATGGCCGCAGGCATGCATTTTGCCGGGGGTTTCGCTGGCATAGTCGGCGCCCGTCGCTTCCTCGATCGGCAGGGCGTCCATATCGGCGCGCAGACCAATCGTCGGCCCGCCATCCGCCTTGGCCGGGCCGCGCCCCTGGATGATCGCGACGATGCCGGTACTGGCGATCCCCTCATGCACCTCGTCGACGCCGAAGGCGCGCAGGCGCTCCGCGACGAAGCTGGCGGTCTTGTGGCAGTCGAACCCCAATTCCGGGTTGCGGTGCAGCCATTGGCGCCACGTCGCCATGTCCGCGGCGAAGTCGCCGATCCGATTGACGATAGGCATGTGGACTCTCCAAGGTTGTGCGGCCAATAGTCTGCACGTTCCCAGAATTCGGACGGACCCTCAATGGCCAAAGACAGCGATATCCTGGTTCACGACCCGAAAGGCGGTCTTCCGCGTCTGCTGGAGATCATGCGCCGCCTGCGCGACCCCGACACCGGCTGCCCCTGGGACATCGAACAGACATTCGCCACCATCGCGCCCTACACGATCGAAGAAGCCTATGAGGTCGCCGACGCCATCGAACGTGAGTCCTGGGGCGAGTTGAAATCGGAACTGGGCGATCTGTTGCTGCAAACCGTCTATCACGCGCAGATCGGCGAAGAGGCAGGCTTGTTCACCTTTGACAGCATCGCCGATGCGATCTCGGACAAGATGGTGGCGCGGCATCCGCATGTGTTCGGCGATGAAAGCCGCGACAAATCGGCTGAACAACAGACCCGCGATTGGGAAACGGTGAAGGCCGCCGAACGGGCCAGCAAAGGCGCACAGGGTGTGCTGGACGATGTGGCCATCGGTCTGCCGGCCCTGCTGCGCGCGCTCAAGCTGCAAAAGCGGGCCGCCCGGGTGGGGTTTGACTGGCCCGAGATCGGCCAGGTCCTCGACAAGCTGACCGAGGAAGCCCAGGAACTGGCCGAGGCGCAGGATCCCGATCATGCCTTTGAAGAGATGGGCGATTTCCTGTTCGTGGCCGCCAACCTCGCCCGCCATATGGGCATCGACCCAGAGGCGGCGCTGCGGGCCGCCAATACCAAGTTCACCCGCCGCTTTGCCCGGATCGAGCATCATCTGGCCGTGCGCGGCAAACGCCCCGAAGACAGCGACCTGGCCGAGATGGACGCGCTGTGGAACCTCGCGAAATCCGAAGAACACTAGCGCCGCCGCCCGTCTGGCCGCCGCCATTTCCCCGCGCCGCGCCCCGGCGTGAAGGCGCCTGCCGCTTTTAATCCGACGGATTAAATCAGGTATTGACCCGACTAAAAGACTCGGATTTACCTTCACCCACAAAACAAGGAGGAATCCATGATCCGTGCTGTACTGCTTTCCACCGCCGCCCTGGCCGCGATGCCCGCTTTGGCCGAGGTAAATGTCTACACCACCCGCCAGCCCGAGCTGATCGAACCCGTGATGGACGCGTTCACCGCCGAAACCGGGATCGAGGTAAACCTCGCCTTCATCGACGGCGGCATTGTCGAGCGCCTGCGCGCCGAGGGCAGCCGCTCGCCCGCCGATCTGGTGATGACGGTCGATATCGCCAACCTCAAGCAGATCGTCGATGCCGGGGTCGTGCAGCCCGTCGACAGCGAGGTGCTGCAGGCCAACATCCCCGCCGATCTGCGCGATGCCGAGAATCGCTGGTTCGGCCTGACCGCGCGGGCCCGCATCGTCTATGCCTCGCGCGATCGCGTGGCCGATGGCGAGGTGACCAGCTACGAAGACCTTGCCTCGGACAAATGGCGCGGCCGGATCTGCAGCCGCTCTGGCACCCATAACTACAACCTGGCCCTGCTGTCGGCGGTGATCGCGCATCACGGCGAAGAAGCGGCCAGCGACTGGGCCGCCGGTGTGCGCGACAACCTGGCCCGAAAGCCCCAGGGCAACGACCGCGCGCAGGTCAAGGCGATCTGGGCCGGCGAATGCGACATCAGCCTGGGCAACACCTATTACATGGGGCTGATGCTGGGGGATGAGGAACAGACCGAATGGGCCAATGCCGTGCGCATCGTCTTTCCGGAATTCGCGAATGGCGGCACCCATCTGAACGTCTCTGGAATCGCCATGACCGAAGCCGCCCCGAATTACGACGAGGCCCTGCAATTGATGGAGTACCTCTCGTCGCCCGCCGCGCAGGCGATCTACGCCGAGGTGAACCACGAATACCCCGTGCTGCCCGGCGCCGAGATCTCCGATCTGGTGTCCAGCTGGGGCAGCTTCAACGCCGACCCGATGGATCTGACCACCATCGCCAGCGAACGGCCCGCAGCGCTGCGGATCATGGAAGAAGTGAACTTCGACGGGTAGTCCCCGACGACGCAGGTCCGGATCGGTACGCCGGTCCGGCCTCGGCCCCTGCCCTGCGGCCTCTCCCAGAGCCATCGACACAGGCAGGGGCCGAACAAGCCGGGACCAAGTGGAACGGGACCACACCGGTCGGGGCCAAGCAGGACGCGGCCAGACGGGTTGCGGCCACCCCTCGTGGCGGCTTTACAAACCGGTCCCGGCGGCTCAGGGTCTTTCGCCATGAGCCCTCGCAAGATCATCATCGATACCGATCCCGGCCAGGACGACGCGGTTGCGATCCTTCTGGCCCTCGCCAGCCCCGAAGACATTGATCTTCTGGGCATAACCGCCGTTGCCGGCAATGTGCCGCTCAGCCTGACATCGCGGAATGCGCGGATTGTCTGCGAACTGGCCGGAAAGACCGCGACACCGGTCTTTGCCGGGTGCGCCGCGCCTTTGGCGCGGCCGCTGGTCACCGCCGAACATGTGCATGGCAAGCCCGGCCTGGACGGGATCGCCCTGCCCGACCCGAAAATGCCG
>CAYGRI010000495.1:0-3331 GCA_964352155.1 uncultured Maritimibacter sp. | reverse complement strand
GCGCGGGGCTGCGACGGGGGCCATGCCGGAGAGCCGCGCCGCAAGGTCGCCGGCAACCTCGGCCAGAGCCGTGCCAAAAGCCTCGGCTCCGCTGGCCTCCCATGCCTCGAAATCATCTTCGGCCGCCGCCATCGCGCGGGTCAGCGAGATCGGGTAGACGCCGCGAAACAGGCCATCGGTCTCTGCTTCCACCCGGCGGATAAGACGCTTGCGGTCGCGCTCGTCCACGATCTTGTCGAACCGGGTCAGCAACAGCAGGCTGCGCGCGTGCAGCTCTGGCGGGAACATCGCCCAGACCGCCGCCTCGCTTTGCCGCCAGGCCTGGGTGGCATGGGTGCACCAGACCACCGCATCGGCCAGATTGGCGACCCGTTCCCAAACCTCGGCGGGCATGTTCGGATCCGAGATCCCTGGCATGTCGATCAGATCGCTGACATCCAGCGCCTCTGCCTCGTGGAACACTCGAATATACTGCGTCTCGGCCACCGGGATCGCGCCCAGATCTTCCAGGTCCACGGGAATGGAATTGCCCTCAAGATCAATCCTGTAGGGCGCCTCTCCCCCCCAGGAGATCCAGACCGGTGGCAATTGGGTGGCCGTCACCTTCACCGGAAGCGCCGGAGCGCCCAGCAACATGTTGGACAGCGTGCTTTTGCCCGCGCTGAATTCGCCCATGATCGCGATCCTGGGCTTTCGGACCTCCCCCTCTGACGGGGCGGCGGTCATGGAAACGGGTTCGGTCATCGGCGGCAGCCTCCGTTATGCGGCGAGTGTGTCTAGCGTGGCGATGGCCTGATCGAGCGCGGCCTGACGCTCCTCCGGCGCGGTCGTCCCGAAGGCTTGCATCAGCGCGTCATCCCCAAGGTCGTCCTGATCGGCCAGCGCCATCAGGATCCCGGCCTGTTCCCCGACAAACGCCTGAAAGGCAGCCATCGCTTCGGCGCGCACCCCGGCGGCGTGATCCCGTTTCAGACCATCGACAATCGGCCGCGTCTCGGACTCGATGAGGCCGTAGAATTCCTCGGCGAACGCCTCGTAGCCACGGCGTTTGCGCCACCAGCGGGTCCACCAATTGGCCTGCATGTCCAGCGCGATGGTTTGCCCCAGCAGAACCGGCGGCGGGATCAGCGGCGGATCGGGCGGTTCGACCGAAAACGCCGAATCGTTGACCAGATTCATCCGGCGATAGAGATCCGTGAACTCCCCCGCCGTCGCCTCAAACACCTCAGAGGCGGTGGCCTGGGCGCGTTTGGCAAACAATTGATAGCCCGACCGCATCAGGACCCGCAGGCCGGTGGGGTCGTATTTCCAGACATCCGTCTCGCCATAGCGTTCCAGATGGTCGATCAGGGCCGCTGTCGCCCGTTGCAGGAAGGAATCGTTGGCCCGGTCGATCCGCTGCCCGAACTCGCCGATCAGCTTGTCGAACTTGGATCCGATGACCCGCGTTCCAACCGCGTCGACCTCTTTCAGCCAGGCCTCGATCTCGGCCCGGTCCAGCCGTTGACGCGGACCCGACGATTTGCGCATGCTGACGATGTTGTTCGAGGCCTGAAGGCCGCTGGCGAGGTTGCGCGTGCTTTTCGCGATCGCGTCCAGCGCCTCGGCCCCCGGGCCTTCGACGATGCGCTGGGACAGGGCGTGAAACAGCGTCGGCACGCCGGACAGCGCCCAAAGGCGCAACTGATCGTCCAGCCCGGCGCGGGGCAGCTTGACGTTGGCCCAATTGTCCAGCGCCGCGGCACTGTCGGCGCCGATGTCATACTGTCCCTGCAGCGCGCAATTCGCCCAATAGGCGCTGCCGAAGATCAGCGTGGCATCCTCGGGTCCCTGATGGGCGCGCAGGGTCGCGCGGATGCTTTCACGGATCTCTGGCACTTGGGTGGCGGGCTCGGCCAGCTCGTCGATGCGGTTGACAAAGATCACCACCTCGCGGCTTTTCACGTTGGAGATTAACCGGATCAACGCCATATCGACCGACGACAATGCCTGATGCGCCGACAAGACCACAACGCAGGTCCGGCTGTCGCGGATCGCCCGGATCGTGATCTGTTCGCGCACCATGAAGGTGTCGTTGACGCCGGGCGTGTCACGGATGCACAGGCGCATCGGCAGATCGGCGCGCTCCATGAACACCTCGGCCGACTTGGTGATATCGGCAAAGCGCCCCTGGGTCTTGGAGGTTTCGTCATCCTCCTCGAAATGATCGCCCAGGCAGACATAGCGCTGGATCAGATCGCTGTCGAAATAGCCATAATCATGCGATTGCCCCAGCAGCAGCTCGAACTTGCGGCCCAGACGGCGGCGCGACTTTTCCTGCATCTCGGCGATCTGGCGGCGGACCTTTTCCACCTCGCTGTCCGCCCCCGCACGGCCGGCCAGCTCGCCCATGCGGCCGCCGTTGACGACAAGCTTGTCCCATTCGTCGCGGTTGAAGAAGGTGAACCGGGCCTGTGTTTCCTCATCGACCGGCACCGGGCTGAGATGCAGGCTGGTCACGACAGAGGTCCAGGGATTCACGTCGGCGGGCAGCAGGTCGGGCCAGCCGACCATGGCATTCACCAACGAGGTCTTGCCCGCCTTGACCTGCCCGATCATCGTGACGCTGGGTTCCGTGGCCGCCAGTTTCTCGCGCAGACGCTCTGCCGCCTGGGCGGTCGCCTTGTCGCCGATCCGCGCCAGCCCCGTCAGCGCCGTGTCCAGGGCGTCCATCTTTGCCTTCAACGGTTTCAACGGCTCCAGCCCCGGGCGCACGAGGCGCGAATAGGCCTTCGCAAGTCGGGCGTCTTGATCCGCTATGAAATCTTGTTTATTCATTCTGCCTGTCCGCCGTTCTGTCAGATCCGGGACGGATTCTTCTGGTTTCTGCCCCGCACTCGATACCGAGACTCATCCCTGCACCCTACCCGTCAAAAAGGGGTTATTCTTCGGCAAAACAGAGGCGGATAAGGGCGAAAGTGCCAAAGATCGTCACCATTTCTCAGGCCGCCGTCGCAACCTCGAAATCCCGTTTCAACTGGAGCAGAGCGCAGACCGCATCCTCGGCCGCCGTTTCGCTGCGTTCCATATGCAGCAGCAACACCACATCGGCCGTCTGCGCGACCGCGTCTTCCAGCAACTCCTCTCCCAACGTCAGCTCGCCCAGCACCGTCATCACATCGGCGCATTTGCTCAGCACCTCGACCGCCGCATGCGCGCCCCCGGTCCGCAGATCGGCCTGCATCGCCACCGCCCCCGCCCGCAGCTCTGCCAGCGCGCCCGCCAGGGCCGATCCCGCCGCGCCCGGCGGAGGATCCCGTGCCCGCGACAAGCGATGGGGTGGCGCTGGCCC
>CAYGRI010000494.1:0-3332 GCA_964352155.1 uncultured Maritimibacter sp. | reverse complement strand
CCGGCGGCAGCCCGGCGATGCCGCCAACGGCCGCTGGCGGGCGGAGCGACCCGCCGGTGTCGGCGCCGGCCGCGGCAAGGCACAGGTCCGCCGCCACGGCCGAGGCCGACCCGCCCGAAGATCCGCCCGGCGTCAGCGGCGTGTCGTCATTGGCGCGCCGCCAGGGGCTGACCGCATCGCCATAGGTCGAGGTCTCGTTCGAGGACCCCATGGCGAATTCGTCCATGTTCAGCTTGCCCAGCATCACTGCGCCCGCGTCGAACAGCTGTTGCGACACGGTGGAGTCGTATTCGGGTCTGAAGCCGGTAAGGATCTTGCTGGCCGCCTGGCTGGGCACGCCCTTGGTGCAGAACAGATCCTTAATGCCCAGCGGGATGCCGCACATCGCCGGCGCTTCGCCGGCGGCGATTCGGGCGTCGGCGGCGCGGGCTTGATCCATCGCGATCTCTGGCGTTTTGTGGACAAAGGCGTTCAGGGCATCGGCGCCTTCGATGGCGGTCAGGCAAGCCTCGGTCAGTTCGACAGAGGTCACGTCCCCCGCGCGCAGGCGGTCGCGGGCGTCGGCGATGGTCAGCTTGGTCAGTTCGGACATTATTCCACCACCTTCGGCACGGCAAAGAAGCCTTCACGCGCGTCGGGGGCGTTGGACAGGACCTTGTCCTGCATGCCGCCGTCGGTAACCTCGTCCTTGCGCCGCTTCAGTCTCATCGGAGTGACCGAGGTCATCGGCTCCACCCCGTCGACATCCACCTCGCTGAGCTGTTCGATGAAGCCGAGGATCGTGTTGAACTCCTTCGCGAGGGCGGGCAGGGCGTCCTCTTCGACCTTGATGCGGGCAAGCTTGGCCACATGGGCCGCGGTGGCTTTGTCGATGGACATCGGGTCCTCCGGTAAATGGGTCGATGTGCGTTTACCGCCGGGCCGCATGGGCTGCAAGCGGGCGGGGCTGTCATCAGGAGAAAACGGGCGATAGGGTAGATCTATTGACCTACACGGAGCCTGTGACATGAGCGTTGTGCTGACCATTCTGCCAATCGCGCTGGTCATGGCGATCGGCTGGGGGGCGCGCGCCAGCGGTCTGGTGGGCAAGGAGCTATGGCCCGCTGTCGAAACGCTGAGCTTTCGGTTGTTGATTCCGGCGATCCTGATTGACGCGATTGCGCGGGCGGATTTGTCATTGAACCGGATCGGCGCGTTTGCCGGGATCATCCTTGCGGCAACGGTTCTGGCCGGGATGGCTGCCCTGTTGCTCTCGCGGCGGGCGCCGGGGCCCGCGCGGGCGACGCTGTTCCAGACCTCGATCCGGTTCAACGGTTTCATCTCGCTGGCGGCGGTGGATCTGCTAATCGGACGGCCCGGCCTAGCCTTGGTCGCGGTGTCGTTGGCAGTGCTGATTCCGGTGATCAATGTGGCCAGCATCGTGGCGCTTGTGGGATTGTGCGGTGGAACAACCGGCCCGCGCCGGATCGCGCTGGCGGTGGTGACGAACCCGCTGGTGATCGGCTCGCTGGCCGGAATTGCAATCAATCTGGGCGGCGGGCTGCCCGTCTGGCTGGCGGATGCCGTGGAACTGGTGGGCCGCGCTGCGCTGGCACTTGGGCTGCTGGCGGTGGGCGCCGGGATCCGGTTGGGGCGGCTGGTGGCGATCTCGCGCTGGCTGATCGTCGGGTTGCTGCTGCGGCCGGTGCTGGTGACCTGGTTGTTCATCGCACTGGGATGGGCGGTTGGGTTGACGCAGGCAGAGCTGGTGGCCGGGGTGCTGATTTTCGCGGTTCCGGCGGCGGGCAATGGCTATATCATCACCAAGGCGATGGGCGGGGATGGCGACCTGTATGCCGATGTGCTGGCCTGGCAGGTGGTCTTGTCGATGGCGGCGATCCCTGCCTATGTCACCCTGATCATGTGACGGCGGTAGGTTTCGATCATCCAGCCCAGCATGATCCCGTTCAGCACATGCCACAGGAAATGGGTTCCGACCGGCAGCGAGGGGCACAGGGCCTCGTCGAGGCTGCGCAGGGTAATCGAAACGCACAGGATCCCGGCGCCGATGCCAAGGTTGCGGGCGGTGTCCGGCGCCCGGTGGCGCAGGGCAAAGGCGGTGCCGCCGATCAGCAGGGCGACGGACCAGTAGAGGCCCGAGACCTCGAAGAATGGCACGCGCGCGATCACCCAGCCAGTTGCGATGGCGAAGGGGAAGAAGGCCAGCGTTCCCAGCGCCGCCATCGGGGTCGAGAGGCCCCAGAAGTCGCGGTTTGAGGCGAAGAGGTAGATCAGAATGAAAACGAGGATCGACAGGCTGTCGGCCGCGCCGGTCCAGCCCAGGGCAAAGGTGTGCCAGGCGCCCGAGGCGATGCCGACCAGTGCCAAAGCGGCCGCCATGGCGCGGGCAAGGGGCAGGTTGTGGCCCTTCAGCCGGGTCCACATGAATACGGCGGCGATTAGGAAGGCCAGGTTGGTGACCGCGTTAATGGGTTCGGCCCAAAGGCTGGGGCCAATCCGCTCGCAATAGGCGTCGATCTGGGCGGTCCATTCCATGTTGCGGCGATTCCCTGCTACAGTCCCTTTAACCTAGATAGGGAGGAATTCATGAAGATCACCTGGTTGGGCCATTCCGGCTTTCGGATCGAGATTGCGGGGCAGGTGTTACTGATCGACCCCTGGTTCACCGGCAACCCGGTGTTTCCCGAAGACCGGCGGGCCGAGGCGATTGCCGGAGCGACTCAGATTTTGCTGACGCATGGGCATGGGGATCACTCCGGCGATGCGGTTGCGGTGGCGCAGGAGCTGGAGATCCCGGTCGTTGGCATCTACGATTTGATGACCTTCTGGGCGGAAAAGCACGGGGTCGAGGTGGTCGGGTTCAACAAGGGCGGTACGGTTGCGCTGGGCGATGTGGCTGTGACTATGGTGAATGCGGTGCATTCGTCGTCGCTTGGTGGGCCGGATGGGCCGATTTATGCCGGGGCCGAGGCTGGCTACATGATCGCCGGGGAAGGGCATGTGATCTATGTTTCCGGCGACACGGATGTGATGGCGGACATGAAGGTGTTCCACGACCTGCACAAGCCGGATGTCGGGATCCTCTGCGCGGGCGGGCATTTCACCATGGACATGACGCGCGCCGCCTATGCGGCCAGGGAATTCTTTGACTTTCAGATCGTTATCCCCTGTCACTACAAGACGTTCCCGCTGCTGGAGCAATCGGCGGATGCGTTGAAGGCGGCGTTGGACGGGGTCGATGTGCGGAGCCCGGAGGTAATGGAGCCTGTGGAGATCTGAGGCGTTTCGGGGCGCGTGATCGGTGTGGACGCGTTCGGTCCACAGGGGCAGGT
>CAYGRI010000493.1:0-3334 GCA_964352155.1 uncultured Maritimibacter sp. | reverse complement strand
ATCGCGGATCCGTTCATTCCATGTATTTCGGCGTGCTGATCTTCCAGCCACGCCGCTGGGGCGTTGTGATGCGCCCGGCTTGCGGGTCGGTCGATCGTTCCTGCTCGGCTTTCGGTGCGGTGACGGCGGTTTCCACCCCGGCCTGTTTCTCCAGCTGGCGCCACATCTGTTCGTCGAAACGATCCGCGCCGAGGATCCAGGCAGCCGCGCGGGCATAGACGCGGGTGTCGAGAGCCTCGTTCCGCTCCCGCAGCTTCTGCCATTCCTGCCGGGCATAGCCGCGCCGGTCGCGGATCGTGACCAGCTGCTCGGCCACCAACTGCTTGAGCCATTCGCTGTCGGCCCAGTCTGGCAGGTGGATCGTGCCGGCCGGGATGGGCGCGTCTGGTTCGGTCGGTCGCTCCAGCCGAAGATAGCGATAGGTCTCGGCCTTGAACGTCGCGGTTGCCACGGTCCACAGCCGGGCGCCGCGCTTCAGTTTGCGGCCGTTGACCGTGGCGTCGACGAAGGTCGGCCCGGACACGGGCGTGGCCCTATTGAACCCTTCGAGGCCTTTCACCGGCGCGACCTGCGCAATGCCTTGTTTGCGGGCCCAGGCATAGACGGCAGCGGATTCATAACCGGTGTCGATGGCGAGCTTTGCCAGAGTCATGATGGCGCCATTCTCATGCGCCCATGTCCGGCCGAGCAGCGCTGTCAGCTTGTCCCAGCACAGAGGATCGTCCGGCCCGCCGGGGATCACGATGTGATCGACCAGCCAGCTTTCCAGATCGCGGCCCCAGGCCCAGACATCGACCTCGATCCGGTCCTTCTGGACGTCTGCCCCGGCGGTCAGGAATAGCCCGCCCGCGGGGATCTGCGCTGCAAAGGCCTCACGCCGATCCGCCAGTCGCTGCCATTCCGGGGCCTCGCCGCTCTCGACCCATGTCTCGCCCAGCAGCGTGTTGCGCGCCGCCCGCAACATCTCGTCGGACCCCTGCGCCGCGCGCCAGTCCCGCGCGATCTGCTCCCAGCTCTTCCAGCCGATCGGCGAATAGAGTGCCGACAGGTGGAAGCCGATGGCGTTTGGGTCGGTCGCGACAGAGGTCGCCCGCCATTCACCCCGGGCCAGCATCCCGGTCTTGTGGTGCTCGGCAATCGGGCGCTCACAGCCCTCGCAATGATAGGCCGCCGTCTCGGGCCGCCCCATCGCCCAGCGCAGGCGTTCGAACTGCAGCCATTGCATGTGACCGCAATGCGGGCAGGGGACAAAGTAGCGCCGCTGATCGCTGGCTTCGAACTCGCGCTCGATGCGGGAAAGCCCCCGGATCGTCGGCGTCGAGACCATGAACACCTTGCGCCTATGCGCAAAGGTCGTTGTCCGGGCCTCGGCCAGCGTGACCGGATCGCCTTCCTCGTCGGCCGAGGCCGGATAGGCATCGACCTCGTCCAGAAACACGTAGCGCGCCGGCATCGACCGCAGACCCGTGGCCGAATTTGCCCCAGTCAGCACCAGGATGCCGCCCGGAAATTCCTTCGACAGCATCGAGTTCCCGGCATCGCGGGAGCGCGCCGGTTGTACCCGCTCTTTGAGCGCTGGACTGTCCTCGATCAGTGGATCGATCCGGCCCCTTGAGGTCCGCTTCGCCATCTCCACCGTCGGCAGCACCGCCAGCATCGGCCCCGGCGCGTGGTGGATCACGAAGCCGATCCAGTTGTTCCCGGCCTCGGTCGCGCCCACCTGCGCGGCCTTCATGAAGCTGATGCGCTGCGCGGGATGGTTGGGGCTCAGCGCGTCCATGATGGCGCGCAGGTAGGGCGTGCGCGCCGTTCGGTACCGCCCTGGCTCGGCCGAGGCCCGCGAGGACAGCCAGCGGTTCGCATCGGCCCATTCCGACACCGTCAGGTCCGGGTCGGGCCGAATCCCCCGACGCCAGGCACGCAAAATGTCTTCGGCGCCCTCGAAGCCGAGGTCGAGGCTGTCGGTCAGGTTGCCATCGCTTAAATCAGGTTCATCGTCTCCTTCAGCTGAGCGAGACCCGGAGGTCCGCCAGGGCGTCGAGCTGCTCTCGGACATGGGTTTCCAGCACCCTCTGCAGGATCGCAGTCTCGATCGCCATTGGCACCCCCGATGCCGTCTCCATCTCTGCGGACAATTGCGCGGCCATCAGTGCCGCCACCCGGGTGGGCCAGGTGACCCAGACGTCGCGTTCCTGCCGGGCAAGGCGGAAAACCAGGGTCTCGGCGCGCGCCCGGTCGACCAGGACGCCCTTCTTGCGCTGGATCGACAGCTGGCGTTCCTGCGCCTGGTAGACCGTCAGGGCCGTGCGCGCTTTCAGATACGAGGTGCTGTCACCGGGGCCGGACACCGCGCCGCCCTCGCCACCACCAAACCCACCCCGCGCGCGCAGTTGCTGATCCGGATCGGTCGCAGCACTGCGCCGCGCATCCGAGGCCGCCGCGTTGATCGACCCGTCGGAAAACAGCACCAGTCGCCCGGTCTTGCGCGCCTTCTGCACCGCCCCGCGCGAGAGCCCGGAATGGGCGGCATAGGCGCGTTCGCTCATACCTTCCATTGCGCTGTGAATGGCCTCAAAGTATTGGAAATAAACATGAAAAATGATCTATTTGAGTTGATTACACTCCCGGATGGAGCGACTCTGATCGTCAGAAAGCGGGTGCATCGCGCACCCCGGACACGCAGATCGGAGGCAGCCATGCGCGCGCAAGAGAGAACGGGACACAGCTCCATGAACGACGGGAGCAAGGACCAGGCGGCCGAGTTCCTCGAGATCGCCCAGCGCCACTTCTTTCTCGAAACCCTCGAGACGCGGAACTCCGACCGCCTCGACTTCCATGACGTCGCCGTCTGGGCGATCCGCAACGCGCTCGAGGAGGCCTTCGAGGCCGGGCGTCGCGCAGGCGCCGACGCCATCACGACCGCACCCCATCCCTGAAAGGACACCCCATGACCGCAATGACCACCATCCGCATTGACCACATCGCGCTGCCCGATCCCTTCGACCGCAGCCGCCCTGACGCGGTCGCCGCCGCGATTGAGGAGGCGCTGCGCGAGGACGGGATCGCCGCTGAGGCTTCAGACGTGATCTCGCATATCAAGATCGAGCTGCCCACCGCGCAGCTTGTCGCCGCCAGCGCCGCGCTTGCTGAACTGCAGCTGATCTGAAGGGGGGCACCATGACCAGTACCGGCAACACCGTGCTCGCCAGCCGCAACGAGGATTCCGGTTTCTTCGGCACCCTCACGATCTGCCCGCTGCGCGACCGCCGCACCAACGAGGTCTGGACGCTCGCCTCCACCCTGATCGCCGAAGCTGTCAACGCCGACAGCGAGG
>CAYGRI010000492.1:2212-3337 GCA_964352155.1 uncultured Maritimibacter sp. | reverse complement strand
CCCGGCCCCGGCCGAACATCTCGACATAGGCCAGCATGTGATGGCCCCAAGTCACCGGCTGCGCCGTCTGCAAATGGGTGAACCCTGGCATCACCCAATCGGCCCCCGCCTCGGCCTGCGCCACCAGCGCGCGCTGCAGCGCCGCCAGCCCCGCCTCGGCCGCGTCGCATTGATCGCGCACCCACAGCCGGAAATCCGTCGCCACCTGATCGTTGCGCGACCGTGCCGTGTGCAACCGCCCGGCCGGCGCGCCGATCAGCGCCGTCAACCGCGCCTCCACATTCATGTGGATGTCCTCCAGCGCCGTCGAAAAGGTGAAATCCCCGCCCTCGATTTCTGACAATACGGTGAGCAGGCCTTCCCGGATCGCCTTTGCATCGTTATCCGTCAGGATGCCCTGTGCCGCCAACATCGCGGCATGGGCCCGCGAGCCCCGGATGTCCTGGGCGTAAAGCCGCTTGTCGAACGAGATCGAGGCATTGATCGCCTCCATGATCGCGTCCGGTCCATCGGCGAAACGCCCGCCCCACATGGCGTTCGAAGTCTTGTCGGTCATTCGGAAACCCTTCGGAGGGAAATACATGCGCTGGTTTGCCGTCCTCTACACCTGCCTCGCGCTCGGCGCAAATGCGGCCCTCGCTGCCGACCTCGCCACTCTGGAAGAGATGCGCGAAGGCGACATGCGCAAACTGGTGTTTCATTCCGCCCCCGAGGCGGCGCCCGACGTCAGTTTTCTGGACGAGACCGAGGCGGACAAGAGCCTTGCGGCCTATCGCGGCAAGTATGTGCTGGTGAATTTCTGGGCCACCTGGTGCGCGCCCTGCCGCGAAGAGATGCCTTCGCTGGCCGCCCTGCAAGCGGAATTCGGCGGCGACGCGTTCGAGGTCGTGACCATCGCCACGGGGCGCAACCCGCCCGCCGGAATGCGCCGGTTCTTCGAAGAGGTCGGCGTTGACAACCCACCGCTCTACCGCGACCCCAAACAGGCTTTGGCCCGGCAGATGGCCGTTCTGGCGCTGCCGATCACCGTCCTGCTGGACCCCGAGGGCCAGGAAATCGCCCGTCTGCGGGGCGATGCCGACTGGGCCAGCCCCGAGACTTTTGCCCTGTTCCGCGCCCTGCTGG
>CAYGRI010000492.1:0-2202 GCA_964352155.1 uncultured Maritimibacter sp. | reverse complement strand
TGACGAGGTGGTCGTTCACCAGCCCGCAGGCCTGCATCCAGGCATAAACGATGGTCGGCCCGCAAAACCGGAATCCGGCGGCTTTCAAATCCTTGGAAATCGCCTTGGACAGGGCGGTCTGTGCCGGAACCTCTGCCAAAGTGGCAAAGCGGTTCTGGATTGGCGCGCCGCCCACCCGATCCCACAGGTAATCCGCAAAACCGCCCGCCGCCTCCATCTGCTGCCAGGCGCGGGCATTGCCGATGGTCGCCTCGATCTTGCCGCGATGCCGCACGATCCCCGCATCCTGCAGCAGGTGGGTCACCTCTGGCGCACCCCAGGCGGCAATCACATGCGGATCGAACCGGGCGAAAGCACTGCGAAAATTGTCGCGTTTGCGCAGAATGGTCAGCCAGGACAACCCCGCCTGAAAGCCATCCAGAATCAGCTTTTCCCAAAGCGCGCGGCTGTCGAATTCCGGCACGCCCCATTCCGTGTCATGGTAGTTAACATACAAAGGCTCAACACCGCACCAGCCACATCTTTCCTCCATCTTTTCAAGCCCTTTCAGCATGTTGCAGGCGCATTAACACATTCGGAAAAATTAGAACAAAATGCCAATCTTCACCGAATGTAAACCCTTTGCAGCGACTAGTCCAAGGAAGGAAAAGGAGATCGGGATGAGTGATTTGGGCGGCGGACAGATCTTTGCGGCGACCGGCACTGACAGCCCCCTTTCTTTCGCCGTTACAGAGCGGGATCGCAGCACGATGAACATGGTGCGCGACGCCATTGCACGCCGGCAAGTGATGCTGGCATATCAGCCCATCGTACCCACCGCACGCCTTGATCGCCCGGCGTTCTGGGAGGGGTTGATCCGGATCATGGATCCCACCGGGCGCATCATCCCGGCCAGGGAATTCATGAGCGTCATCGAGACGTCTCAACTGGGGCGCCAGATGGACTGCCTCGCGCTCGACATGGGCCTACGCACCCTGGCAGAGCATCCCGATCTCCGCCTTTCGGTCAACATGTCCGCCCGCTCTGTCGGTTACCCGCAATGGATCGAAATCCTGAACAAAGGCCTGTATCGCGATCCTACCGTGGCAGAGCGGCTGATCCTGGAGATCACGGAATCCTCGGCGATGGTTGTGCCGGATATTGTGCAGGTCTTCATCAGCGAAATGCAATTGAAGGGCATCTCCTTCGCGCTGGATGATTTCGGCGCGGGCTACACAGCTTTCCGCTACCTGCGAGAGTTCTATTTCGATATTCTCAAGATCGACGGGCAATTCATCAGAAACATCCACAGGGATGCCGACAACCAGGTTCTGACACAGGCCCTGATCTCCATTGGGCGCCACTTTGAGATGTTCACCGTGGCGGAATACGTGGAAACCGCCGAAGATGCGGAGTTTCTGGCCGGAATCGGAATAGACTGCATGCAGGGGTACTTCTTTGGCGCCCCGACCACGCGGCCCCATTGGGCGCAAGGCGCCCCCGCCAAAAACTCCGGCTGACCCCCCGGCAAGCCCCGGTCCAAGCCACCGCATCCCCGTCTTTGCCACGGCTCGCCGCGCTTCGCGCCTGGGCCAAGCACCTTGCATTCATTGAGCGAAACGCATACGACCGAAGGCGATTTCCGTAGGGGGATCTCGCCCGTGCCGATCGGGACAGATCTTTCCACTGCCGATCCTGAAGCACAAAGGACTGCCATGACAAATGTCGTAATCGCCTCCGCCGCCCGCACCGCCGTGGGCAGTTTCAGCGGCTCTTTCGCGAACACGCCAGCCCATGACCTTGGGGCTGCCGTCCTGGAAGAAATCGTCGCCCGCGCCGGAATCGACAAGGCCGATGTGAGCGAGACCATTTTGGGTCAGGTTCTGTCCGCCGGGCAGGGCCAAAACCCGGCCCGCCAGGCACATGTCAACGCCGGCCTGCCCATCGAAGCCGCCGCCTGGGGCATCAACCAGGTCTGCGGTTCCGGCCTACGCGCCGTCGCCCTGGGCGCCCAGCACATCCAGCTTGGCGATGCGGACATCGTCGCCGCCGGCGGGCAAGAGAACATGTCGATGTCGCCCCATTGCCAGAACATCCGGCCGGGCCAGAAAATGGGCGATCTGAAGCTCATCGACACGATGATCAAGGACGGCCTGTGGGATGCGTTCAACGGCTATCACATGGGCCAGACGGCCGAGAATGTCGCTGAGAAGTGGCAGATCA
>CAYGRI010000491.1:0-3363 GCA_964352155.1 uncultured Maritimibacter sp. | reverse complement strand
CCCCCCCCCCCCCCCCCCCCCCCCCCCCCCCCCCCCCCCCCCCCCCCCCCACACAGGCCCGGCAAACCCGCGCCGGGCATCCCCCCAGACTCGCACTGTACCGCGCCATGTCTTCGGCAGTGGGGCGGCGGGAATACCCGGCCCACCTTGACCCCCGGCGCCAACCTGTGCTGCGAGATCCTAGCCCTGCCCGGCCTGCAACGCCTCCCAGATCCGCAGAGGCGTGGCGGGCAGCGGCAGGTCCCGCACCCCGGCGTCGCGCATTGCGTCCAGAAGGGCCGAGACGATCACCGGAGTCGCGCCGACCGTGCCCGCCTCGCCCGCACCTTTTACGCCCAGCGGGTTGACCGTTGTGGGGGTGGGGCGCGTCTCGAAGGCGATCGGCGGCATGTCTGCCGCACGGGGCATGGCGTAGTCCATGAAACTGCCGGTCAGCAACTGCCCGGTATCACGGTCATACACCAGATCCTCCAGCAGCGCCTGGCCCAGACCCATCGCGATCCCGCCGACCATCTGCCCTTCCAGCAGCATCGGGTTGATCACCGTGCCCACGTCATCGATCGAGGTCATGGCGACGATCCGGGTCGCGCCGGTGTCGGGGTCGATCTCGACCTCGGCGATCTGGCAGCCGTTGGGAAAGGTAAAGCCCTGCAGCAGGAAATCGCCCTGCCCCGAAAGGCCCAACCCCAAGTCCGGCGGGAAGATCGGCTTGAACGACAGCGCCGCCAGCTTGGCAATCGGCATCGCCTTGTCGGTCCCGGCCACAGCAAAGGCACCGTCGGCAAAGGTGATGTCCTCTGCCGCGACCTCCATCAGATGCGCGGCCATCGCCTTGCCCTTTTCGACGATCACATCCGCCGCCGCCCGCATCGCGCCGCCACCGTTGATCATCGACCGGGAGGCCACGGTGCCGCGCCCGAAGGACACCGCGTCGGTGTCGCCTTGCAGCACCCGCACCGATCCGAACGGCACGCCAAGCCAGTCGCACACCATCTGGGCATAGACCGTTTCATGTCCCTGACCGTGGCTGAAAGTGCCGGGCAGAACGGTGACCCCGCCCGAGGGGTCGAACCGGATCTCGGCGGTCTCATTGGCCAGCCCGGCGTTTTCCATATGCAGCGCCAGGCCGATCCCGCGCAGCCGCCCGCGCCCGGCCGCCTGCGCCTTGCGGGCGGCGAACCCGGCCCAATCGGCGACCTCCAACGCGCGCTCCAGGATCCCGCCGTAATCGCCGCCGTCGATCTTGTAGAGGAGCGGGGTGGCATAGGGCATCTCTGCCTGTGTCACCAGATTGCGGCGCCGGATCTCGACCCGGTCGATCCCCAGTTCCGCCGCCGCCTGATCCATCAGCCGCTCGATCAGATAGGCGGCCTCGGGCCGCCCGGCACCGCGATAGGGCTGGGTGGGCGAAGTGTTGGTATAGATCGCCCGCGCCTCGGTGCTGGCCACCGGCACCCGGTAGCACCCGGTGGCGAGCGTCGAGGCGAACAGCGGCGACACGCCCCCGCCGGGCGACAGATGCGCACCTTCGTTGTAATCCATGCCGACCCGGAGCGCCGTGATCCGGCCCTCGGCGTCAAAGCCCAGCTCGGCCTCCACCGCCTGATCGCGCCCGTGATAGTCGGTCAGCAGCGCCTCTGACCGGGTGGAGAGCCATTGCACCGGGCGACCGACCCGCCGCGCGGCCCAGGCGACCAGCACATCCTCGGGGTAGACGCCGCCTTTCATGCCGAACCCGCCCCCCACATCGGGGGCCAGCACCCGCACCTGCGTTTCCGGCAGCCCCAGCGCGCCCGCAACCTCGCCCCGCACCGTATGCGGTGCCTGGGTGGAGGTGTGCAGCGTCAGCCGCCCGTCGCGGGGGTCGACCTCTGCCAGCGCGGCGCGCATCTCCAGCGAATTGGCGGAGATGCGGTTGTTCATCACCCGCAGCCGCGTGACATGGGCCGATCCCGCCAGCGCCGCCTGCGTCCGGTCCGCGTCGCCCAGGGTCACCCGGAACGCGACGTTGTCCGCCGCGCCGTCGTGCAAGACAGGCGCGCCGGGGGCCATGGCCTGCGCGGTCGTGATGACGCAGGGCAGTTCCTCGATGTCCAGGTCGATCGCAAGGGCCGCATCGCGCGCGGCGGCGGGATCCTCGGCCAGCACCATGGCCACCGCCGCCCCGGTGTACAGCAACCGCTCTCCCGCCATCGCCGGGATCTGAGACGCCGCCGCCACCTGATGCGCCCCGGGAAACAGCGTGTGACACCCCAGCCTGCCAATCCCGTCGGCCGCATACTCGGCGCCGGTCAGCACGGCGACCACCCCCGGCATCGCCGCCGCCTCTGCCGTGTCGATGCCGCGCAGGTGCCCATGCCCGACCGGCGCGCGCAGGATCTCGGCATAGAGCATCCGTGGCAGGGCAATGTCGCCCACATAGCGCCCGCGCCCGGTCAGAAACCGCCGGTCTTCCACCCGCGCCACGCTTTGTCCGATGCCGAATTTCATGCCCGCTCTCCCCCAATCCCTGACCCGACGATAGCGCGCGCCACCACCCGGCGGAAGGGCAACGCTGGGTCCTTCTTGCCGGCCGCCGACCTGGGGGCGGCACGCTGATGGCCGTCCGGTTACCGCGCGGCGGCAAGCTTACCCTGCGTCAGGCGCATATCGGCTTTGCACTGTCTCGCCTGTATTCTGGCCGGATCCGCATTGCACTTCGGCAGATCCAAACGTACCCATTAACCAACTTCGCTGGCTCTGGCTGCGGATATGAGGGGTAGTTCGGGAGGAGCCCAGACATGACCAAACCGATCGTCGATATCGATCCGATCGAATCCCTGGAATGGCAAGAAGCAGTCGAAGATGTCATCGCCCGCGATGGCGCCGACCGCGCCCACTTTCTGCTGGACAAGGCGGTGGCGCAGGCTCGGGCCAAGGGTGCGAACCTGCCGTTCTCGGCCACCACGCCCTACCAGAACACGATCCCGACCGACGATCAGCCGCCGTTTCCGGGCGACATGCAGATGGAATGGCGGATCCGCACCATCAACCGCTGGAACGCGATGGCCACCGTGGTGCGCCGGAACAAGGAAAGCAGCGAATACGGTGGCCACATCGCTTCTTTCGCGTCATCGGCGGTGATGTATGACATCGGGCTGAACCATTTCTGGCGGTCGAAATCCGCGATGCATGGCGGCGATCTGGTGTTCTTTCAGGGCCATGTGATCCCCGGAATCTACGCGCGCTCGTTCATGGAAGGCCGGATCAGCGAAGAGCAGCTGGTGAACTTCCGCTCCGAGGTGGGCGGCACCGGCCTGTCGTCCTATCCGCATCCCTGGCTGATGCCGGATTACTGGCAGTTCCCGACGGTCTCGATGGGTC
>CAYGRI010000490.1:0-3370 GCA_964352155.1 uncultured Maritimibacter sp. | reverse complement strand
GCCCCCCGGTCCCCCCGGAGTACTTTGGGCCAGAAGAAGGGGCATGGGCGCGGCTTTGGATTGGCGGTTTCGGCCGCGGTCTCCGTTGGCTGGCCTTGCCGTCCAGCCCGGACAATCAGGAAGACTGCGATGAAGATCACCGGCTTGCGTTCCTATATGACCTGCGACCGCGACCGTCCGCGCGTCCTGGTCGCCATTGACACGGACGAAGGGCTGACCGGCTGGGGGGAGTGCTATAATCACGGGCCCGACCGCGCCTTGCCGCCGATCCTCGACTACCTTTACCTTCAGATCGAGGGGCAGGACCCGACCCGGATGGAGGCGCTGATCCTCAAGCTTCTTCAGCAAAGCCGTTTTCCCCCCGGGGCACTGGGGCTCGCCGCGATCTCGGCCATTGACCATGCGCTTTGGGATGTTACAGCCAAGTCTTTGGGTGTGCCAGTCTATCAGCTTTTGGGCGGGGCGGTGCGGGATCGGGTGCGGGTGTATCTCGGCGTATATTCCGCCCCGGAGCCCGAGGCGATCCGCGACTTCTGTGCCGCCCGGCAGGCGGAGTGGGGCCTGACGGCCTTCAAGCTGTCGCCCTACCGGATCGATCTTCATGCCAATCCCTGGGGCAAGGTGATCAAGACCACGGGGGATTGGGTGGAGGAGTTGACCGCGCTTTGCCCCGATCATGAATTCGCCTTCGACGCCCATGCCAAGCTGTTCGAACCCTGGCAGGCGGTGGAATTGGGCAACGTGCTGGGCCAGTTCCATCCGCTGTTTTACGAAGAGCCGATGCGGCCGGAGAACATCGACGCCTGGGGCCGGTTGAAAGCGCAGCTGCGGGTGCCGCTTGCGACCGGGGAGAGCCTGTACAATCGTTGGGAGTTCCTGCGCCTTTTGCAATGCGCGGGTGCGGACATCGTCCAGCCCGATATCTGCGTCGTCGGCGGCTTGTACGAGATGCGCAAGATCGCCGCCCTGGCCGAGGCGTTCTATGTCACCGTCGCCCCGCATAATCCGATGGGTCCGCTGGCGACGGCGGTGAACCTGCATTTTTCCGCCGCCTGCGCCAATTTCAAGATCCTCGAATACCGCCTGCCCCATGGCGCCGCCTATACCGGTCACGGCCTGTCTGACAGCCGCGAGAGCGCGGCCTATGTCAAGGATCCCTATCTGCCGGTGGATGGCCATCTGGAGCTGCGCTCCGACCGGCCCGGCTGGGGCGTCGAAATCGATGAGGATTATCTAAAAACCGACCGATATCTGCATTGGGAGCGCAAGCTGCCTTTGCGTCCGGACGGGTCTACCAGCTATTGCTAGCGGATGAACGACCCAAAAGACCTGCGCCGCGCCCTGAAGCGTCTTGTCGGCTGGAACGGAGCGCTTCGCCGTGCCACCGCCTCGGCCTCGCGGTCGCTGATCCATGACCATGGGCATCCCATGGAGGAGCTGGTGCTGGACGGCCCGCGCGGGCCGATCCCGGCCACCTATATCCGCCCCGAACGCCCCGGCCCGCATCCGGCGGTTCTGTATTGCCATGCCCATGGCGGCGATTACCGGCTGGGGCGGCGCGAAGTGCTGCAGGGCAGCCGCTTTCTGCAAAGCCCGGGCTATGGGCCGGCGCTAGCCAATGCCGGGTTCTCGGTGCTGTGCATCGACATGCCGGGATTTGGCGAGCGGCGCGGCGAAGGCGAGGAAGGCGAGATGGCCAAGGCGCTGTTCTGGCAGGGCCGCAGCCTGTTCGGCACGATGCTGGGCGATCAGGCCGCAGCCCTTGGGTATCTGGCGAAACGGCCCGATGTCGATGCTTCGCGGATCTATACGCTGGGTCTGTCCATGGGGGCGGCGCATGCCTTTTGGCTGGCCGCGCTTGAACCCGGGGTCGCGGGCTGTGTGCATCTGTGCATGCTGGCCGATATTGGCCAGTTGATCGATGCGGGCGCCCATGGCCAGCACGGTTTTTACCTGACGGTGCCGGGGTTTCTCGCCGTGGCAGAGATGGGCGATGTCGCGGGTCTGATCGCGCCGCGCCCGCAGCTGATCTGCCATGGCGGCAAGGACCCGCTGACGCCCGAGACGGCCAGAGAGGCGGCGCTGGACCGGGTCCGGGCGGCCTATGAAGCCGATCCCGATGCGGTCACCTGCGCCATCGACGCGGCGGCCGGGCACGGGGAATCCGCGCCGATGCGCGTTGCCGTGCTGGATTTCCTGACCAATGCTGCGGCCCCTGCGCGCCCGACTTTCCACGCCTGAACGAGGATCTCATGCTTCAAAAACTGCTGATCACCGGCGCCGCCGGCAATTTGGGGCGCGAGATGCGAACCCTGTTGAAACCCATCTGCCATACGATGCGCCTGTCCGACATGAGCGATATGGACCCGCCCGGGGACAACGAAGAGGTGGTGATCTGTGATCTGGGCGACAAGGCCGCCGTGTCGGATCTGGTCAAGGGCTGCGACGGGATTGTCCACTTTGGCGGCAAGTCCGTCGAGGGCACGTGGACGGTGATCCGGAACGCCAATCTGGACGGGATGTACAATCTGTACGAAGCGGCACGGGAGCATGGCAAACCGCGGATCTTCTACGCCAGTTCCAACCATGCCGTGGGCTATTACAAACAGGACGAGGTGATCGACAACTCGGTCTATCCGCAGCCAGACGGGCTGTACGGCGTGTCGAAGGTGTTTGGCGAGATGATCGCCAGCCTGTACTGGAACAAGTTCGGGATAGAGACCGCCTGCGTGCGGATCGGGTCGTGCTTTCCCGAACCGACCAACCACCGGATGCTGAAGACCTGGATGAGCTTTGGCGATCTGACGAATTTGATCGAGCGGATCTTTGATGCGCCCCGGATCGGCTGCCCGGTGATTTATGGCGTCTCGGCGAATGCTGCGCGGTTCTGGGACAATTCCAATGTGGCTTGGCTGGGATGGCAGCCGGAAGACAGTTCGGAACCGCATCGGGCGCGGCTGGATGCGACGCTGGAAAAGCCCAAGCACGACGCGCCCGGCGTGGTGTATCAGGGGGGCACCTTCACGGCCGAAGGGATACACCAGGACTAGGCAGAGACCAGCAGCGCGGCCATCTGGCGCCCCCTTCGCGACGCGAGGGATCCGGCATGGAACGGAGATGAACCGGGCACCGGCGGCACGCGTTTTGCCGCCAGTGCCGCACTCGCGGTTCGCAGGGCAACCGCCTTCGCCCCCCCCGGGCCGGGACAACAGGCCGACGTTACCCCGTCCAGAACCCGTCATGCACGACGGAGCTTTCGTCGGACAGCAGCGGGCCCACGACCTCGACCTGTCGCTGACCGGCGCCGAAGATCGTCTTGCAGGGCAGATCCATTGTCAGGTTCTCGGGATCCGGGCCGATCAGATCCTTG
>CAYGRI010000489.1:0-3371 GCA_964352155.1 uncultured Maritimibacter sp. | reverse complement strand
GGCGAACGGTTTCCGTCACTTCTTCAACTCCTACATGTCCGGCGCGGCGCTGGCGCCGGTGCTGGCCAAAGCCTATGGCACCGACCGCAAGGCCTATCACCTGACTGCCGATTACAACTGGGGCTACACCACCGAAGAAGCGGTGCGCAACTCCACCGAAGAGTTGGGCTGGGAAACCGTGAACGCGGTGAAGACCCCGCTGACGCAGACCGATTTCTCGTCCTACATCGCCCCGGTGCTGCAGTCTGGGGCGGATGTGTTGGTGCTGAACCACTACGGCGGGAACATGGTGAACTCGCTGACCAACGCGGTTCAGTTCGGCCTGCGCGACAAACTGGTGAACGGCAAGCAGTTCGAGATCATCGTGCCGCTGTATTCGCGCCTGATGGCACGCGGCGCCGGCGCGAACGTGAAGGGGATCTTTGGGTCCACCAACTGGCACTGGTCGTTGGCGCAGGGCTTTACCACGCCCGATGGCGTCGCTGTGGCGCCGGATGCGGCCTCTGGCGTCTTTGTGCGCTCGTTCGGCACCAAATACGGCTTCCCGCCCAGCCAGGCGGCCCATACCTGCTATGTGCAGACGCTGCTTTATGCGGATGCCGTCACCCGCGCCGGGTCGTTCAACCCCTGCGCCGTCGTCGAAGCCCTGGAAGATTTCGAGTTCGACGGCCTGGGCAACGGCCCGACCCTGTACCGCGCCGAAGATCACCAGTGCTTCAAGGACGTCCTGGTTGTGCGCGGCAAGGAGAACCCGGACTCCGAGTTCGACCTGCTGGAAGTGGTCGAAGTCACGCCGGCTGCGCAGGTCACCTATGACGCGTCGATCCTCGGCGGCGATCTGGGCACCTGCAACCCGGGCGCCTGATCACCGGCTCTCATACCCGGGCGCGCCCCATGCGCGCGCGCCCGGGCCTTTCAGATTCTCCTAAATCGTAGGTGAGGACATGGACGCAATCATCCTCCAGATCCTGAACGGTCTCGACAAGGGCAGCGCCTATGCGCTGATCGCCCTTGGCCTGACGCTGATCTTCGGCACGCTGGGCGTGGTGAACTTCGCGCATGGCGCGCTGTTCATGATTGGCGCTTTCTGCGCGGTGACGCTGCAACGGCTTTTGAACACAAGCCATCAGATCATCGACGAGACCCGGACAGATTTCCTTGGCAATCCGCTGAAGGTGGACGTGCCCTATATCTACGAGTGGTTCGGAGAGGCGACCGGCGCGTCGATCATCGAATGGTCGGTGCCGCTGGCGATCCTGTTCTCTATCCCGATCATGGTGGCGGTCGGCTTCATCATGGAACGGGGCCTGATCAAGCATTTCTACAAGCGTCCCCATGCCGACCAGATCCTTGTGACCTTTGGCCTGGCGATCGTCCTGCAAGAGGTGGTCAAGGCCGTTTACGGCGCCAATCCGATCCCGACACCGGCCCCCGATGCCTTTGCCGGGTCGTTCGATTTCGGCGCGATGATCGGCTTTGCCGAAAGCACGATCATCTACCCCTACTGGCGTCTGATCTACTTCACCTTTGCGCTGATCATCATCTCTGCCGTGTTTGCCTTTCTGCAATTCACCACCTTCGGCATGGTCGTCCGCGCCGGGATGGCGGACCGCGAGACGGTGGGCCTGCTGGGCATCAACATCGACCGCCGGTTCACGATCATGTTCGCGGTGGCGGCCTGTGTCGCCGGTCTGGCGGGGGTGATGTACGCCCCGATTAACTCGCCAAATTACCACATGGGCATGGACTTTCTGGTGCTCAGTTTCGTCGTCGTGGTGGTCGGCGGGATGGGCAGCCTGCCCGGCGCCGTCTTTGCCGGCTTCCTGCTCGGCATTCTCGAGGCCTTCGCGTCGATGGCGCAAGTGCTCGAAATCCTGCCCGGAATCAATCAGATCATCATCTATCTTGTCGCCATCATCATCCTGCTGACGCGTCCGCGCGGCCTGATGGGGCGCAAGGGTGTGATGGAGGAATAAGCCATGCTTGGACTTGGAAAGAAAGACGCAGCGCTGATGCTGGTGGTGGTGATCATCGCCCTGGCCGCGCCCATCATCCTCAACCCCTTCCCTGAAACCTCCGGCCTGGCACAGTTCAACGCGGGTTACCCGGATCTGATGCAGCGGTTCGTGATCTTCGGGATCTTCGCCATCGGGTTCAACATCCTGTTCGGTCTGACCGGGTATCTCAGTTTTGGACATGCCGCCTTTCTGGGTGTCGGCTCCTATGCCGCGATCTGGATGATGAAGCTGCTAACCATGAACATCATCCCGGCGATTGCCCTGTCGATCGTCATTGCGGGCCTGTTCAGCCTGGCGGTGGGCTATATCTCGCTGCGGCGCTCGGGGATCTACTTTTCGATCCTGACGTTGGCCTTCGCCCAGATGTCCTATGCCCTGGCCTATTCGGTGCTGACGCCTATCACGGGCGGGGAAACCGGATTGCAGCCGCGCCCGGCCGACCCGCGCATCCTGGATGGCGCCCTGGCAGAGGGGGCAACGCCTTCGGCCAACCTGTTCGGCCTCGACATGCGCTCCAGCTTCGAAGTGTCGGTGGGGAACTGGCTGTTCACCTTCAACGCGGGCTATTACATCGCCGCCGTGGTGCTGATCGTGGCCTTCTACCTGTCGATCCGGATCTTCCGCTCGCCCTTTGGCATGATGCTGCGCGCAGTCAAGTCGAACCAGAACCGGATGAGCTATACCGGACTGAACGCCAAACCCTACACGCTCGCGGCGTTCGTGATCTCGGGGATGTATGCGGGTCTTGCGGGCGGACTGCTGGTGGCGATGGACACCCAGGTGGGACCGGAACGGATGTTCTGGACCGCATCGGGCGAGGTCGTGCTGATGTCCATTCTGGGCGGAGTCGGCACGCTGATCGGCCCGGTGCTGGGCGCGGGTCTGATCAAGTATATGGAAAACATCCTGTCCAAGATCAACGAGACAGTCCTGCATGGCTGGTTCGCCTGGATGCCCGACGGGCTCGAGGATTTCGTGGTCGCGATCATCTACCCCTTCGTGGGCAAGGGCTGGCATCTGACGCTGGGCCTGATGTTCATGCTCGCCGTGATCTTCCTGCCCGGCGGCCTTGTCGAAGGCGGACAGCGGATCGCCCGTCTGTTCCAGCGCAAGAAAAGCGCGGACAAGGATGCGCAGGCACAGCCGAAACCCGCGCCGCATGTGGGCGAGTAAGGAGAGATGACCATGGGACTTCTTGAAGTCAAAGGCGTCAACAAGCGCTTCGGCGGTCTGCAGGCGCTGGGGGACGTGAACCTCTCGGTGGCCGAGAATTCGGTCCATGCGATTATCGGACCGAACGGGGCGGGCAAGTCGACGCTGCTCAATGTGCTGGTCGGCAAGCTGATCCCCGAC
>CAYGRI010000488.1:0-3375 GCA_964352155.1 uncultured Maritimibacter sp. | reverse complement strand
GACCAGGACACCGCCGCGCCCCCCGCCAGCGGCCCGCAGGAGCACCGCTTTCCCTGCGATCAATGCGGCGCCGACATGCGCTTCGCCCCCGAAGAGGGGATGCTGACATGCGACCATTGCGACCATGAGCAGGCCATGGACGCCCCCTACACCGGCAGCGCGATCCGCGAGCTGGATTTCAAGGCCGCGCTGGACGCAAAGCTGCCCGAGGCCGAGATCGAAGAGACTCGGGTGCTCAATTGTTCCAATTGCGGCGCGCAGATCGAGTTCGACGAGCAGGTGCATTCCAAGGAATGCCCGTTCTGCGCCACGCCGATTGTCACCGACACCGGCACCCACCGGCATATCAAGCCCGGCGGCCTGCTGCCCTTCAAGCTTGACGAGGGCGGCGCCCGCAAGGCGATGACCGACTGGCTGGGCCGCCTATGGTTCGCGCCCAGCGGATTGCAGGAATACGCCCGCAAGGGGCGCAAGATGCAGGGGATCTACGTTCCCTACTGGACCTATGACGCCGACACGAAATCGAAATACTCCGGCGCGCGGGGGACGGTCTATTACGTCACCAGAACGGTCACGCGGAACGGAAAGCGCCAGACGGTGCGCGAACAAAAGGTCCGTTGGACGCCGAAATCGGGGCGGGTGTCGCGGTTCTTTGACGATGTGCTGGTGCTCGCCTCGCGGACCCTGCCGAAAAGGTACACCGACAATCTCGAACCCTGGGACCTGGCAGAGCTGCAGACCTACAGCCCCGAATACCTCGCCGGGTTCCGGGCCGAGGGCTATCAGATAGAGCTGCCCGACGGCTATACCGAGGCACGGGGCAAGATGGATCAGGTGATCCAGCGCGATGTGCGGTTCGACATCGGCGGCGACCGCCAGCGGATCCACAACATCGACACCCAGGTCGGCAACGTCACCTTCAAGCATATCCTGCTGCCGGTCTGGATGGCGGCCTACAAGTACCGGGGCAAGACCTATCGCTTTGTGGTCAACGGCCGCTCTGGCCGGGTGCAGGGCGAGCGGCCCTGGTCCGCGATCAAGATCGCCATTGCCGTGGTGGTCGCTGTGATCGTGGTGGGCGGCATCGGCTATCTGGTCGCGCAGAACCAATGAGCGGGATCGACGCGTTTGAGGCGCTGCTGGCGCGGCGGCATTCCTGCCGCGCCTTTCGGACAGAGCCGGTGCCCGACGCCACCATCGCCCGCATCGTCACGGCGGCGGGGCGGGTGCCAAGCTGGAACAACGTGCAGCCCTGGCACGCCACCGTCACCCGCGCGCCCGAGACGGACCGGCTGCGCGACGCTTTGTTCGCCCACGCGTCCAAGGGCGGGCACGCGCCCGACATTCCCTTCCCCGAGGCGTACCGCGGCGTGTACAAAGAGCGCCGCTCTGCCTGCGGCTGGGCGTTGTACGGCGCGGTGGGTGTCGAGAAAGGGGATCGCGCCGCCTCTGCCCGGCAAGGGATGGAGAATTTCCGCCTGTTCGGCGCACCGCATCTGGCGCTGATCACGACAGAGACCGATCTAGGTCCCTATGGCTTGCTGGATTGCGGGGCCTTCGTGACCGCCTTCACCCTCGCCGCCGAAGCCCTGGGCGTGGCCACCATCGCGCAGGCCGCGCTGGCCTCGCATGCCGATTTCCTGCGCGACTGGTTTGACCTTCCGGCCAACCGGCAGGTGGTCTGCGGGATCTCCTTTGGCTACAGCGACACGACGCACCCGGCGAACGGATACCGCATCGACCGCGCTGCGCTTGACGAGATCCTTGACTGGCGCTGACCCTCGTTTGCGCGGGGTGTAATCGAGCGCGACGGGGCCGGGCTGGACATCTTGCGGCACGTCATGGCCACCCTGGCGGCGGCGGCGATCTGCCAGCAACCGGCCGCGCGCCCGGCCCGCATCTTCGCCATAGGCGCGGCCATGCCCGCCGCCGCGCTGTCACCGGCCCGGACCATTTGCGCAGGCAAAGCGCCCCCCCGGATTGCCCCCCTTGACGCGGGACGGTACAGGGGACCATCTGACACGAGTGAGGTTCCGATGATCCTGTGTTGCGGCGAAGCCCTGATCGACATGCTGCCCCGAACGACCACCGCGGGCGAGGACGCCTTTGCCCCCTATCCCGGCGGGGCGGTGTTCAACACGGCGATTGCGCTGGGGCGCCTTGGGGCCCCAGCGGGCTTTTACTGCGGGCTCAGCGACGACATGTTCGGCGAGATCCTGACGGATGCGCTGACCGCCTCGCAGGTGTCGACCACCTACGCGCCAATCGTCAAACGCCCCTGCACCCTGGCGCTGGTCAAGCTGACGGACGGCCAGGCGAGCTATGTTTTCTATGACGAGGGCACCGCGCTGCGGATGATGTCGCCGGGTGACCTGCCCACGCTGGGCGTGGAGGTCGAGGCGCTGTTCTTCGGCGGCATCAGCCTGGTCGGAGAGCCCTGCGGCAGCGCGTTCGAAGCGCTGATGGCGCGCGAGGCGCCGCAGCGGGCCATCATGTTCGACCCCAACATCCGCCCCGGTTTCATCACCGACGAAGCCGCCTATCGCGCGCGGCTGGACAGGATGCTGGCGATGTCGGACATCGTCAAGCTGTCGGACGAGGATCTGCACTGGATCATGGGCGCGGGCGAGGTCGGGGCGCAGGCGCGGGCGCTTCTGGCCAAGGGCCCCAAGGTGGTCTGCTTGACCGAAGGCGCCAAGGGCGCGAGGGGCATCACGGCGGCGGGCGAGGTGCGCGCGGCGGCCGGGCGGGTCGCGGTCGCGGATACGGTCGGGGCGGGCGACACGTTCAACGCGGGCGTGCTGGCGTCGCTGTCCGCCGCGGGCGCGCTGTCCAAGGCGGGCATCGCGGCGCTGGACGATCTGGTCCTGACCGAGGCGCTGAGCCTGGGCGTGCGGGCGGCGGCGGTCACGGTCAGCCGGTCCGGCGCGAACCCGCCCTGGGCGCGCGAGCTATAGGATGCGGGCGCTGATCCAACGGGTGGCCGAGGCCTCGGTCACGGTGGACGGAACCGTGATCGGAGAGATCGGGCCGGGCCTGCTGATTCTGATCTGTGCCATGCAGGGCGACACCGAGGCAGAGGCCGACCGGCTGGCCGCCCGGATCGCCAAGATGCGGATCTTCGCGGATGAGGCGGGCAAGATGAACCGCTCGCTGCTGGACACCGGCGGCGCCGCGTTGGTCGTCAGCCAGTTCACACTGGCGGCAGACACCTCGCGCGGGAACCGCCCCGGATTTTCTGCCGCCGCGCCCCCGGCGGACGGAGAGCGGCTGTACCAGCATTTCGCCCGCCTGATCGGCGCACAGGGGATAACGACCGCGCTGGGCCGGTTCGGCGCCGATATGAAAGTGCGCCTGCTGAACGACGGCCCAGCG
>CAYGRI010000487.1:0-3396 GCA_964352155.1 uncultured Maritimibacter sp. | reverse complement strand
CCAGAGGCGGACCCCGACAACAGCATGTTCACGCAGGCCGTCTTGCCGTCGGCAGCGTTCATCAGGCCGCCGTTGGATTTGGTCAGCATCGGGCGCGCGGGGACATGGTGCCGGGCCAGCCGATCCTCCAGCGCGGTCAGATAGCCGGCGACGCGCGGGTGGACATAGCCGTTCAGGATCGCGGTGGTGAAGCGTTCGTATTCCCGGATCACCGGCCAGACCTCGGCCGAGGTGAAGACGAAAAGCTCTGGCGCAAGGCGGGCGATTTCAGCTTTGATCACAGCCTCTTGCGCGCCGTCGCGCCAGGCGTGCAGCAGCGCCACGACGATGCCTTGCGCGCCGCTGTCGCGCGCTGTTGCCACCGCCGCCGCCACCGCCTTCAGATCCGGCGCCATGGTTTCGGTGCCATCCGCCTGGCGCCGGGCGGGGATGCCAAACACCATGTCGCGGGCGATCAGCTGATCCGGCCGGGTGCAAAACAGCGAATACATGTCCGGCATCCGCAGGCGCGCCAGTTCGATCACATCCTCGAACCCCGCATTGGTCAGCATCGCCAGAGGCGCGCCCCGGCGCTGGATGATCGTATTGATCCCCACCGTGGTGCCATGGACAAAGCGGCTGATCTGCGCCGGGTCCAGCCCCTCGCGCTGCGCCAGCAGGGACAGGCCGGTCATGATCTCGGCCCCCGGATCGTCGGGCGTTGTCAGCACCTTGAGAGAGGCCACCCGCCCCGACCGGGTTTCCAGCGCGCAAAAGTCGATGAAGGTCCCGCCAATGTCGACACCAACCTTCCAGTCAACCCCCAAGGGCTGGTTCTGGCTCTGGTTCTGGCTCTGGTTCTGGCTCTGGCTCTGGCCTTGGGCTGTGTCCATTGCGCGTCCTTTCCCGATCTTTTGGCGGAAAGGTGACACAGCCCCGCGCAGCCCGTCCAAGACGCATATAGGGCAATGGTATAAGCCCGCCTTATGTCGACGTTTCCCCGGTCAGAACCGCATGGCAGGCCCGCCGCAGATGGGTGCGCATGATCTCTTCGGCGCGCGACAGCGAGCGGGCGCGGGCGGTCAGCAGCGACACCGGCAAGCGCGGCCCGGCGGTCAGGGGCCTTGGCACCAGATCAGAGAATTGGGCCCAGGGCAGCAGGGCATCGACAATCGCAACCCCAAGCCCCGCCTGCACAAATCCCACCGCCGAGATCGAGACATCAATCTCCACCGCCGGGGTCAGCATCACCCCGGCGGTGCGGGTGGCGCGGGCCAGTTCTTCGGCGGGGCGGGTGTTGGCGCGGTAGGAAATCAGCACCTCGCCGGTCAGATCGGCAAAGCCCAGATCCGCTTTGTCCGCCAGCCGATGCCCCTTTGGCAACAGGCAGACAAGGCCGGTCTGGCCCATGACCTCTGCCGCGATATCCGGCGGCAGGCGGTCATCCAGCACCAGCGCCAGGCTGGTGTCGCCTTCGCGCAGCATCGACAGGATAGAGGCGATGGGGGCCACATGGCTGCGCAGCACGATGTCGGGATGGGCGGCGCGAAAGCCCGCCAGGGCGCGCGGCAGAATGGCCATCGCCGCGGGGGTCGAGGCCGCGATCCGCACCAGCCCGGCCCGCCCCAGACGCAGATCGGCGGTCTTGCGGCGCAGGCCTTCAAGCCCGGCAAACAGCCGCTCTGCCTCGGGAAACAGCTCCTGCGCCTCGGGCGTCGGGCGCAGGCGGCCCTTGACCCGATCGAACAGGGCAAAGCCCAGCTCATCCTCGGCATGCAGCAGGATCTGGCTCAGCGCCGGTTGCGAGATGTTCAGCATCCGCGCCGCCGCCGTCACCGTTCCGGCCCGCATCACGGCGGTAAACACCTCTAGCTGGCGCGCGCGCATCGGTCCCATTCCACTCTATAGGTTCGGCTTATGACCCTAGTGCAAACCGGTCTTTGACGCAATCAGCCATACGGGCCAAGCTGCGCGCCAAGCAACCGGGCGGACAGGCGCAGATGGCAATGGATGTGATCGTTCTGGGGGGCGGGCTGATGGGCAGCGCCTCTGCCTATTTCCTGGCGCGGCGGGGGGCGCGAGTGACGCTGTTAGAGCGCAATCGCGTGGGCACCGGCGCCACATTGGCCTCGTTCGGCAATGTCCGGCGCACCGGGCGCTATCTGCCGCAACTGCCCCTGGCGCATCGCGCCCGCGCGCTTTGGGGCGTTGCCGCGCAGATGCTGGGCCGCGATGTGGAATTCCGCGCCACCGGACATCTGCGGCTGATCTTTGACGAGGACGCCCTGAGCGACATGCGCCGCTTTGCCCAGGCCGCCATCCCCTGGGGTCTCGACCTTGAAGAGCTGTCCGGCGCCGATCTGCGCAAGCGATTCCCCGGATTGGGACCGGCGGCGATCGGCGCCAGCTTTATGCCCGAGGACGGCAGCGGCAATCCACGGCTGATCGCGCCCGCCTTTGCCGATGCGGCGCGGCGGCTGGGGGCGACCATCGCCGAGCAGGCCGGTCCCGTCACGCTCAGCCATGGGCCACAGGGTTTTCAGGCGCAGACTGCGGCGGGCACGCACCGCGCGGACATCCTGCTGAACACCGCCGGGGCCTGGGGCGCGCAGGTGGCGGCGCAGTTTGGGGAAACGGTGCCGATGCAGGCCTTTGGGCCGCAAATGGGGGTGACAGAGCCGCTGCCGCACCGGATCGCGCCCGTGGTCGGCATCTGGACCCGGGATGCGGCGCAGAACGGCTATCTGCGGCAGGTCGAGCGGGGCAACATCGTCTTTGGCGGGGCCGCCGCCCGGGTGCCGGTGGATCTGGATCCGGGTCATGCCCAGGCCGATCCCGCCCGCCTGCCCGGCCAGATGCGCGCTCTTGCGCGGCTGTTGCCAGCCTTGCGCGATGTGGCCGTGATCCGCACATGGTCGGGGGTGGAGGGCTATGTCGAGGACATGCTGCCGGTGATCGGCCCGTCGCTGACCAACCCGGGGCTGTTTCACGCCTTTGGCTTCTGCGGCCACGGGTTTCAGCTTGGCCCCGGGGTGGGCGACGCCATGGCAGAGCTGATCACCACCGGCCATTGCGACACGCCGCTGGCCGATTTCAGCATCGGGCGGTTCGGCAGCGCGGCGCCCTGACAGGGTCAGAAGTCGGACACCTTGCCCCATTGCCCCGCCGCGAACCGAGCGAGCCGGTATTGCGAGACTTCGCTGAACGGCTCCCGCCCCAACAGGATATCGGCGGCCAGATGCCCCGCGCCCGGCCCGATCCCAAAGCCATGGCCCGAGAATCCGGCCGCCAGCAACAGCCCGCCCACGCCGATGTCGCCGTCGATCACCGGCACGCCATCGGGCGTGCTGTCGATGTAGCCCGCCCAGGTCGCCTGCACCGGCACCTGCTGCAGGGCTGGCAAAAGCCGCCGTGCGC
>CAYGRI010000486.1:0-3408 GCA_964352155.1 uncultured Maritimibacter sp. | reverse complement strand
CCTTCGGCCAGGTTGCCGATGACTTCGGCGCGCTGCTCGGCACGGCTTTCTTCGAGGATCGCACGACGCGAAACCACGATGTTGCCACGACGGCGATCCATTTTCAGGATCTGGAACGGCTGCTTGAGACCCATCAGAGGGCCGGCGTCGCGCACGGGGCGGACGTCAACCTGCGAACCGGGCAGGAAGGCCACGGCACCGCCGAGGTCGACCGTGAAGCCACCCTTGACGCGACCGAAGATGGCGCCTTCGACGCGCTCTTCCTTGCCATAGGCTTCTTCCAGGCGATCCCAGGCAGCCTCACGGCGAGCCATCTCGCGCGAGATGACGGCTTCGCCACGGGAGTTTTCGACGTTGCGGAGGTAGACTTCGACCTCGTCGCCCACTTCGATCTCTGGGGCTTCGCCGGGGTTCGCGAATTCTTTGATGTCGACGCGGCCTTCCATCTTGTAGCCGACGTCGATGATGGCCTGTCCCGCCTCGACGGCGATGACCCGACCCTTGACCACCGAACCTTCGTTCGGCGTGTCGATTTCGAGGCTTTCATTAAGGAGGGCCTCGAATTCCTCCATGGTTGCGTTATGAGCCATGTGGCGTGTCTGTTCCTTCAGATATGTTATGCGGGCCGCGCGGTTGTCTCCGCCGGTCTTGGGATTTCGTTGGTCAGGCGGGCCACAACACAAAGAGGGCCGGTTGGTCCGGCCCTGCTCGTCTTCGTCCTGCGGAGTTTCCCGACTTGTCGACGCAACGGTGTATAGGGACAAGTCTGCGCCAAGACAAGGGCCTGTGCCGTATTTTGAGCTTCGGTCCTGCGTGCGAGGGGCATGGTCCTGCCGGCCAGGATTGGTTTTCACGGCACAATCTCGAAAGCCCGTTTCCGGATGCGACCGGGCGTCAGCAAGGCAGGACGCAGATCGTCTTTGTCCGGGAGGGGGCGCGGAGCCTGCGCGCATGGTGCGGCACGATGGTCCCGGCGGGCGAGAGGTGGCGGGCCAGAGGTGGCGGGCGCAGCCTTCATGAGAGCGGCCAGGGCACGGCGATGCCCGGCGCTTTGCCTGCGGTTCACCAGGTCTGACGCCCGGCATCCTGCGCCCGGGCGCCCGGCCCGCAGGCCGGGCGCAACCGTTCCACCGTGATCAGCAAAACCGTTCCGGGCCGACCCATTGATCGGCATTGTAGCGGTCGCCGTGGCACCAGCCCACCGGCAGGATCTGTTCGATCGCCGCCAGATCGTCGGCGCCAAGGGTCAGCTCCGTCCCCCGCACCAATTGCCGGAAATGCGCGACCGAGCGGGTGCCCGGAATCGGGATCACGTGATCTCCTTGCGCCAGCAGCCAGGCCATGGCGAGCGCGGCTGTCGGCTCTCCCATCTTGGCGGCATGGGCGCGCAGCGCATCGGTGATCGCCAGATTGGCCGGCAGGGTGTCGGGCTGAAAGCGCGGATTGCCCTTCAGAAAGCCGATCCCCTCCACCTTTTCCAGCGAGGGCGGCGTGTCGCTCAGCAGGCCGCGCCCGACCGGCGAAAAGGCGACCAGCGCGGTTCCAAGCTCGGCGCAGGTCTGAACCAGCCCCAGTTCCGGCGCCCGGGTCGACAGCGAATATTCCGACTGCACCGCCGCAATCGGATGCACCGCCACCGCCCGGCGCAGGGACGACGGCGCGATCTCGGAAAAGCCAATGGTCCGGGCCTTTCCCTTCCTGACCAGGCTGGCAAGCGCCTCTGTCGCCTCTTCAATGGGCATCTCGGCCTGACGGCGGTGGATATAGAACAGCGCCACGCTGTCGACGCCCATCCGCGCCAGGCTCTTGTCCAGCTCCGACTCCAGATGGGCGGCATCGTTGCGATAGCAGCGCTTACCCTCCGCATCCTGCGTGATCGCGGCCTTGGTGGCGATCACGAAATGGTCGCGCGCCTCGGGCCGCACCTTGAGGTAGCGCCCGATCGTCTCTTCGGACTTGCCGCCCGCATAGACATTCGAGGTGTCGATATGGGTCACCCCCAGCTCCATCGCCGCGTCCAGAACGGCAAAGCTGTTCTCTTCGGTGGTCGGCCCATAAAACGGCCCGAAGGACATCGCCCCGATCCCCAGCGCCGACGTGGGCCCCGCTTGTCCGAGTTTGCGTTGCTGCATCATCCCTCTCCCGTTCTTTTTCTGCTGACTTCCGAAATGGCGCAGGCCACGGCCTGTTCAATGCTCAGGTCGCTGGTATCGATCACCGCCGCATCCTCTGCCTGGGCCAGCGGCGCATCGGCTCGGCCCGCGTCGCGCGCATCGCGGGCGCGCTGGTCGGCCAGCACCGCCTCCAGGCTGGTGTCGTGCCCGGTGTCGCGCAATTCGTGAAACCGGCGCGTGGCGCGCACCACATCGCTGGCGGTGACGAAGAGCTTCGCCTCGGCATCCGGGCAGATCACCGTGCCGATATCGCGCCCGTCCAGCACCGCGCCCCCCGCCCGCCGGGCAAAGCGCTGCTGAAACGCCACCAGCGCCGCGCGCACCTCTGGCATGGCCGCCACCTGACTGGCCGCCTGCGACACTACGGGCGCACGCAACCCGTCCTGCTCCAGATCCGCCGGTTCCAACGACCGGGCCGCGGCCAGCGGCGCTGCTCCCTCCAGCACCTTGCGCCCGACGGCGCGGTACAGCAGCCCGGTGTCCAGATGCGCAAAGCCGAAATGCCGCGCCACCCGTTTCGAGATCGTGCCCTTGCCCGCCGCCGCCGGCCCGTCAATCGCCACGGTGAAGGGCGCATCCTTGGGGATCGTCATGCCTGCCCCACCTGGGTTGTCAGATCCGCATCCTCCGCCGCAGCCTGCGGCAGGGGATCCGAGATCGGATAGTAATCGCCCTTGTCAGCGCAAAAGATATGCCCGGCCAACGCCAGCCCCGTCGCCCCGTCCAGCGTGCCCGCATGGATCGACAGATGGGTGCCCGGCCCGTCCCAGAACAGGTTGGACCCGCAGGTCCCGCAGAACCCGCGCCGCGCGCTGTCCGAAGACCGGTACCATGTCACCTCACCCGTGACGGTCACGTCGCCCCGCAGCGCCGAGGTCGCCGCCACATAATGCCCCGAGGTCTTGCGGCACTGCGCGCAGTGGCAAGCCACCACGGGGCGCATCGGCCCCTCGACCTCATAGCGGATCGCCCCGCACAGGCAGCTTCCCGTTGCGGCGGTCATCGCGCCCGCCTGCGGCGTTGCGCCAGCCGCAGCCCCAGCCCAACCAGCGCCACGATCATCGCCAGCGTATTGGCGAAGGACTTGGCGACCGTGGCAAAGCTGGCCGCCTGTACCATCTCCTCCATCACCGTATCGGCCTGCAACAGCCCCGCGACCCGGAGGTTTTCCAGATAGTCAAAGCTCATGCCGACGACCACAGGCAGCAGCAACGCCAGACGCAGCATCAGCGCC
>CAYGRI010000485.1:0-3408 GCA_964352155.1 uncultured Maritimibacter sp. | reverse complement strand
ATTTCGACATGACCAATTTCCTGATGGATGAGGCGCCGGTCAGCGTGTCGGCGGTCGGCTCTGCCATCGTCGACCCTGAAATCGGCGAGGCTGGCGATGTCGACACCGCCGTTGTCACCCTGACCTATGCCGACGGGCGAATCGCGGTGATCAAGAACTCGCGCCGCGCCGGGTTCGGCTATGATCAGCGGGTGGAGCTGCTGGGGTCCAAGGGAATGTTGCAGGTGCTCAACAAGCCCGAGACCACCCTGGTCAAATCCACCACCGCCGGGGTGACCGCCGCGAAACCGGTGTACTTCTTCCTGGAACGCTACATGGCGGCCTACGCAACGGAATGGGAGGCTTTTGTCGCGGCCCTTGCCAACGGCAGTGCGATGCCCGTCACCCTGGAAGATGGCGTGGCGGCCCTCGCCATGGCAGAAGCCGCGACGCTGTCGGCCAAACAAGGGGCGCCGGTGCGGCTTGACAGCCTGCCGTCCTGACCGTTCGCTGCCGCCGCGCGCAGCACAAAAGAGGCCAATCAAAGGACCCGTGAGATGACCAGAACACTCGATGTGATCACGATGGGCCGATCCAGCGTCGACCTGTACGGCGGCCAGATCGGCGGCCGGTTGGAGGATATGCGGTCCTTCGACAAGTATATCGGCGGCAGCCCCACCAACATCGCCTGCGGCACCGCCCGGCTGGGCCTGAAGACCGCGGTGATCACCGCTGTGGGCGACGAGCATATGGGCCGCTTTATCACCGAGCAATTGCAGCGCGAAGGCGTCGACACCACCGGCGTCAAGGTCGACCCCGACCGGCTGACCGCGCTGGTGCTGCTGGGGATCCGCGACCAGGAACGCTTTCCGCTGATCTTCTACCGCGAGAACTGCGCCGACATGGGCCTGACAGAGGCGGATGTGGACCCGGATTTCATCCGCTCCGCCCGCGCCCTCGTAGCCACCGGCACCCATCTGAGCCATACCCAGGTCGAAGCCGCGACGCTGAAGGCGCTGACCACCGCGCGCGAGGCGGGCCTGCAAACCGCGCTGGACATCGACTATCGCCCGAACCTCTGGGGGGTGGCGGGGCATGGCGATGGCGAAAGCCGCTTTGTCGAAAGCGAACGGGTCACGGCCAAGCTGCAATCGACGCTGCACCTGTTCGACCTGATCGTCGGCACCGAAGAGGAATTCCACATCGCCGGCGGCACCACCGACACGCTGGCCGCGCTGGCCAAGGTGCGCGAGGTGACCTCCGCCACGCTGGTGTGCAAACGCGGCGCCCAGGGGGCGGTGGCCTTCACCGGCGCGATCGCCGGCAGCCTCGACGATGGCGAAGCCGGGGACGGTTTCGCGATCGAGGTCTTCAACGTGCTGGGCGCGGGCGACGGCTTCATGTCCGGTCTGCTCAAGGGCTGGCTGGACGGCGCCGACTGGCCCACCGCCCTGAAATATGCCAATGCCTGCGGGGCCTTCGCGGTGTCTCGCCATGGCTGCACCCCGGCCTATCCGTCCTGGGACGAGCTGCAGTTCTTCCTGGAACGCGGCATCACCCGCCCCGACCTGCGCAACGATGCGACGCTCGATCAGGTGCATTGGGCCACCAACCGCCCCGGCGACTGGTCCACGATGCGCGTCTTCGCCTTCGACCACCGGATCCAGATGGAAGAGATGGAGGGCGCCACCCCCGCCAAGATCGGCGCCTTCAAAGAGCTGTGCCTCGAGGCCGCGACCCAGGTCGCCGCCGGTCAGCCCGGCTATGGCATCCTGTGCGACAACCGGCTGGGCCGCGATGCGCTCTATGCCGCCGCCAGCACGCCGCTTTGGATCGGGCGCCCGGTGGAATGGCCCAGCTCGCGCCCCCTGACGCTCGAACCGGAACTGGGCCCGGATTTCGGCGGCCTGGCCGAGTGGCCGCGCGATCACGTGGTGAAATGCCTGTGCTTCGCCCATCCCGACGACAGCGACGATGTCTGGGCCGACCAGATCGCAACCGTCAGCCGCCTGTTCGCGGCGACCCGGCGCAACGATCTGGAATTCCTGCTCGAGGTAATCCCGTCCAAGGTCGGCCCCGTGTCAGACGACACCACCCCTCAGGTGATCCAGCGCTTCTACGATGCGGGCGTGTTCCCCGATTGGTGGAAACTGGAACCCTTCCGCTCCGAGGCCGCCTGGGCGCTAGCCGTGCAGGCGATCGAGCGCAACGACACCCGCACCCGCGGCATTGTCGTGCTGGGCCTCGACGCGCCCGAGGCAGAGCTGTCCGCCTCCTTCGCACTGGCGGCGCGGCAAGATCTGGTCAAGGGCTTCGCCGTGGGCCGGACGATCTTTGGCCAGGCCGCGCGCGACTGGCTCGCAGGCCGGATCGGCGACGCCGAGGCGGTCGGCGCGATGCAGGCCACCTATGCCCGCCTGTGCCGCATCTGGGACACAGCCCGAAGCGAGGCCCGAAGCGAGGCCCGAAGCGAGGCCCAAACCAACGCGTAACACGGCGCGTAATCCAGCGCCCAAACCGGCGCCACACCGGCGCCCGAGCCCCAAAGCTCCGGCGCCGCCATCCCCCCCTCAATGCCCACGATCCACAAAGGAAATCCCATGGCCGACCTGCTCAGAAAACCCTTCGGGACCCATGGCAAGGTACATGACATCACGCCCACCTCGGCCGGCTGGCGCTATGTCGGCTTTGCGCTCCACCGCCTTCGAGCAGGCGAGACGGCGGCAGAGGCGACGGGCAACCGCGAAGTCATGCTGGTGATGGTCGAGGGCAAGGCCGAACTCTCCGGCGCGGGGCAGGATTGGGGCATCTTGGGCGACCGGATGAACGTGTTCGAAAAGACCGCGCCGCATTGCCTCTATCTCCCCAACGGCACGGACTGGACGGCCAAGGCCACCACCGATTGCGTGATCGCCATCTGCTCGGCCCCCGGCCAGGGCGGCCATGCGGCCCGCCGGATCGGCCCCGACGGCATCACCCTGACAGAGCGGGGCAAAGGCACCAACACCCGCCACATCAACAACATCGCGATGGAAAACGAAGATTACTGCGATTCGCTTCTGGTGACCGAAGTGTTCACCCCCGCGGGCCACTGGTCCTCCTACCCCAGCCACCGCCATGACGAGGACGATTTCCCAAGGATCACCTATCTCGAGGAAACCTATTACCACCGGCTCAACCCCGCCAGCGGCTTCGGCATCCAGCGGGTCTATACCGACGACGGCACCCTCGACGAAACGATGGCGGTGTCCGACGGCGATGTGGTGCTGGTCCCGCGCGGACACCACCCCTGCGGCGCGCCCTACGGGTTCGAGATGTACTACCTCAACGTCATGGCCGGCCCCATTCGAAGATGGCGTTTCGTAGTCGCACCGGAAGTAGAATTCATAATGAAGCGGGACGCATAAGGAAAATAGGTCGCGTGCCTAT
>CAYGRI010000484.1:0-3410 GCA_964352155.1 uncultured Maritimibacter sp. | reverse complement strand
CTTCTTCTGGCCAAAAATACTCTGGGGGAGCCCGCAGGGCGGGGGCAAAGCCCCCATCCACACAAGACCCACTCCGCCCCTCTCGCAATGCTCGGGGAGTGCCATGTTCGCCAAATCCGCTAGGGCCCAGACCCTGTCCGAGGATGTCACCGACTTCACCGCCATCCGCGGCCGTTCGCTCTTGCGCGATGCCCGCGACCGCTTTGTCCGCAACCGCGCCGCCATGGTCTGCATGGTCGTCCTGGGGCTGATCGTGCTCTTCGTGATCCTCGGCCCGCTGTTTGCCCAATGGAGCAACGAGGAGATCGACTGGGGCCGCATGGGCGACATCCGCGGCCAGGGCATGCCGTCGATAGAGACTGGCCATTACTTCGGCCTCGACGACCTGGGCCGAGACCTCTATGCCCGGGTGATCCAGGCCACCCGCACCTCGCTGCTGGTCGGTCTGATCGGCGCCGCGATGGCGCTGGTTGTGGGCGTGGCCTGGGGGGTGATCGCGGGCTTTTACGGCGGCCGGCTGGATTCGGTGATGATGCGCTTTGTCGATGTGATGCTGGCGATCCCGCTGACCCTTGTTCTGATCCTGATCCTCGTGATCGCGGGCCGCTCTTTCACCACGTTGTTCATCGCGCTGGGCGCCGTCTCCTGGCTGACTATGAGCCGCATCGTCCGCGCCCAGACCCTGACCCTCAAGAACCGCGAGTTCATCGAGGCCGCCCGCGCTGGCGGCGTCAGCGAGGCGGGCATCATCTTTCGCCACATCCTACCCAACCTTGCGGGCGTGGTGATCGTCTATGCTTCGCTGCTGGTGCCGGAAATGATCCTCGCGGAATCCTTCATATCCTTTCTGGGCCTCGGCATCTCGGAGCCCAACACGTCACTCGGTCGCCTGATTGCCGAAGGGGCCGGCACAATGGCCTATGGCACGCTGTGGCAATTGCTCTTCCCGCTGTTCTTCTACGTGACGATCATCGTGACCATGTTCTTCATCGGCGACGGCCTCCGCGATGCTCTCGATCCGAAGGATCGGTAGCATGCAGACTTCCGAAGGATCGGTAGCATGCAGACTTCCGAAGGATCGGTAGCATGCAGACTTCCGAAGGATCGGCAAAGTCTGCTGTCCCAATGGATCGGTCGCATGAGGTGGTCCAAAGGACCGGCCCCATGACCCGCCCCCAAAAGACCGGTCGCATCACCCGCTCCAAGGGATCGGCGATATGACCCGTACCGAAGGACCGTTCACGTGACCTCTGCAAAGGGATTGCCGGCATGACCGTGCTCCAGGCGACAGATCTGAAAGTCAGCTTCGACACCCCAGATGGCGTGGTCGAAGCGGTGCGCGGCATTTCCTTCCACATCGCGCCGGGCGAATGCCTGGGCATCGTCGGCGAAAGCGGCTCCGGCAAAAGCCAAAGTTTCATGGCGGCGATGGGCCTTCTTGCCGGCAATGGCCACGCCACCGGATCGGTCAAACTGGCCGGGCAAGAGATGCTGAACCTCCCCCCCGCCGCGCTCAACCGGGTGCGCGGCGCCGATGTCGGAATGATCTTCCAGGACCCGCTGACCGCGCTGACCCCGCATCTGCGCATTGGCGAGCAGATGGCGGAAGTGCTCAAGATCCACCGCTCTCTCCGCGGAGCGGCGGCGCAAAAGCGCTGCCTTGACTGGCTCGACCGCGTCCGCATCCCCGAGGCCGCCCGCCGCCTGCGCCAATACCCTCACGAATTGTCGGGGGGCATGCGCCAACGGGTGATGATCGCCATGGCGATGCTGTGCGACCCGAAACTCCTGATCGCCGACGAACCCACCACCGCTCTGGACGTCACGGTGCAGGCCGAGGTGCTGGACCTGATCGCCGACCTGCAAAAGGAAAGCGGAACGGCCGTCGCCCTGATTACCCATGACATGGGCGTGGTCGCCCGGATGTGCGACCGCATCCAGGTCATGCGCCTGGGCGCCTTCGTCGAAGAAGGCAGCGTCACCGACATCTTCGCCCGGCCCCAGAATGACTATACCAAAAGCCTGCTTGCCGCGATGCCCCGCATCGATGCGGGCGATGCGCCGCGCGCCATCGACGTGCCCCCGATCCTGCGCGTCGACGACCTGAAGGTGCAATTCTCGCTCCGGGTGGATGGCGGCCTGTTCGGGCGCCGCATTCCCCTGCGCGCTGTGGACGGCGTCAGCTTCGACCTCGGCGCGCGCGAGACGCTGGGCATCGTCGGCGAAAGCGGCTGCGGCAAGTCGACCCTCGCCCGCGCGGTGCTGCGCTTGGTCGAACCCTCGTCGGGCGCGGTCAGCTGGCTGGGCACGCCGCTCACCGATCTGGACCGCAAGGCGCTTATCAAGGCCCGCAAGGATCTGCAGATCGTTTTTCAGGACCCGCTGGCCAGCCTCGACCCGCGGATGACGATCTCCTCCTCCATCGCCGAGCCGCTGAAAACCTTCCGCCCCGACCTCGCCACGCGCGAGCGCAAGCAGCTTGTCCACGAGATGATGGAGCGTGTGGGCCTCGACACCACGATGTTCAACCGCTACCCGCATGAGCTGTCGGGCGGCCAGAACCAGCGCGTGGGCATCGCCCGCGCCATGATCAACCGCCCCAAACTGATCATCTGCGACGAGGCCGTCTCGGCCCTCGATGTCTCGATCCAGGCGCAGATCATCAAGCTGCTCAAGGACCTGCAGGCCGAATTCGGCATGGCGATGTTGTTCATCAGCCACGATTTGTCGGTGGTGCGCGAAATCTCCAACCGGATCATGGTGCTCTATCTGGGCCGCGTGGTGGAACTGGCCGATGGCGACACGATCTGCGCCCACCCACGACACCCCTATACGCAATCGCTGATCTCGGCCGTGCCGATCCCCGACCCGGTTGTCGAACGCCAGCGCCAGCGGATCCGGCTGCCCGGCGAATTGCCCTCGCCGCTGGATCCCCGCGCCGCCCTGCGCTTTCTGCCCTCCAAGCTGGGTGTCGGCTCGCAGCCCTATGTGCCCCGCCTCGATCAGGTCGCGCCGGGGCATTTCGTGGCAGAACACGATCCGCTGGACCAGATCCTGGCCACCCGTCAGACCTGACGTCGTGTTTTCTTCTGGCGAGAAATACTCCGGGGGAGCCCGCAGGGCGGGGGCAGCGCCCCCTCCGCCATTGACGCCAGCGCCGCTGTCTGCCGCTATGCGCCGATGAAACACGTATCGAATCCCTATCGCGGCGCCGGGCTGGATCATCCCGCCCTGGCCGCCGTGCCCTTTCCGGCCTCCGACGCGGCGGCGGTCGTGGCCCTGTTGGCGCGCTGCCCCCGGGCAGAGCCGACGCCCCTGACCGATGCGCCGGGCCTGGCCAGGGCGGCGGGCGTGGCGCGGGTGCTCGTCAAGGACGAAAGGGGCCGCATGGGGCTGGGCAGCTTCAAGGC
>CAYGRI010000483.1:0-3412 GCA_964352155.1 uncultured Maritimibacter sp. | reverse complement strand
CCTTCGACGGTTTCAAGGTCAAGGGCGACAACCTGCTGGGCGGAACCGAGGGCCAGGGCTTTCGGCAATTGATGCAGACCTTCGAATCCGCCCGCATCCAGACCGCCGCGCGCGCCATTGGCGTGGCGCAATCGGCGCTGGAACTGGGGATGCAATATGCGACCGACCGCAAGCAATTCGGCAAATCGCTGATCTCGTTCCCCCGCGTCGTCTCGAAGCTGGCGATGATGGCGGTAGAGATCATGGTGGCCCGGCAGCTGACCTATTTCTCGGCCCGCGAAAAGGACGAGGACCGGCGCTGCGATCTCGAAGCGGGGATGGCCAAGCTGTTGAGCGCGCGGGTCGCCTGGGCGGCGGCGGACAATGCGCTGCAGATCCACGGGGGCAACGGCTTCGCGCTGGAATACAAGATCAGCCGCATCCTGTGCGACGCGCGGATCCTGAACATCTTTGAAGGCGCCGCCGAGATACAGGCGCAGGTGATCGCCCGCCGGTTGCTGGGCTGATACCGGCGCGCTTTGTGCGAGCCAGGCGCGCGGCGGCGGGACGGTCGCCGCACCCGGCGGGCAAGCCCCGGCGGCGTCTAGTCCGGCGCCAGCATATAGCCAGCCCCGCGCACGGTCTGAAGATAGCGCGGCTGTTTCGGGTCCGCCTCCAGCTTGCGGCGCAACCGGGTGATCTGAACATCGACCGCCCGCTCCTGCGCCTGGTCCCGGTCGCGGCCTAGATCCTCGACCAGGCTGGCCCGGCTGACCGCCTCGCCCGGCCGCGACGAGAAGATCTTCATCAACTGCGCCTCCGTCGCCGTCAGCCGGATCAGCTCATCGCCATGCCACATCTCTCCGCGTTCCACATCATAGCGGATCGGCCCGAGCTTCAGGTATTTCGGCGCTTCGTTCCCCACGACCGGCGGCGGCACCCGCCGCAGGATCGCATTGATCCGCAGCAGCAGTTCCTTGGGCTCAAAGGGCTTCGCCAGATAGTCGTCCGCCCCGGCCTCCAGCCCTGCGATCCGGTCCGCCGTATCCCCCTTGGCCGTCAGCAACAGGATAGGTGTCGCCAGATCCTCGCGCAGGGACCGGGTCAGCGCGACCCCGTCCTCCCCCGGCATCATCACGTCCAGCACCAGCAGATCGAACTCCAGCCCGCTCAACAAGCGCCGCGCATGGGCCGCATCCCGGGCCGAGCTGACCATGAAGCCGTGCCGGATCAGGAACTTTTGCAACAGCCCCCGGATCCGCGCGTCGTCGTCCACGATCAACAGATGGATGTCCGGCAGGCTCATGCGCCACTCTCCTTCAGGCGCGTGAAGTTGCGCCGCATTTCAGGATCCATCATCGCCTCCAGCACGGTGCGAAAGCCCGCCACGGCCTCTGGCCCCGCGTGACGGTAAGCATCCCGCATCCGCGCCCGCTGCGCGGTAGACAACTCCCCCTCCAGGGCCAAACCAGCCTCCGTCAGATGCAAATGCCGCTCCCGCTTGTCACGCGCCCCCACACGACTTTCGACCAGACCGTCTTCGATCAGCGTCCGCAACACACGATTAAGCGATTGCTTGGTCACGCCAAGGGTGTTCAGCAGATTGTTCACCGTCGTCCCCGGGCTGCGATTGATGAAATGGATCGCCCGGTGATGCGCCCTGCCATAGCCGTGCTGGTCCAAAATCCGGTCCGGATCGGCCGTGAACCCGCGATAGGCAAAGAACATCGCCTCGATCCCCTTGCGCAACTGCTCGTCGGTCAGAAACAGAAGGCTTTCGCCGCTTTGCCCCACCGGGCTTCCACCTTCCATCATTGTCCCGCCATTCACTATCTGCCGTCTTTCCGTGCAGTTTATGTCAGCCTTATTGACATTCCAAGTCTCGACTGGTACCGAATCGCAGATTTTGCGCAACATTATGTCCACTCCGGCCCTAATCTGCGCAACATTAGAACATCGAGAAAGGAAGAGCCATGGCAGGCGCCTATAGCGATCGCGACGGATACATCTGGATGGACGGCAAGCTGGTGGATTGGCGCGCCGCGAATGTGCACATCCTGTCCCATGCCATGCACTATGCCTCTTCGGTGTTTGAAGGAGAGCGGTGCTACAACGGCAAGATCTTCCTCAGCCGCAAGCATTCGGAACGCCTGATCTTTTCGGGCCGCGAGATCGACATGCCGATCCCCTATACGGTCGACGAGATCGAGGCCGCGAAGTACGAGGTGCTCAAGGCCAACGGACTGACCGATGCCTATGTCCGCGCCGTCGCCTGGCGCGGGTCGGGCGAGGATATGGGCGTCTCGTCGGCGCGCAATCCGGTGCGGATGGCCGTCGCGGCCTGGGAATGGGGCGCCTACTACGGCGATTCCAAGATGAAGGGCGCCAAGCTCGACATCTCCAAATGGAAACGCCCCAGCCCCGAGACGATCCCCGTCCACGCCAAGGCCGCCGGACTGTACATGATCTGCACCACCTCGAAACATGCCGCCGAGGCCAAGGGCTGTTCCGACGCGCTGTTCATGGATTACCGCGGCTATGTGGCCGAGGCGACCGGGGCCAACATCTTCTTCGTCAAGGACGGCGAAGTGCATACCCCGCTGGCCGATTGCTTCCTGAACGGCCTGACCCGGCAGACGGTCATCGGGATGCTGAAAGAGCGTCAGATCCAGGTTCACGAGCGCCGGATCGAGCCGGGCGAGATGGAGGGCTTTCAGCAATGCTGGCTGACCGGCACCGCGGCCGAAGTCACGCCAGTGGGCCAGATCGGCGACTATACGTTCGAGGTCGGCTCCCTGACCCGCAGCGTCGCTGAGGATTACGAAAAGCTGGTGCGCAGCTAAGGCGAGGCGCGCCAGTTCAAGTTCGCATGCCGAACCGACCAGGGCGATGCGATCTGAAGAGCCCCACCGCCGATCGCAAAGGTTGGCGGCGGACCACCTAGTCCTTCATCAGGCTCCGGACCTTGCCCTCGGACGCGGTCTGCCGCCCCAATTGCCGCTCGCGGAACACAATGGCCACGCCGGAAACAATCACCAGGGCGGCCCCGGCCAGCATCGCCACGGTCGGCAGCTCCCCAAACACGAAATAGCCGATCAGCAGCGCCCAGATCATCGAGACATAGGTGAAGGGCGCCAGGGTTCCCGCGTCCGCGAAGCGGTAAGACGAGGTCAGCAGGATCTGCCCCGCCCCCCCGATCAGACCGGCGCCGATTAACCAGAACCACTCCATCCCGACCGGCCAGACCCACCCGAACGGCAGGCTCATCAGCGCAAAGCAACTGGCGGTCAGCGAAAACCAGAACACAATCGCCTCGGTCCGTTCGGTCGCCGCCATCGACTTGATAAAGACCTGTGACAGGGCGGCCAGCGTCGCCGAAGCCAGGGTCACAAGGGCGCCCAGACGGGCCGCGCCGCCCCCCTCGAACGTCAGT
>CAYGRI010000482.1:0-3425 GCA_964352155.1 uncultured Maritimibacter sp. | reverse complement strand
GCCCATGGCCAAGGGCGCAAAGACGGCCCCCTTGCCCTCGCTGGCGGCGACACGCGACGCCGTCACCGCCGCTTCCATCCGGTCGCCGTGCGGCCCAAGGCCCGCAAGTGCCCACAGGTGAAAGCCCATGCAGGCGCGGGTGATTGGGTGCAGATCGGCGGCTTGCGCCGTCAGGTCCAGCCAGCCGCCCGCGCGGACCGCGAAGGGCTCGGCCTCCGCCGCCAAAGTACCGGGGTCGCGGCGGTCGAGGAAGGCGGACAGGCCAATCTCCGGTCCCGGCCCGCCGGTCAGACGCCGCACCGCCCAGGCGACACGCGCAAGCGCCCTGGTGTCGTCCCGCACGCCGGACAGGCGCATGGAGATCCAGAGCGCCAGCCGATCCGGCCCAATCCGGTCGCCGGTGAACCAACTTATGTCGGCGGCCTCGATCAGCGCGAGCCTGTGACGCCATCCGTCCGGGCCCCGTTTCAGCCGATCATCCAGCGCGCCAACCAGGCTGGCAACACGGGCGAGAGACGCCGCCTGACTGGCCTCTGCCGTGCGCCATATGTCAAGACATGCGGTTTCGCTTGGTTCGGCCCTTGGTCCGGGCAGAAGATAGTCCGGCTCGATTTCCATCGGACCGGGAAGGAACCACAGATCGTCCTCGGACATGTTTTCCGCCGCCTCGGCATCGCCGAGGGGAATGCCGGTGTCATCAAGAAAATCAGTCCTACGAGGTGCCATATATGCAAAATACGCAGATTTTGCTCGCTACCCTAGTGTTTTCTCACAGAGCGAGACTGCACCTTATATAGTACGTGCGCGCGATGGCCTGCGAAACCGCTCTGCCTGTGTGCTCAGTGTGGAAACCAAGGGGTTTTTGCGGAATGGCACAACAGACAGCGGCCTTGCATCCGTTTACAATCGGTCGTTTATTAATGACAAATGAAATTGCAATCGGCCCCGTTTTCATGCCCCTGATCGGCTATGCCCGCGTTTCAACCGAGGATCAAACCCCCCTGCCCCAGTCGCAGGCACTGCAATCTGCGGGATGCGCCGAGATCCACGAAGAGCACGCTTCGGGTGGCAATCGCGCGCGGCCGGTGCTTGCGCGTGTGCTGGACCGGATTGGCGCGGGTGACACGCTGGTCGTGGTGCGGATCGACCGGCTGGCGCGGTCGCTGTCGCATCTGCTTGAGGTGATCGAGCGGTTAGAGGGCAAGGGCGCCTTCTTTCGGTCCCTGCAGGATCCGATCGACACCGCCTCCCCCCAGGGCAAGTTCACGTTGCAGGTGCTGGGCGCCGCCGCTGAGTTCGAGCGCGCCCTGATCCGTGAGCGCACCAAGGCCGGGCTGGCTTCGGCCCGCGCAAAGGGGCGCGTGGGCGGCAATCCGGGGCTTCGCGCAAAGGACCCCGCCGCGCTGCGCAAGGTGCGGCTGGCACGGCAGGACGGCTATATGGAGCGGCTGGCCGAGACGGCGCCGGATTGGGTGCATCATGTGCGCCGTCTTCGACCCGATATGGCCTGGGAGGATGTGCTGCGGATCATCAACGGCCCCCTGCCCGAGGCGCGGCGCTGGACCCAAAGCCGCCTGCTTCGCGCTGTAAACGCCTATGTCCGCGACGGCTTCCTGCCTACCGAGGTGCTGGCCCGTGCCGGGCGCCGCGAAACGGACGATCGCCTGCCCGCCATCGTCGCCGCGATCAAGGGCGCCGACCCTCAGATCACGCTGCGGGCGGTCTGCGATCGGCTCGAAGCAATGCGCGAGCGGACCCCAAGGGGGCGCGCCAAATGGCAGCCGTCCTCCGTCAGGATGCTGTTGGAGCGGGCAGAGCGGCTTGGCTTCATGCCCGATGAGGCGAGCCAGGGCTAGGGGCGGAAATCAGAGCTGATGCCTGCGAGGTCTCCGCCAAGAAAGGCCGAACGCACCATGGATTCCGCAGGTTTGGCGGCTCGCTGTTGCAAATCACCGCCACAACGGTCCTGTTCAGCGGTACCTGGGTCAGACAAAGCGATATCGACAGGATGCTGACTGTTGCGCCCAAAGTCCCTATCGGCGCTGTGGGTAACGATTGCGCCCCATTTCGTTTCTTCTTGCCGGAGTCGCGGGATCGTGGCATTTCTGTTCTGACGGCAAAATGCGTCAGACACGCTGTACACCGTCAGAATGACCAAGAGCCTTTGCAGGGGCCAGGGATAGGCGGCAGGATATGGATGATCGCAACGTGGGACATGTGCACGGCATAGGCTCATCTGACATCGGCGCCTTTGCCGATAACCTGGCGGAATCCCTGGATCGCCAGATGAAAATCGCGTTTGAGCCGGAAGAGCGGAAAACCCTGCGGCGTTTCAGTTCCACCGAAGTCGCCGGCCTGCTGCGCGTAAGTCCGTCCAACCTGCGCAACCGGCACAAGGACGGCAGCTTTCCCGAAGTGCATGCAGACAACCGCGGACACCGGTTCTACACCGCCCAGGACATTGACACGTTGCGCGATGTCCTGGGCCGCACCGGCAAGAACGCCGACGCCTATCGCCCGGGCCGGCGCGCGGGCGACCGTCTTCAGGTGATCTCTGTCGTCAACTTCAAGGGCGGTTCGTCGAAAACAACCGCGGCGATCCATCTCGCGCAGCGCTATGCCTTGCGGGGCTATCGCGTGCTGGTCCTGGACCTCGACCCGCAAGCCAGCCTGACCACGTTCTTCGGCTTTCGGCCCGAGCTTGAGTTCGCGTCAGGCGGCACGATCTATGATGCGCTGAGATACGAGGCGCAGGTTCCGCTCTCCGAGGTCATCCAGAAGACTTACTTCCACAAGCTCGATATGGTGCCTGCCGGTCTGATGCTGTCGGAATATGAAACCGAGACGGCAAACGCCCTCGCCCGTCGGGTGCAGCCGATCTTTGCGGAGCGTCTCGCCCTGGCGCTGGAGGAGGTCGAGGCGCAGTACGACATCGTCCTGATCGACTGCCCGCCGCAGCTTGGTTTTCTGACGCTGACCGCGCTGGCCGCCTCGACCGGGCTTTTGGTGACCGTGGTGCCCGGCATGCTGGACATCGCCTCCATGAGCCAGTTCCTGAAGCTGGCCTCGGAAACGGTGAAGGCCGTGGAAGAGGCGATTGGTCGGCGCGTGTCCTGGGACTTTGTCAAATTCTTGATCACAAGATACGAGCCGTCGGACGGGCCCCAGACCCAGATGGCGGGTTATCTGAGATCGATTCTCGCCGGTCAGGTCATGACGGAGCCGATGCTGAAGTCCACCGCGATCTCGGACGCGGGAATGACCCAGCAGACCGTCTACGAAGTCGATCCGAACCAGTTCATCCGAAAGACCATTGATCGCGCCGTGACCAGTGTAAACGGGGTGGCCGATGAGCTGGAGCAGACACTCCAGACGGCATGGGGGCGTCGCTGATGGCTCGAAACATCTTCAACCAGCCGCTGAAG
>CAYGRI010000481.1:0-3430 GCA_964352155.1 uncultured Maritimibacter sp. | reverse complement strand
GCCCTGGAATTCGTTGAAGATCGCCTTGTAGGGCTTTTGCATCACGTTCGCCAGAACGGACAGGCGGCCCCGGTGCGGCATCCCGATGACGATGTCCCGCACGCCAAGCGCGCCGCCACGCTTGATGATCTGTTCCATCGCCGGGATCAGTGCCTCGCCCCCGTCAAGGCCGAACCGCTTGGTGCCCATGTACTTGACATGCAGGAACTTTTCGAAGCCCTCCGCCTCGACCAACTTATTCAGGATCGCGCGGCGCCCCTCGCGGGTGAACTGGATCTCCTTGCCCAGCCCCTCGATCCGCTCCTTCAGCCAGCCGGCCTCTTGCGGGTTCGAGATATGCATGTATTGCAACGCGAAGGTGCCGCAATAGGTGCGTTTCACAATCGCCAGGATCTCGCGCAGCGAGCCGAATTCCAGCCCCAGCACATTGTCCAGAAAGATCGGCCGGTCAAAGTCGGCATCGGTGAACCCGTAGGACTTCGGGTCAAGTTCAGGGTGGGGTGTCGGCTCGCGCATCCCCAGGGGGTCCAGATCGGCGACCAGATGGCCCCGGATCCGGTAGGCGCGGATCAGCATCAGGGCGCGCAGACTGTCCAGAACCGCGCGCTTGACCTGTTCGTCCGAGACTTTGGCGCCCTTGGCCTCGGCCTGGGTCTTGATCTTCTGTCCTGCGTCCCTCAGCTCTTCCTTGGCCCATTGGCCATCGAGCGCGGCGGTCAGCTCGTCATTTGGCACCGGCGGCCAGTCGGCCCGCGCCCAGCTGGGCCCTGCGGCGTCGCGCTTGACGCTGATCTCGTCATCGCCCATCGAACGGAAGAATTCGGCCCAGGCCGCATCCACCGCGCCCGGATCGCTTGCGTAGCGCGCGTAGAGCTGTTCGATGTATTCCGCATTGTGCCCCTGCAGGAAGCTGGAGGCCTTGAAGACGTCATTGGGGGACTGCTCGGTCATCGGGTCACCTTTTCAGTCAGGAAAGAACGGCGCGGGCCCGGTCATCGGGCGGGCCCCTTGAACTTGATCGCCATCGTCAGTGCATCGCCGCCCGCTGGCTGCGGATCCGAGACGTGGTCGTAGTGGATACGGATGGCATCGATGGACAGAAATGCCACGCCGGCGGGTTTCACGATCGACGGCAGGCCAGCCATGACGAAGGCCATCGGCCCCTGGGTTTCCCCGGCGACCAGATCCCCGACAAAGCCGATGTCGCGCGCCGCGAGAACGCAGGACACCGCGTCGCCTTCGGCGTTTTGCCATACGGCCAGGGCCAGGTCGTCGCGGGACATTACAGCATAGCCCGGCGCCATGACGAACCAGCCATGCGCGCCCTGCAGGAACTGCGCCACGTCGTCCGGGTCCTGAAAGGTCCGGGCGAGGATGCGAAACGCCCACAGCGGCTCTGCCACAGCACGGCCGGGCGCCTCGGACGGGTCCGACATGGTCCAGCCCTCGGCCTCGAAGGCCGCGACATAGTCGTTCAGGCTGGCGCGCTGATCCAGGCAGGGGGCCATGTCCGCGGTCGTTTGCGCCGCGAGCACGGTCCCGCTGCCAGCCCAAACAGCCGCAGCGCAGAGCGCGACATATGTGACCGCCCGGGGCATCGCGTTAGCCAATCGCCGCGACAACGGCCTCGCCCAGGCTGGCCGGGCTTTCGGCGACAACGATCCCGGCGGCTTTCATCGCCTCTATCTTGTCCTCGGCGCAGCCCTGGCCGCCCGCCACGATGGCGCCCGCATGGCCCATGCGCCGGCCCGGAGGCGCGGTGCGTCCGGCGATAAAGCCCGCCGTCGGCTTCCACCGGCCGCGCTTTTTCTCGTCGGCCAGGAATTGCGCGGCCTCCTCTTCGGCGCTGCCGCCGATCTCGCCAATCATGATGATCGCCTGGGTCTCGTCATCGGCCAGGAACCATTCCAGTACGTCCAGATGCTCTGTCCCCTTGATCGGGTCGCCGCCGATGCCGACACAGGTGGACTGGCCCAGCCCCACATCGGTGGTCTGCTTGACGGCCTCATAGGTCAGGGTGCCGGACCGCGACACGACCCCGACCGAGCCGCGCTTGTGAATATGGCCGGGCATGATGCCGATCTTGCAGGCATCGGGTGTGATGACACCGGGGCAGTTCGGCCCGATCAGCCGGGTCGTCGACCCTTCGAGCGCGCGCTTGACCTTCATCATGTCAAGCACCGGGATGCCTTCGGTGATGCAGACGACCAGCGGGATCTGCGCGTCGATCGCTTCCAGGATCGAATCCGCCGCAAACGGCGGCGGGACGTAGATCACCGAAGCGGTCGCTCCGGTCTTCGCGACCGCTTCGTGGCAGGAATTGAAAACCGGCAGATCGAGATGCGACTGCCCGCCTTTTCCCGGGGTCACTCCGCCAACCATCTTGGTGCCGTAGGCGATGGCCTGTTCAGAGTGGAAGGTGCCCTGCGAGCCGGTAAAGCCCTGACAGATCACCTTGGTGTTTTCGTCGACTAGGACTGCCATACTATTCTCCTGATAATCTGGCTTCTACGCGGTAGAAGCCATCGTCGGGCCTGACGGATATGATCCGCCACTCTCGCCCGAATTGTTCATCGCAACGCCAGGGCATCGCGTAATCCACTCTGTCGCCCGATCCGAAAATCACAGTGACGTCAAGCGATGCGCGCCCATGCATTACCTTGGTTAAACGTTGTGCGCGCTTCATATGGCGCGCTTTGCGTTGGGGTGAGAGTTGCAGAGAAGCGAGACCGGCAGGGTGTTCAGTATCCAAGTCGACGGAAAGACAATTCGGTTCTTCTCTGATCTGAGAGTCCCAAAGGGTTACAAGCACTCGCTTTCCGTCGGAAGAATCCTTGGACCAAATGCCGCGCGCACTGCCAACATCATACCCCAGCGCATTAAATGCTGCGGTTTTCGTCATGGTGGCTATCTTGCCGTACTTCCGCATTACGTCCCCCGGGGCTTCGCCCGTTCGCGACTTGAAAGGTCCACCGGACCTTTCACCGGCTACGCCGGACCGTCGCTCACCCCTTGACCGCCTTGACGATCTTCTCGGCCCCATCCTTGAGGTTGTCCGCCGCGATCACGTCCAGGCCGGAGTTCTGGATGATCTCTTTGCCCTTCTCCACATTGGTGCCTTCGAGGCGCACCACCAGCGGAACCTGCAGGCCGACCTCCTTCACCGCGGCGATCACGCCCTCGGCGATGACGTCGCAACGCATGATGCCGCCGAAGATGTTCACCAGAATGCCCTTTACCTGCGGGTCAGAGGTGATGATCTTGAACGCCTCGGTCACCTTCTCCTTCGTGGCACCGCCGCCGACGTCGAGGAAGTTCGCGGGCTCGGCGCCATAAAGCTTGATGATGTCCATCGTCGCCATCGCCAGACCGGCGCCGTTGACCATGCAGCCGATCTCGCCGTCCAGCGCGATATAGTTCAGGTCATACT
>CAYGRI010000480.1:0-3435 GCA_964352155.1 uncultured Maritimibacter sp. | reverse complement strand
CGAATCCGACCGACAAAGCCACTGACACTGACACCGACACCGACACCGACACCGACACCGACACCGACACCGGGCGGCCCAACGCGTCAAGGCCCGGTCTACAGCACTCGTGCAAAATTCAGGCTTGACATCATTTCGACACTTCTAGAAACGTCGAACCATGGATATGAGCACCACACCCGAACTAAGCGCCGTTCAGGCCGCCTCTACCTTCGCCGCGCTGGGATCGGAACAGCGCCTTGCCGTTCTGAACGTACTTGTCCGGGCGGGGCCAGAGGGGCTGAGCATCGGCACCCTCGGCGAACGCTCCGGGATCACCGGGTCGACGCTGACCCATCACATGAAAATCCTGACCACCGCAGGGCTGGTGACGCAGGCGCGGCAAGGCCGCTCGATCATCTGCGTCGCGGCGGCGCATGACCAGTTGCAGGCGCTGTCGAAATACCTGCTCAAGGAATGCTGCGCGGACAGCCCGGACGGACACGAGGACCACTCCCATGACTGATCTCACCCAGAAACTGCCCCAACTGCCCGCACTGTGGCGGCGCGTCGACAAGGCGTGGCTGACGATCCTGCTGATCCCGCTGCTGGTGGCGGTGTTCGACCCGCCCCAGGCCTGGCCCACGGTCACCTTCGCCGCCGGGGCCATCGCCCATACCGGTATCTTCATCGTCTTCGCCGTGCTGGCCGTCGCCTATATGAAGGCCACCGGGGCCGAGGCGCTGCTGGCCCATGCCTTTGCGGGACGCGAGCTGCGGATGATCGGGCTGGCGGCTCTGCTGGGCGGGCTGTCGCCGTTCTGCTCCTGCGAGGTCATTCCCTTCATCGCGGCCCTGCTGGCGATGGGCGCCCCGCTAAGCGCGGTGATGGCGTTTTGGCTGGCCTCTCCGCTGATGGATCCGGCGATGTTCCTGATCACCTCGGGCACGCTGGGCTGGGATTTCGCGGCGGCCAAGACGGTGTCGGCCGTGGGCATCGGTGTGCTGGGCGGGCTGACGGTCAAGCTCTTTGCTCAAAGCCCTGTCTTTGCCGACCCGCTGAAGGCACAGCCGAAGAAAAGCTGCTGCAACACCTCCTGCGGCACCAACCCCTTCTCTGGCCGGCCGCACTGGGCTTTCTGGCAGGAAGCCCACCGGCGCGAAACGTTCCGGGACACGTTGATCGAGAATGCGCTGTTCCTGGGCAAATGGCTGCTGCTGGCCTATATGATCGAGGCGCTGATGCTGGCCTATGTTCCGGCGGATATGGTGGCGCAGGTGCTGGGCGGCGACGGGATCGTCCCGATCATTCTGGGGGCCTTTGTCGGCGCGCCGGCCTATCTGAACGGCTATGCGGCCGTACCTTTGGTGGATGCGCTGCTGGATCAGGGCATGTCGGCGGGGGCGTCCATGTCGTTCATGATCGCGGGCGGGGTCAGCTGTATCCCGGCGGCCATCGCGGTCTGGGCGCTGGTCAAACCGCGCGTCTTTGGCGCCTATCTGGCCATCGCCGTGACCGGTGCGATCCTCGCGGGCCTGGGCTGGAGCGCGCTGGCCTAAAGCGGTTGGCCCCTTGACTGGCCTCTCTTCCCGGCGCGATGCGTTGGAAAGAGGGGCCAGGGGGGCGGACCGCGGCGCAAGCAGGGGCGTCGGTCAGTCGCCCCCGCTGCGGTCGGGGGCCTCGCTGCGCACCGGACAAGGCCCGCCCCCAGATGGCACCGGCGCCCGCTCCCCGAAGAGCGTGGCGCCCTTGCCCCCGGCATCCGGTTGATCTAACCCCGCACAACAACGGGCATGGACCGTGGGAGCGATCATGTATCGGGTCTGGGACTATATCACCACTTATTCGATCCTGCTGATCTGCGGTGCTGTCATCGCGCTGGTCTGGGTCAATATCGCCCCGCAATCCTATCACTACCTCGTGGACTACCCGTTGTGGTTCAACGACCTGATGGGCACCGATGCGGGCCAGTGGATGCAAAGCCATGGCGCCGCCTACGGGTTGGAAGACCTGGGCGATGTGCGCCTGCTGCTGACGCCGCACGCGCTGGTCAACGACGTGCTGATGGCCTTCTTCTTTGCCATCGCGGCCAAGGAGGTCTGGGAAGCGGTGGTCCTGCGGAACGGATCGCTGCGCGGGCGCAAGGCGGCCACGCCGCTGATCGCCACGTTGGGCGGGATGGCTGGCCCCGTCGTGGTCTATCTGGGGCTGGCCAGCCTTCTTGGGTCGGACAGCTATGACGCCGTGGCGCACGGCTGGGCGATCCCCACGGCGACGGACCTCGCCTTTTCCTACCTTGTCGGGCGGTTCATCTTCGGGGCCGGGCATCCGGCGGTGCGCTTTCTGTTTCTGCTGGCCATCGCGGATGATGCGGGCGGGCTGATCCTTCTGGCGCTGTTCTACCCCTCAGCACATCTGGCCCCGGTCTGGCTGCTGCTGTCGCTGGGCGCCGCCCTGCTGGTGTTCTGGGGGGCGAACTGGCTGCCCCGGCGGCTCGACCGGGGCAACCAGCTGCGCCCCAATTCGACCTGGGTGCGGCACAAGCTGTCATTCTGGCCCTATCTGCTCGCGGGCGCCGTGAGCTGGTACGCCTTTCAGCGCAGCGGCCTGAACCCGGCGCTGGGCCTGCTGCCCATCGTCCCCACCCTGCCCCATGCCGACCGCGCCTTCGGGGTCTTCAGCGAGGCAGAGCAATACCTGACCGACCTGCTGAACCGCTGCGTCCTGCTGCTCAAACGCCCTGTGGAAATCGTGCTGTTCTTCTTTGGGCTGCTGAATGCGGGGGTCGAGCTGTCGGCCATCGGCGCGCCCACCTGGCTGGTGCTGGCCGCGCTGCTGATCGGCAAACCGGCGGGCATCTTCCTGTTCGGCTGGATCGCCGCGCATCCCATGCGGCTGGGCCTGCCGGTGGGGATGCGGACGGCGGATCTTCTGGTGGTGGGCTGCGTCGCGGGCATCGGCTTTACCGTGGCGCTGTTCATCGCCGCTGTCGCCTTCCCGGGCGGCGCGGCGCAGGACGCCGCCAAGATGGGCGCCCTGTTCAGCTTTGCCGCCGCCGTGATCGCGGTCGGCACGGGCAAGATCCTGCGAGTCTCCAGGCGTCCCGGCTGACAATCAACCGGCATCGGCGGGATTGTCCACGGATCGGACGGGAGTTTACCCCCTCAACCGCCCTATTCCGGCCATAAAACCGGGAAACCATTGAAAATCAACGTATCGCCCAGACATAATTCAGACCGAAAGGACCGATATAGGTTATCGTTAAGAAAGCTCGGTTAAGAGCAGACAGGCGCAACAAGCAGTTTCCGGACCCCAAATGCTCGAATTCGAGAATGTCAGCAAATCCTTCTGGACGGGCAAACAGCGCAAGGTGATCCTTGAGGACGCCTCGTTCCGGGTGGAGCTTGGGAATTCGCTGGGCATCCTGGCCCCCAACGGCACCGGCAAGACGACGAT
>CAYGRI010000479.1:0-3449 GCA_964352155.1 uncultured Maritimibacter sp. | reverse complement strand
CGCCCCCGCCCTGATCGCCTACGGCAACACGCTGCACCGCGCCGGACGCTATGATGAAAAAGGCCGGATCAGTCTCCATCACGCCTTTGCCCGCAATCTCCTATTGAATTCAATCCCTTGCCTCTTTAACACCGCCGTTTCAGGCGGCATCCCCGTTCGGGTGCCGCAAGGTCCGCGCCTTGCGCCGCCGGTTCGGACGTCCTACGCATCCCGGCAAATTCAACTGGACCGGAGACCGAAGCAAATGGCCAGACCGAAAATTGCCCTGATCGGGGCGGGACAGATCGGCGGGACGCTGGCGCATCTTGCCGCGATGAAGGAACTTGGCGATGTGGTGCTGTTCGACATCGCCGAGGGCACCCCGGAAGGCAAAGCGCTCGACATCGCGGAATCGGGCCCATCCGAGGGCTTCGATGCCAAGCTGCGCGGCACTCAGGATTATGCCGACATCGCTGGCGCCTCTGTGTGCATCGTCACCGCCGGGGTTCCGCGCAAGCCGGGCATGAGCCGCGACGATCTGCTGGGCATCAATCTGAAGGTCATGAAATCGGTCGGCGAAGGCATCAAGGCGCATGCCCCCGACGCCTTCGTGATCTGCATCACCAACCCGCTCGACGCGATGGTCTGGGCGCTGCAGCAATTCTCTGGTTTGCCGACCAACAAGGTCTGCGGCATGGCTGGCGTGCTGGATTCGGCCCGTTTCCGCCACTTCCTCAGCCTCGAATTCGACGTGTCGATGAAGGACGTGACGGCCTTCGTTCTGGGCGGACATGGCGATACGATGGTGCCGCTGGTCCGCTATTCCACGGTCGCGGGCATTCCCTTGCCGGACCTCGTGTCGATGGGCTGGACCACGCAGGAAAAGCTCGACGCCATCGTGCAGCGCACCCGCGACGGCGGCGCAGAGATCGTTGGCCTGCTCAAGACCGGATCGGCGTTCTACGCCCCCGCCACTAGTGCCATCGAGATGGCAGGGAGCTATCTGAAGGACCAAAAGCGTCTGCTGCCCTGTGCCGCCTATTGCGACGGCGAGTTCGGGTTGAAGAGCCTGTACGTCGGGGTTCCGACGGTGATCGGTGCCGGCGGGATCGAGCGGATCGCAGACATCAAGATGACCAAGGACGAGCAGGCGATGTTCGACAAGTCGGTCGATGCGGTCAAAGGTCTGGTTGCGGCCTGCAAGGCAATTGACGACAGCCTGACCTGAGGTCGGGAAAACCCTTCTTGAATGCGTGCCTGTGGGCGCGCATTCTGCCAGGCGCGATCCAATAGAAAGGTCCGCGCCATGTTCCGACATTTCATCGCCGCCGTTCTGATCGCCGCATCCCCCGCCGCGGCTCAGGACTCCCCCGACATTTCCGACCGCCTCGCGGCCGAGGGCCTCGCCCCGACAGAGGCGTTTCTGGTCGCGCTGGACACCCCCGACCCGACGCAGCGCTTTGCCCTGGGCGCCGTCCGGTTTTTGCGCGCCATCGAGCTCACGCTCCAGACCCGCTGGCGGCTGGGCATCAACGCCGACCGGACGGAGCTGCCGGTGCTGCGGCTGCCCGTGCCCGCCAATCCGAACCCGCAGCACTTCACGCCGGACGCGATCCAGGCGTTGTTCGGGGCTCTAATCCAGGATCTCGACGCCGCGCGGGCGCCACTGGTCAGCATCGGCGACGGGGATGCGGTGTCACTGACGATCGCGCTTTGGGATCTGTGGTTCGACATCAACATGAACGGCACCCGGGACGAGGGCGAGGCGCTGATCAACGTGGCCGGGCGCGCGCTGACCGGGCGCAGCATGGCCCGAACCGAGGATCCCGTCGTGACCTTCGACACCGCCGACGCGGCCTGGCTTGCCGCCTATACCCATTTTCTGTCCGGGTTCGCCGAGCTTGTGCTGGCCTTCGAGCCGACCGAGCAGATTGCACGCGTCGCCGCCGCATCGGAACAGATGGATCTTCTGGCCGCCGACACGGAGTATCGGAATGCCTATGACATGATGTTCGGCCAGCAGGTCGACCGCGTGGCGATGATTTATTTCTCGCTCAAACAGCAGCCCGACCCGGCGCATACCCGCGCCGCCCACGCCCATCTGTTGCAGATGATCGACCTGAACCGCGTGTTCTGGGCCCGTGTGGCCGCGGAAACCGACAACAACGCGGAGTGGATTCCCAACGACAGCCAGCAGCAGGGCATGGGGTTGACCGTCCCGCCCGGCACCGGTGACCGCTGGCTTGCGGTTCTGGACGATGCCGAGGCCCTGTTGAAAGGCGAAAAGCTGATCCCCTATTGGCGGTTGCGCGCGGGCGCCGGGCTGAACATGCGCAAAATGTTCGAGACTCCGGTGCCCGTGGATCTGGCGGAATGGGTGCATGGCATCGGTCTGTTGCCCTTTGCCGAGGAAGGCCCGCGGGTGTCCGCCGACAGTTGGCTCGATTTCGAACGCTTGGTGCGCGGCGACTCCCTGATGTTCGTGGTCTTCCTGAACTGAACGCCGGAATGATTCTCCACCTTGCGACCGGGGACCGGTCAATTTGTGATCACACGAAAAATGGTGTGATCACAAAGTGCCAAAATTGCCGGTCGTTCACCTCTCGTTGGGTTATTTCTGTTTTCGAGGGCAAGACGGTTGTGCCATGAAACGCGCGACTTCACTGGCGAAGGGACAGCTTCATGAACATTCATGAGTATCAGGCCAAGGCACTATTGCGATCCTACGGGGCGCCGGTCAGCGACGGCCGCGTGGTCTTGCGGGCCGAAGAGGCGAAGACCGCAGCGGGCGCTTTGGACGGGCCGCTATGGGTGGTCAAGGCACAGATCCATGCGGGCGGACGCGGCAAGGGCACGTTCAAAGAAGACGGCGCAGGCGAAAAGGGCGGTGTGCGCCTGGCCAAGTCGGTCGAAGAGGCCGCGAACGAGACGCGGAAGATGCTGGGTCGGACGTTGGTGACCAAGCAGACCGGGCCGGCGGGCAAGCAGGTCAACCGGATTTACATCGAGGATGGCGCCGGCATCCAAAGCGAATTGTACCTCGCCCTTCTGGTCGACAGGGGGTCCAGCCGGGTTTCCTTTGTCGCCTCGACCGAAGGCGGGATGGACATCGAGGAAGTCGCCGAATCGACCCCTGACAAGATCCTGTCGTTCAGCGTCGATCCCGCGACCGGGTATCAAGCCTATCACGGCCGCCGCATCGCCTTCAGCCTCGGGCTCGAAGGGGCGCAGATCAAGCAATGCGTCGCGCTGATGGGCACGCTCTACAAGCTCTTTGTCGAAAAAGACATGGAAATGCTGGAGATTAACCCCCTGATCGTCACCGACAAGGGCGACCTGCGGTGCCTCGACGCCAAGATGAGCTTTGACGGCAACGCGATCTACCGCCACCCTGACATCGCGGAGCTGCGCGACACGACCGAGGAGGATCCAAAGGAACTGGAAGCCTCCAAGTATGACCTGAACTATAT
>CAYGRI010000478.1:0-3454 GCA_964352155.1 uncultured Maritimibacter sp. | reverse complement strand
CATCAAGGTCGTCTTCCCGCAGCCGGACGGCCCCAGCAGCGCAAAGAACTCCCTTTGATAAATCTCTAAATCCACGGCATCGATCGCGGTGAAATCGCCAAATCGCTTCGTCACCTTCTCGAACCGGATCAGCGGCTTGGCCGCGGCATCCTCCCAGGGGGCAAAGATCTTGTCGCCGGACACGGGCTAGCCCCTTCTTCTGGCCATAAATACTCCGGGGAGGTCCGGAGGGGCAGCGCCCCTCCGGCGGATCGGATTGCACAAGGCAATGCGATCCAAGATCAGGTCCCCGACTTGATCTTGGTCCACATCCGCGTGACTGTCCGCTGCACCCGCGGCGGGTAAGGGCGCGCGGTATACAGGTTCTCCAGCGTCTCGGCCGAGGGGTAGATCGCCGGGTCGCCGATCACGTCTTCGGCCAGGAATTCCTGGCTCGCCAGGTTGCCGTTGGCGAAATAGACATAGTTCGACGCCGCCGCCATGTTCTGCGCATGCATGATGAAGTTCAGGGACATATGCGGGCCCTCGGGGTTCGGCGCATCGACCGGAATGGCCATCATGTCGAACCACATCAGCGCGCCTTCCTTGGGCGCGTTGTAAGCGATCTCGACGCCATTGTCGGCCTCGGCCGCGCGGTCGCGGGCCTGCAGCACATCGCCCGACCAGCCAAAGGCCACGCAGATCTCCCCGTTGGCCAGCGCGTTGATATATTCCGAGGAATGGAACTTCTCGACATAGGGCCGCACTGCCGACAGGATCGGCTCGGCCTTGGCGATCACATCGGGATCGAGCGAATCCGGATCCTCGCCGATATAGGCCAGCGCCGCCGGGATCACCTCTGTCGGGGCATCCAGCAGATAGACCCCGCACTCGGCCAGCTTTTCCATATTCGCCGGGTCAAAGATCAGCGCCAGCGAGTCGATCGGCGCATCCGGCCCCAGCGCCTCGGCCACCTTGCCCAGGTTCACGCCCAGCCCGGTGGTGCCCCACATGTAGTTGATCGCATATTCCCCGCCGGGATCGTATTGCGCGGTCCGAGCCTGGATCACGTCCCACATATTGGCCGAATTCGGCAGCTTGCCATAATCCAGCGGCTGGAATGCGCCCGCCTGGATCTGGCGCTGCAGAAAGTCGGCGGTGGGCACCACCACGTCATAGCCGGACCCGCCGGCCAGCATCTTGGTTTCCAGAACCTCGTTGGAATCGAAGACGTCGTAGATCAGATCGATCCCGGTCTCGGCCTCGAACTTGGCCAGAAGGTCCTCGTCGATATAATCGGACCAATTGTAGACCCGGACTTCGTCGGCCTGTGCGGCGGTCGCTGCCAGAAGCGCGGCAAGGGCCGCGATATTCGCTTTCATCGAGATCTCTCCCATGTTGTTGAACAGAGTCGCTGCTCCGTTGCGATACGATATGAATGGATAAGCGCGGCGGCTGCAACTGCCCTTTGCGAATGGGCATTGACCCTGCCGCCGGCGCCCATACCTTGGCGCGACACCCGATCCGAGGACCGATCATGCCCGCATCCGCCAATCACCTGCCCACCGCCGAATTGCAGGCCCTGGACGCCGCCCATCACATGCATCCCTTCACCGATGGCGATGCGCTGGCGCGCAAGGGGGTGCGGGTGATCACCAGCGCCTCCGGCGTAACCCTCACGGACAGCGACGGGATCGAAATCCTGGACGGCATGGCGGGCCTTTGGTGCGTCAACATCGGCTATGGCCGGGCAGAGCTGTCGCGGGTCGCCGCCGAGCAGATGCAGGCGCTGCCCTATTACAACACCTTCTTCCAGACGACCCATGTGCCCGCCCTGTCGCTGGCGGCCCGGATCGCGGAACTGGCGCCCGAAGGCATGGATCACGTCTTTTTCGCCGGCTCTGGATCCGAGGCGAATGACACCAATATCCGCATGGTGCGGCATTATTGGGCGACGCAAGGACAGCCGGAAAAGCGAATCATCATCGCGCGCAGGAATGGCTATCACGGCTCGACCATGGGCGGCGCCTCGCTGGGGGGCATGTCGGCGATGCATGCCCAGGGCGGTCTGCCGATTGCCGATATCCACCACATCGGCCAGCCGCATTGGTATGCCGAGGGCGGCGACATGGACCCCGACGCCTTCGGCCTGATGCGCGCCCGTGAGCTGGAGGCGAAGATCGCCGAGCTGGGCGAGGACAAGGTCGCCGCCTTCATCGCCGAGCCGATCCAGGGCGCAGGCGGCGTGATCATCCCGCCCGCCAGCTACTGGCCCGAGATCCAGCGCATCTGCGATGCCCATGAGATCCTGCTGATCGCCGACGAAGTGATCTGCGGCTTCGGCCGCACCGGCGCCTGGTTCGGCAGCGAGGCGCTGACCATCCGCCCCGACATCATGACCTTCGCCAAGGGCGTAACCTCGGGCTATCTGCCGCTGGGCGGCTCCATCGTCCGCGATCATGTGGCCGCCGCGCTGAATGCGGGGGGCGAGTTCAACCACGGCTACACCTTTTCGGGCCATCCCGTCGCCGCCGCCGTGGCGCTGGAAAACCTGCGGATCCTGTACGAAGAGAAGGTGCTGGACCACGTCCGCGACGTGGCGGCGCCGCATCTGGCGGTGAAATGGGCCGCTTTGGCAGAGCATCCGATGGTGGACGACGCGCGCAGCTTCGGGATGCTGGGGGGGCTGGCGCTGACCCCTGACAAGTCCAGCCGCGCGGCCTTCGCCGCGGAGGCGGGGACGGTGGGCCTGATCTGCCGCGAACGCTGCTTTGCCAATGGTTTGGTGATGCGCCATGTGGGGGACCGCATGATCATCTCTCCGCCGCTGGTGATCACGCCCGCGCAGATCGACACCCTGGTCGAACGGGCCTGGACCGCGATCGACGAGGCGTACCGGATCGTCCGCGACGACGGGCTGTTCCACGCTGCCTAGGCGCAGTGCGGACCGCAATGGCAGGGCGGCGAAATCAAGGCCGTGCGACCTGAAACTGCCCGAATACCGGCTTTTCAGGGCCATTTTTTGACCGGATTCCCTGTCTAGTGCATGTCGACCCAGTCGGTTCGGAGGTTGCCATGCGTTACTTGTTTCTTAGTACAACGATCATCGCGGCGTCGGTGACGCTCCCGTTTGTCGAAATGCCCAAGGCGCCGAAAGGTCAGCCGGTTGAAACGGTGGACGTCTCCCCCCTGGCTCCGATGGACCTCGACACCAGCGACTCCGGTGCGCTGCTGGCGCCGGCAGGGCTTGCGGTGCGGATGCCGGATGTGTCGGGCCTGCAGGTGGCGCAATTCCTGCCGACAGACGCGATTGCGGGTTTCTTTACCCCGGACGAGGACACGCCTGACACGGCCGATATGCCGGAGCGGACGGTCGCCGAAGCGGCCGAGACGCTGGCCCCAACCCTGTTGCAGGACGCGCCCGCCTCCGAACCCGAAGAACGAGGTGATCGCGTCCAAAGGCAAAAGGCTCGCC
>CAYGRI010000477.1:0-3476 GCA_964352155.1 uncultured Maritimibacter sp. | reverse complement strand
GCCCCCGCCCCGAAGAACGCGGCGACCCCGCCGTTGAACAGCCCGGTGTTGCCCCATTGCAGGTTCAGCCCCAGCACCGCAATCGAGAGGATCGAGGCGACGGTGGCGAAAAACACCAGATAGGAAATCAGCCCGATCATGCCCGCTCGTCCCCCAGAATGCCGTTGGGGCGCAGGATCAGCACCGCCAGGATCACCAGAAACGGCAGCGACGGGCTGTAGCCCGAGGGCAGCACCAACAGCGCCAGATTCGCGGCCAGTCCCACAAGGAACCCGCCCAGAGCCGCCCCGTAGACCGAGCCGATGCCGCCCACGATGGTCGCCGCGAAAACCGGCATCAGCAGGTCGCGGCCGATCATCGGGGTGATCTGGTTGGTGAGCCCATAGAAGATGCCCGCCACCGCCGCCAGCGCCCCGCCGATGATCCAGACCGCCGCAATGATCCGGCCCAGATCGATCCCGTTCACCTGCGCAAGCGACGGATTCTCGGCCACCGCCCGCAGCGCATAGCCAAAGGTCGTCCGGCTCAGGACCACATGCAGGATGCCCATCAGCACCAGCGCGACACACAGCACCATGATCTGGTCGGGCCGCACCAGGATCAGCGGGTCGACACTGATCAGCATCGCAAAGGGAATGTCGCGGCTGTACAGCGTTGTGCCCAGGCCAAAGACCAGCCCGATCATGTTCCGCACGATCAGCGCCACCCCGAAAGAGGCAAAGACCATCGACAGCGGATCCCCCCGCGCCCGGATCCGGCGAAACACCAGCCGGTCGATCAGCAGCGCCGACGCCGCCGTGATCGCCATCGCCCCGACAACCGCCACGGCCAGCGCGAAAGTCATCGACAACGGACCGATCTTGGTCGCCATCGCCGGGGCCATCACCTCCAGCAGCTTGGAAAACACCAGCGCGGCATAGGCCCCGACTGACAACAGCTCGGCGTGAGAGAAGTTGGCAAAGCGCAGCATGTGCATCACCATCGTCAGCCCGATGGCGCCCAGCGCATAGATCGCGCCCACCAGAACGCCGTCGATCAGATGCTGGATCATGCGCCCGCCCTCAATCGCTTGCCGCCAAGGTAGATGTCGGCCACGACCCGGTCGCCCAGCAAATCGGCGGCCTTGCCGTCGATCTGGTTGCGCCCCTCGGCCATGATGTAGCAATGGTCCGACAATTTCAGCGCCTGGGTCACGTTCTGTTCCACCAGCACAACCGTCACCCCCGTCCCGGTCAGTTCGCGAACAAATTGCAGCACTTCCTGGGCGGCCAGCGGGGCCAACCCGGCAGAGGGTTCGTCCATCAGGATCAGCCGCGGCTCGACCGCCAGAGCATTGGCGACCGCCAGAAACTGCCGCTGGCCGCCGGACAGGGCGCCGGCCTTGTCGTTCTGCTTCTGTGCCAGCGGCGGAAACCTGTCGAACAACGCATCCAGCCGGCCCTTTGCAGCCCCCCCCGCCCGGCGCAGGGCAAGGTCGAGGTTCTCGCGCACGGTCAGGCTGCGAAAGATGTTGTCGCTTTGGGGAACATAGGCAATGCCGTGATCCGCCATCCGGTCGGGGCGGATATTGGTGATGTCCTGGCCCCGGTGCAGCACCTGCCCGGCCGAGACCGGCACAAGCCCGGCAATCGCCTTGATCAGCGTCGATTTGCCCGCGCCGTTGGGGCCAATAAGCGCCGTCACCGACGCCTCGGCCACGTCCATCGCAACATCCTGCAGGATCGGCAGATCGGGGCTGTATCCGGCGAACAGCCCCCGGACCGACAGGACCGGCTCAGCCATCGCGCATCGTCCCCAGATAGGCTTCGCGCAATTCCGTGTTGTTCTGCGCCTCTTCCGCCGTCCCTTCGAACACGATGCGCCCTTCGGCCAGGGCGATCACCGGGTCGCAATGGCGCATGATGAAATCCATGTCATGTTCGATGATGACAAAGGTCTTGCCCTGAGCGTTCAGCGTCTCGATCTTCTCGATCAACACGCCGGTCAGCGTCGGATTCACCCCGGCGGCGGGCTCGTCCAGCAAGATCAGCTCTGGGTCGCCCATCAGCACCCGCGCCAGCTCCAGAAGCTTCATCTGCCCGCCAGAGATCTTGCCCGCCGGGTGATCGGCCAGCGGCAGCAGCGTGACGAAATCCAGCACCTCCAGCGCGCGGTTGCGGATCGCCCGTTCCTGCGCAAGGACGGCTTTCGGCGACAAGAACAGCCCCACCAGCCCTTCGCCCTTCTGCGCCAGAGGGGCGACCATGACGTTCTCCAGCACCGACATGCGGGCAAACGGGCGCGGGATCTGAAAGGATCGCCCCAGCCCATGGGCGAACAGCCGGTCGGGCGGCAATCCGGTGACATCCTGCCCGCGCAGCCTGATTGTCCCGGCGCTGGGCGGCAGGGTGCCCGTCAGCAGGTTGAACATCGTGGATTTGCCCGCGCCGTTCGGCCCGATCAGCCCGGTTATGGAACCGCGCCGCACGGTCAGCGATACTGCATTTACTGCGCGGAACGCACCGAAATCGCGGCACAGCGCTTGCGTTTCCAGCAAGGCCTCAGCCATCCGCCGCCCCCAGCACCGTGTCGTCGGGCTTGGCATTGAGGTTGTATTTCATGATCCGCCCATGGCGCCCGGTGCGATCCCGCTCCAACCCAAAGACCGGACCGTTCGGCCCCCCGGCCCGCGCGATCACAGCACCGATCTCGCCCCGATCCTGATCGTTCAGGGCGATGTCGAACACCTGCAACGTCTTGGGCAAGTGCCGGGCGTATCGAGCGCCAACGATGGCCGCGGCGACCTGCGGCTGATCCAGCACCCAGGCGCTGGCCACGGCCGACAGCGACACGCCATGCCGGTCGCCAACGGATTTCAACACCGTCAGCAGATCCTGAAACAGCGCCCAGGGGCCGAATTCGTCGATGATCAGGCGATATTTGATCAGCGAGCGGTTCTCGAACGCAAAGCCGGGGTCGGGGGCTCCCAGCCAGGTTTCGGTCAGAAACCCGCCCGCCAGCGTGCCGTAGCACAGGATCCGCATGTCATGGCGGGCGGCCCAATCGGCGAGCCCAGCGGCCGGGCGCCGATCCAGCACCGAATATTGCACCTGGGTCGAAACGAGGTCGATCCCGGCGTCAACGAACGGCGCCGTCTCTGCCACGTCCCAATTGGTGACGCCGATGTTGCGGACCTTGCCCTTTTCCTGGCAGCGCCGCAAAACGCCCGCCGCATCGACCGCGCAGCCCAAAGCCAGATCCCACCAGTAGAATTGCACGAGATGCAGTTGATCCACCTGCAACCGCTTTAAGGAGCGGTCGATGATCGCCTCTACCTCGTCGGGGCGCAGGTCGGCGAGGCGGCCCAGATCCGGCACCAGCTTGGTGTGCACGGTGACACGGTCGGCCACCTCGGCGCCCCGCCGCCGGCGCAGATCGCCGATGAAATCGCCGATCATCTCTTCGACGCCGGTGTAGATGTCGGCACAGTCAAAGGT
>CAYGRI010000476.1:0-3477 GCA_964352155.1 uncultured Maritimibacter sp. | reverse complement strand
CTCAACCCCGCCGTCGAAGAGGTGCTCTACCCCGCGCTCGAGGACTACGAGCTGGATCTGGTGATCGGCGAAGGCCCCGCCGCCCGCACCGTCCGGATCGAGTTGCAGCCCTTTACGCTGGTGGGGGCGACGACGCGGCTGGGCTTGCTGACGACGCCCTTGCGCGACCGCTTCGGCATCCCGATCCGGCTACAGTTTTACTCGACCGAGGAATTGCAGCAGATCGTCGCGCGCGGCGCCCGGATGCTGGGCTTTCCCGCCGAAGACGGCGGCGTGACCGAGATTGCCCGCCGCGCCCGTGGCACGCCGCGGATCGCCGGGCGCCTGTTGCGCCGCGTTGTCGATTTCGCCGTGGTCGAGGGCGACGGGCGCATCACCCAGGACATCGCGGACAGTTCGCTGACCCGGCTGGGGGTGGATCATCTGGGCCTCGACAGCGCCGACCGCCGCTATCTGTCGATGATCGCCGAAAACTATGCCGGCGGTCCCGTGGGGGTCGAGACGATCTCTGCCGCGCTCAGCGAAAGTCGGGATGCGATAGAGGAAGTGATCGAGCCGTTCCTGTTGCAGCAGGGCTTGATCCAGCGGACCCCGCGCGGGCGGATGCTGGCGTCCAAGGCCTGGGCGCATCTGGGGCTGGCCCCGCCGCGCCCCCCGGGGCAGGCGGAATTGTTCGAGTAACCAGGCGTTTGGCGCAATTCGTTGGAACCAACTGGACGCACGGATTTGCCTTCGGGCCATCGCGGCACTACCTTCTGATGGGCGAGGGTCGGGGTCGGGCTCAGGCGCTTTTGGAAGGTATCTTTGCGATGTCCCGATGCAATCGACGGTGGCCCGCGCCCTTGGGGGCGATGCCATGAACCCCGGCCTGATCGAGGAGTTGTTCACGCGATCCGACGGGAGCTATCTGTTTGCACGCTGGGCCCGCCCCATCGCCCCGGTGGTCTTTGGCGTCGAAGAAACCACCTTGGCCGTGGTCAAGGGCGCCTGCGAAGCGATCGTTGCCCTGGCGGGGCACAAAATGGCCGAAACCGACCCGGAGCTTGGCGCCAACCTGATGCTCTTTTTCTTCCGCGATTGGGAGGAGTTGCCGCAGGTCCCGGGGCTCGACCGGCTGATCCCGGATCTGACGCCGCTGGTGGCCCGGCTGGTGACCGAAAGCGCCAACCAGTACCGCATTTTCCGGTTCGAGCCGAGCGGCGCGATCAAGGCGGTGTTTATCTTTATCCGGATGGATGGCGATCTGGCCGCGATGCCGGCGGAGACGCTGGCATTGTCACAAATGGCACAATCCATCCTGCTGTGGTCGGACACCGCCTTTCTGGCCCGCGCACCCTTGGCCCTTGCCGGGAGCAAGGTGATCCTTCGGCCAGAGATCGCACAGGTGATCCGGGCCGGATATGATCCGGTGATGCCCGATGTGGCCCAGGACCCAAGCCATGCGTTGCGGCTGCATGCGCGGGTTGTCGCCCGCGCCTAGACTCTGCCCCGTCTGCGGCTGCAATGCCTCTCGCCCCACGGCGGCGGATCCGCTAGGCTCGCCGCCTTTTCAGGACAGAAAGCCCCCCATGACACATCGCTTTTCCTGCCGCGTTTATTACGAAGACACCGACCTTGCCGGGATCGTCTATTATGCGAATTACCTGAAGTTCATTGAACGCGCCCGCACCGAATGGGTCACCGGGCTGGGCATCGACCAGGTCGCGCTGAAACGCGATCACGGGCTCGTCTTTGCCGTGCGCCGGGTTGAGGCCGACTACCTCAGCCCCGCCCGGTTTCAAGACGATCTGACCGTGTTGACATCGCCGGTTTCGGCCACGGCGGCCCGGCTGGTCCTGCGCCAGGAGGTGTGGCGCGACACCACGCGGCTGTTCACCGCAATCGTCACCCTTGTGGCCCTGGGCGACAGCGGCCGGCCCGCCCGGCTTCCGGCAGATATTCGCCGAATGCTCTCCTGATCACATCACCTTCATTCGACACGTTCGCTTTCCTTGGCTTTTTCGAACAATATCCGCTAGACCGTTTTGCAATCAGAGCCCGAACCACAGGGCCAACAGGCAGAGCAGGACCGATGGAACACGATTTCTCTTATTTCGCGCTGTTTTTGCGCGCGTCCTTTGTCGTCCAGTTGGTGATGGTGCTTCTGGTACTGGCCTCTTTCTGGTGCTGGGCCATCATCATCCGCAAAAACATCGCCTTTCGCCGCGCCCGGCGGGACGCCGCGGCCTTTGACGAGGCGTTCTGGTCCGGCGAGCCGCTGGATGAGCTCTATGAAACGCTGGGCCCGGTGCCAGAGACGGCGTCAGAGCGGATCTTTGCCGCCGGAATGCTGGAATGGCGGCGAAGTCACCGCGACGATGGCGGGCTGATCGCCGGCGCCCAGGCCCGGATCGACCGGTCGATGGACGTGGCGATCAACAAGGAGGCCGAGGAGATGAACCGCGACCTCAGCTTCCTGGCCACGGTGGGGTCGACAGCGCCCTTTGTCGGGCTGTTCGGCACCGTCTGGGGGATCATGCGGTCATTTATCGAGATCGCGGCGGCAGAGAACACCTCGCTGGCGGTCGTGGCGCCGGGGATCGCCGAGGCGCTGCTGGCCACCGGGCTGGGGCTGCTGGCCGCGATCCCGGCGGTGATGGCCTACAACAAGCTGTCGTCCGACAGTGACGCGCTGGTCGCCAACTACGAGACCTTCGCCGATGAGTTCGCGACGATCCTGTCGCGGCAACTGGATAGCTGACGCATGGGCGCGGGGGTCAACAACGGATCGGGTGGCGGCGTGCGGCGCGGACGGCGGCGCGCCTCGCGGCGGGTGATGTCGGAAATGAACGTCACGCCGTTTGTGGACGTGATGTTCGTGCTGCTGATCATCTTCATGGTGTCGGCGCCGCTGATGACGGTGGGTGTTCCGATCAACCTGCCCGAAACCTCGGCCGAGGCGATGCCGGTTGAGCAGGAAGAACCCCTGACGGTGACCATCACCGCAGAGGGGATGATCATGATCCAGACCACGGAAACCGCGGCGGCCGATCTGGTGCCCAAGCTGCGCGCCATCGCGGCAGAACGGACGACGGACAAGATCTTTCTGCGCGCCGACGGGGCGCTTCCCTATGAACGCGTGGCCCAGGTGATGGGCGCGCTGAATGCCGGCGGATTCCGCAACATCGGGCTGGTGACGGATCCCGGGGGTCCGTCGCTGGATTCCGGCGGTTAGACAGGGCGGTTGACGCATCTTGGACAGCGCATCCATCATATCGGCAATAGGGCATACAGCCCTGATCGCCTGGCTGATCATTGGCAGCATGATGGGTCGTGCGCCAGAGGAGCCCCTGTTCGAGGAGACCGACGTTCAGTTGATCTCGTCCGAGGAATACGCCGCCCTGTTCTCTCGCCCTGAAGGCGCGCCGGACAGCGCCCCCGACGCCGCAACCGACACGTCAGAGCCGCCCGCGCCCGAGATTGACAGCTCTCCGATCC
>CAYGRI010000475.1:0-3501 GCA_964352155.1 uncultured Maritimibacter sp. | reverse complement strand
CATCAACCGCATCCGCCTGCGCCAGCCCTGATGCCGTCCCAAACCCCGCCCTCCCCGGGCACGGTGCCCTAGGCGGGGTTTGGGACGGCATCAGGGCTGGCGCAGGCGGATGCGGTTGATGTGGCCCATCTTGCGTCCGGGCCGCGCTTCGGCCTTGCCATAGAGGTGCAGCGCTGTGTTGCTCTCGCCGGCCAGCTCGGACAGTGTGTCGATGTCGTCGCCGATGAGGTTTATCATTTCGACATCGGCATGCCGCGCACCATCGCCCAGGGGCCAGCCAGCCACCGCGCGGATATGCTGCTCAAACTGGTCGACCGCGCAGCCATTCTGCGTCCAGTGCCCGGAATTGTGGACCCGGGGCGCGATTTCATTGACCAACAAGCCCTGGGGGGTCACGAAGAGCTCGACCCCCAGAACGCCGACGTACTCCAGCGCATTCAGGACCTTGCCCGCCAGCAAGACCGCGTCGGTCCGCGAACGGTTGGGCAGGCCAGAGGGCACATTCGTGCTGTGCAGGATCCCGCCGCGATGGACATTGCGCCCAGGCTCGAACGCGGCGATCTCGCCGTTGAGGCCGCGCGCGGCGATCACGCTGATCTCGGCCGTGAAATCGACGAAGCCTTCGAGGATCGCCGGGGCGCCCTGCATCTCTGCCAGCGCCGCCGTCGCCTGGACGGGGCTTGGCACATGCGCCTGCCCTTTGCCGTCATAGCCCAGCCGCCGGGTCTTGAGGATCCCGGGCACGCCGATCTGTGCGATCGCCGCGTCCAGGCTGGCGGCATCGTCCACCGGGGCGAAGGGCGCCGTTGTCAGGCCCAGATCGGTCAGGAAGGTTTTTTCGGTCAACCGGTCCTGACTGATCGCCAGCGCGCGCCGGCCCGGCCGGATCGGGCGCTGCGCCTCAAGCAGGTCCAGCGCGGCGGTGGGGATATTCTCGAACTCATAGGTGACCACATCGACGGCGGCGGCGAAGGCGGCGAGCGCCTGGGCGTCCTCATAGGGCGCTGTGGTCACGCGATGGGCGACGTCGCCCGCTGGCGGCGCGGCGCCAGGCTCAAAGATATGGGTGCGAAAGCCAAGGCGCGCAGCGGCGACCGACAGCATGCGGCCCAGCTGGCCGCCGCCAAGGATGCCGATCGTTGCGCCGGGGGACAGCTTGGTCATGCGGACGGGTCCTGGGGGATGGTGCGCGGTCTCAATCTGGCGTCTCGGGGATGGAGGCGGCCAGGGCGGCGCGCCAGGCGTCGACGCGCTCGGCAAGGGCGGGGTCGAAGGCGGCGAGGATCTGCGCGGCCATCAGCCCGGCATTGGCGGCGCCGCCGATTGCCATGGTGGCCACGGGAAAGCCGCGCGGCATCTGGACAATGGAATACAGCGAATCGACGCCGCCGAGCGCCTTTGTCTGTACGGGCACGCCGATGACGGGGATTCGGGTTTTCGAGGCCATCATGCCCGGCAGATGCGCCGCCCCGCCCGCGCCGGCGATGATCGCCTTCAGCCCCCGGTCCGCCGCAGTGCGGCCATAGTCCCACAGCCGGTCCGGGGTGCGGTGCGCCGAGACGATCCGGGTTTCATAGGCGATCCCGAGTTCATCCAGGATCTCGGCGGCGGCCTGCATGGTGGGCCAGTCGCTTTGACTGCCCATGATGATGCCGACCAATACTGTCATGTGATGCCCTCTGAACCGGGCAACAGTATAGCGAGCGGGCAGGGCGATGCAATCGCCGGGCCGCGCCCGATTACCAGGGCGATGATGGACTTAGGCGATGATGTCGGGCAGGATCCGGTCTTCCAGTCGGGCAATCCGGTCTTTCAAGGCGAGTTTCTGTCGTTTCAGCCGCCCAAGCTGTAGCTGATCCGCGCTTTGCCGTTCGTGCAAGGCGGTGATCGCGTCGTCAAGGTCGCGGTGTTCCTGGCGCAGCACCTGAAGCTCAACCAAAAGCACCTCGGCGGTATCCATCGTCGCAGCGTCTTTCATGCGAATCCCCCTGAGTCGGTGTTGGTAGACCACAAAGTTACATGCAAATTGTTAATTCGCCAAACGCCATACTCGCGCCAAACCTTGCAGGAAGCCTTAATCGGACCCATATCTGGGGTCGGTCGCCGGAATGGGGCCGCATATTGCAGTGTCGCTTCAGAAGGGCAAGGCCATGACAAAGATGAGTTTGGGCGCGCATCCCTATCTTTTGGGGTTCGAGCAATTGGAACGTTTGATGGAGCGGACGGCAAAGTCCGACCAGAACGGTTATCCCCCCTACAACATCGAGCAGACGGGCACGAACGCCTATCGTATCACGCTTGCGGTCGCGGGATTTGCCGAACGCGATCTGGCGATTACCATTGAAGAGCGGCAACTGGTCATCCGGGGGCGACAAAGCGACGAGGAGGACGGGCGTGTCTTCTTGCATCGCGGGATCGCGGCGCGCCAGTTCCAGAGAAGCTTCGTTCTGGCCGAAGGGGTGGAGGTGAACTCTGCCGCGATGGAAAACGGGCTGCTGCATGTGGATCTGTCCAGATCCGAGCCTGAGAAGGTGGTGCAGACGGTGAAGATCACGTCGCGCTGAAAGTAGAAGGGGTGCAAAAATGAACGAGAGATTTGATTTCGGGCCGCAGGCCATGCAAGGCATCGTCTATGTGCGGCCGGTGGCGGTGTCGGACTTGCCGCAGGATGTGCAGAAACAGGCCGACGGGATGGAGACGATCTTTGCCGTGCACGATGCCGATGGGCAGCGGCTCGCGCTTGTGCGCGACAGGAACCTGGCTTTTGCGCTGGCCCGGCAAAACGATCTTGCGCCGGTGAACGTGCACTGATCCGCCCAGGCCCTGTGGCCTGGTGCGGCGGCAGGGACGTGTGGGGCGCAGATGGGGCCCATCGGTTCCAGAGTCGCGGAAGCTGGTGGGCGCAATTGGCCCGACCGCCATTCTTGGTGTCACACCGCAGGTTCGGAATGTCGGATGCCATATGGCCGATACGGCGGGTGATCAGGTCGCGCGAGTGTCCTTGGGCGAGCCCATCACGATATAGGACGTCAGAGTGGCCACCTGCGGCAAGGCGCCCAGCACATCGGTGTGGAAAGACTTGTAGCGGACAAGGTCGGCGCATTCGATCCGCAACAGGTATTCGACCGATCCGGTAACGTTGTGGCATTCGACCACCTCGGCCGAGCGGGTGATCGCCCGCTCGAACGCCTCTTGGCTGCCTTTGGTGTGGTTCGACAGGCCGACGGCGACATAGGCGGTAGAGCCGCGCCCGGTCGCGGCGGGGTCCAGCACTGCGCGATAGCCACGAGTGACCCCGATGCGTTCCAGATCTTGCACGCGGCGCAGACAGGCAGAGGGTGACAGGTCGATCCGATCCGCAAGCTCTGTGTTGCTGATCCGGCCATCGCTGGACAGGATCTGCAAGATTCGGTCGGCGATCTCGTCTTGCTTTGCCATAAGTTGAGAAAATGGTCCCTAAAGCGTTTCGATCTGAACCTGGATCGTGAGGGATTCCCTTGA
>CAYGRI010000474.1:0-3502 GCA_964352155.1 uncultured Maritimibacter sp. | reverse complement strand
GATCAGGATCATATCCAGCCTCGCCAAGCGGCCTCAACAGGAAGACGATGGCGTTGCGGAACGCCCCCCTGGCCCTAGCCGGGCGGCTCCTGCACCGAGTCCAGCCACGCCACCAGTTCGGCGATGCCGACCGAGGTCAGGACAGGCTGCCCCGCCCGCGTCTTCATCGCCACCGTCTCCCCCTCCAGCAACGGTCCGAAATCCGGCATGGCGTCGGCATGTCTCGCCCGCCCGTCGATCTGGAACACCACCCGCTCCAGCGGGAACACCCCGCCATTCCGCGCCGTCAGCCCGGTCAGATCCGGCACCTCTGTGTCCAAGAGCAGCTTGGCCACCCCGTCTCCGCGCCCGTCCGCGCCGTGGCAGCCCGCGCAATGGACCGCATAGTTCCGCGCGCCCGAACCGAAATCCTGCGCCCAGACCGGCGTCGCCGCCAGCAACATGATCGATAGATATTTCATCGGCTGTCCTCCTGAGCCCCACCTTGCCCGCGCCGCGACAGCCCCGCCTTGATCGGCGTCAATGGCTGGCTATCACTCTTCGGTCGGGCAGGTGATGCACATCGGCTCTGGGTCCGGCACCGGAATCACCCGCGAGATCGGCATCGGGTTCGGCCGCTCTCGGTAGATCGGCTGCGGCAGCGGGTCCGGATCCGGCAACACCCGGGAGATTGGCGCCGGGTCCGGCTCTTCGCGCGAGATCGGCATTGGGTCCGGCTTGGGCTCCTCGCGGTAGATCGGCATCGGCGGCGGCAGAACGATGGTGTCGGCCGGGGCCTCCTCCACCGGCAAAAAGACGGGCGAGGCGGTCGCGGCAAGGCCGGCAAACACCGCAGCGAGGGTCAGCGTAACGATCGGTTTCATGGTCATTCCTCTGGTTCAGGGGGCGTGACGGCGTCGTTTCCCCGGCACCTCTCAAACATGCACGATCCGTGGCCGACATCCAAAATCAGGGCGCTGTCAGCCACTGACATGGGGCGTGTTATCTAATGACATTTCATGATTTCAATGCGTTACAGCCACTCAGGGCGCTCTGCGCCAAAACCGGGCGCGCAGATGTCCTCAGCGAAAATCAGCGCCGGATCCAGCGTTTTCGACGAACATGGCCGACCCAAAGCCGCAATCCGAGTGGCCCCCGCACCTTTCGACGGGCCGGGCAGCGCCACATAGGCCCGGCGCCAAAAGTCGCCCGCGGTCGCACCCCTTGAACGCGCCAGCGCCGCACAATTGGCTTGGCCTGCCCTCCCGAGACCCTAGTCCTGGATGCTCTCGATATAAGCGGTCAGCGCGACCAGAGGTTCCGGTGTTGGCGTCAGAATGCCGTCGCCCGTCCGGACGAGGACCGTCCGCCCGTCCAACAGCGGCCAGAACGCCGGCATCGCGCCGCCATGGGCGCGGCCTTTCGCATAGCCATCGATCTTGGCCATCACCTCTGACCGTGGGAACAGCCCGCCATTGCGCACCGCGATGCCCGTCAGATCGGGAGGCTTTATCGCAAGGCTGACGGCACCAGGCCCGTTTCCGTGACCGTCAGATCCGTGGCATCCCGCGCAAAGATCGCCGTAAGAGGCCCGGCCCGTTTCAACCTCGCTCGAACAGGCCGCCAAAGCCAACCCGACCGACATCCAGAAAAGTAAAGAGGCTGCCCGCATCTTTTCGCCCCGTTATTGTTATTATGCAGCATTGTACCACAAACTTTCACAAATCGTAAAAATTTTCTTCAATGTGGACTCGTTGCAAGCCTGTGGATAGCACGAAAGCGATACGCCCTATGTCTCTGATTTGCGGGGCATTCCGCGGCGGCGCCTGTCCGGCCGGCGGTTTGCCCCGCATGGGACGAACCACATTTTCCCACGCAGCGCGTCTTTGGTGCGCAACAGGTGATTCGGCTTCAACCTAACGCTGAAGTCCCTCAAGGAACGCGACAATCTTAAGGACATCCCCGCGCGTCTGGATGATCGAGCCCTCGGGCCCATCCAGAATCGCCGGGCCGCCGCCCATCATCGGACCAAAGACAGGCATCGGCCCGCCATGGCCACGGAGCAAGCGGCGACCATCGATCGTCTCGACAGCCTCAACCAAGGGAAACACCCCCTCATTGCGCGCCGCCAGCGTCGTCAGATCCGCCACAGGAACCATCAACAAGTCGGACAATGGCCCGTCCCCCGTGGCGGTCACACCATGACAGGACGCGCAAAAGGACTGGAACAGCGCCTCGCCCGGCTCCTCAGCCACGGCTGGAAGCGCCAAGACCGCCAGAACCCCAATCAAACGCAACATCGTCTTCTCCCGGATTGCCTCGGACAAAGGCTACCCTGGACGGCGCGCGGCCGCTTTGACCTTCATCAAGAAGGCATCGCGTCGGAACATCAGACGATCCGGCCGGATTCGAGCCGCACAATGCGATCCATCCGCGCCGCGAGCTCCAGATTGTGGGTGGCGATCAGCGCCGACAGGCCCGTCTCGCGCACCAGCTCCATCAGGGCACCGAACACCCGGTCCGAGGTGCCCGGATCCAGATTGCCCGTCGGCTCATCGGCCAGCAACAATTGCGGCGCATTCGCCAGCGCTCGGCAGAAGGCGACGCGCTGCTGTTCCCCGCCCGACAGCGCCGCAGGGCGATGCCCGGACCGTTCCGCCACCCCCACACGCACCAGCAAATCCATCGCCCGCCTGGCCGCCGCGCCAGAGGACACGCCATTCGCAAGCTGCGGCAGCACGATGTTCTCCAGCGCCGAGAATTCCGGCAGCCGATGGTGGAACTGGTAGATAAAGCCCACATCCGCCCGCCGCACCCGGGTGCGGCGCCGGTCGCTGAGGCCAACCATCGACTTGCCGCCGATCCGGACCTCGCCTGCGTCGGCCACGTCCAGCAGGCCCGCGATGTGCAGCAACGTCGACTTGCCCGCGCCGGACGGGGCGACAAGCGCCACAACCTCTCCATGGCCCACCGTCAGATCGACACCGCGCAGCACTGCCACCTCGCTGGGCAGGCCGTGGTTATAAGCTTTCTGCAGCCCCGTCAGTTCCAGCGCCGGGTCACTCATATCGCAACGCCTCGACCGGGTTCATGCGGGCCGCGCGCCGCGCCGGAAAGATCGTCACGACAAAGGACAGGCCCAGCGACAGAACCACCGCCGACATCACATCGCCAAATTGCAGTTTCGCCGGCAGGTTGTAGATGCCCCGGATCGACGGGTCCCAGACCCCGCCGCCCATCACGTAGTTCACGAAAGAGAAGATCGGGTCGATGTAGATCGCAAAGAGGCAGCCCAGGATCACGCCGAACAGCGTCCCGATCAGCCCCACCGACGCCCCGCAGATAAAGAAGATCCGCAGGATCGACCCTTCGGTCAGACCGATGGTGCGCAGGATGCCGATGTCGCGGCCCTTGTTCTTGACCAGCATGATCAGGCCCGACACGATGTTCATCGCAGCGATCAGAACCAGGATCGACAGGATGATGAACATCACGTTGTCCTCGACCTCAAGCGCGCGCAGGA
>CAYGRI010000473.1:0-3515 GCA_964352155.1 uncultured Maritimibacter sp. | reverse complement strand
CCGTCCTGCTGGCCGACCCCGCCGCGCCCCCGGCCCCCGGCGCCGCCGAGGAGGATCGCCGCTCCACCGCCTTTTTGCAGCCCGCCCGGGTCTTGCTGGACACCATCGGCCTCTGGCGCGCGCTGCAGGACCACGCAGTCCCGCTGGACGCGCTGCGCATCGTGGACAGCTCTGGCTGGCCCCCGGTCCCGCGCGAGCTGCGGGTGTTCGAGCCGGCGGATCTGGGCGCCGAAAGCTTCGGTTGGAACCTGCCCAACGCCCTGAGCCGCCGCGTGATCCAACAGGCCATCGCCGCGATGCCGGGGGTAGAGCTGTGCTGGGGCGCGGGCGCCGCCGGATTGCTGACGCGCACGACCGAGGCGCGCCTGACCCTGACAAATGGCCGCCGGATCGCCGCGCGCCTGGCCATCGCCGCCGACGGGCGCGACTCGCCGCTGCGCAGCGCCGCCGGGATCGGTGTGCAGACGCTGCGCTACGGGCAACGGGCGCTGGCCTTCACTGCCACCCATGACGAACCGCACGGCCATGTCTCGACCGAGGTCTATAACCAGGGCGGCGCCTTCACCACGGTGCCCCTGGCGGATCTGGACGGGCGCCCGGCCTCGGCGATCGTCTGGATGAACGACGGGCGCCGGACCGAGGATCTGGCGGCGATGGACGACGCCACCTTCAACGCAGAGATGATGGCCCGCGCCTGCGGCCTGCTGGGCCAGATGCGCCGCGCCAGCCCCCTGGCCACCTGGCCGATTGTGACCCGCACCGCCGACAGGCTGACGGCGGAACGGGTGGCGCTGGTGGCCGAGGCCGCCCATGTGCTCCCCCCCATCGGCGCCCAGGGGCTGAACAGCTCGCTGCACGACATCGCAACGCTCCACGCCCTGGCGGTCGCGGATCCGGATGCCCTTGGCTCCCCGTCCCAATTGTCCCAATACGAAGCCCGGCGCGCCCACGACATTGCGCTGCGCGCCCGGGTGATCGACCTTTACAACCGGATCTGCCGGTCGGGCGAAGCCCCGATCCAGGCGATCCGCCGCGCCGGGCTGCGCATGGTGCATGACCTGCCGCCCCTGCGGCGTGGCATCATGCAGGCCGGATTGGGCAAAGGCGCGTAATACGCACAGCGCGAGCGAAACGCGTCAGCCCTCTGCGGGGCGGACTCCACCGCAGGCGCAGCCGAGGATGGAGTGACTCGCGTGCCGCGCCAAAGGCGCGGCTCCGTTGGATCACGGCGATCCGTGCTGGGGCCAAGTCAGCCCCCCACTTCGGGATCAGTTCCGGTAGACCACCAGCTCCGGCAGGCCGTCCAGAGGCGCATCCAGCAGCCGCAGGGCCGCCAGGGAGACCTGACTGCCGGATCCCGACGCGCCGCCTGACGGGATCAGCTGCACCTGAACCGTGCGCCCGCTGGCCGGATAGAACAGCCGTCCCGACGCCTGCGACGTCACCAGCGGGGTCTTGATCCAGAACCCGGGCTCATCGGCCGCGCCGATCGAGGCCACCGTCGTCCCCAAACGCCCGTCGCCGGCGGTATCGGGCGGCGGCGCGACCGCTTCTTCGCGCTGCTCGGGCGTCGTCGTGTCGAATTGCTCGGGCGTCCGCGCCGTCTCCGGCGGGGCCGGCGCCTCGACGGGCGGCGGCGGGTCCGCTGCGGGGGGCTCGGTCGTTTCCGGCGAGTCTTCGGGGGTTTCCGTCCCCTCCTCTGCCGTATCCGGTGTGTCGGTGCTGGTTTCTGCGGCCGTGTCGGGGGCGTTGGTGCCGCCGCCGAACAGCCCGGGGCCGTCGCCGGCGCAACCCGCCAGCGCAAGGGCCGTCATGAGGAGTGTGATCCGTTTCATGGTTGGAACCTCTAGGGCCAAAATCGCGGGCATTCAACACGATGACATGACTTGCGGCAAGGTCTTGCTCGCCTTAACAATTGCGCATGACCGTGAAACTCATCGATCCCTTTGCGCGCGCCATCACCTATCTGCGGGTCTCCGTCACCGACCGGTGCGATTTCCGCTGCGTCTATTGCATGTCAGAGAACATGACCTTTCTGCCCAAGAAAGAGCTTCTGACTCTGGAAGAGCTGGACCGGCTGTGTTCCGCCTTCGTGACCCTTGGCGTGGAAAAACTGCGCATCACCGGCGGCGAGCCGCTGGTGCGGCGCGACATCATGACCTTCTTTCGCTCCATGTCGCGGCATCTGGACAGTGGGGCGCTGAAAGAGCTGACCGTCACGACCAACGGGTCGCAACTGGCGCGCTTCGCCCAGGACCTTTACGCCGCCGGGGTGCGCCGGGTGAACGTCTCGCTGGACACGCTGGACGACGCGAAATTCGCGCGGGTCACGCGCTGGGGCCGGTTGGCCCAGGTTCTGGCGGGGATCGAGGCGGCGCGCGCCGCCGGTCTGCGCGTCAAGATCAACACCGTCGCCCTGAAAGGCTTCAACGAAGACGAACTGTTCACGCTGGTCGACTGGTGCGCCGCCGAGGATATGGACCTGACCTTTATCGAGGTCATGCCGATGGGCGATCTGGGCAACGAGGACCGCATCGGCCAGTACTGGGCGCTGAGCGATCTGCGTGCACGGCTGGCAGAGCGTTTCACGCTGATCGATCTGGCCGAGCGCACGGGCGGCCCGGCACGCTATGTGCAACTGCGCGAGACGGGGCAGAAGATCGGGTTCATCACGCCGTTGACCCATAATTTCTGCGAAAGCTGCAACCGGGTGCGGCTGACCTGCACCGGTGAACTATACATGTGCCTGGGACAGGAAGACATGGCCGACCTGCGCGCGCCGTTGCGGGCTTCCGATGACAATGCGCTGTTGGAAACAGCCATTCGCGCCGCCATCGGGCGCAAGCCCAAGGGACATGATTACGACTATTCGCGGCAGAAAGTGGATGGTCAGGTCAGCCGCCACATGAGCCACACGGGCGGCTGAAAGGGCGCATGTCGCGCCCGCTGCGGTCAGTTTCGGAATGTGCCGGCTTCAAAGGTCAGCCCGACCGAACCGGCCCTGAGGGCGGGAATGTCGGTCACGCTGCAGGTGGCCACCGCGCTGTCGAGACTGCCAAGCGTGCGGACGCGGGTGAAAAAGGTCAGGTTCAGCGGATAGGTGGCGGTGTCGGTCACAAGCCCTCCGTCGCGCGCCATGCGGCGGATCGTCGTGTTCAGTCGGGCGTCGCGAAGATACCCGGCGCCGCAGATCACCATGCGCCCGCCCTGTTCGAACAGGGTCCAGCGGTATGAATAAACCGTGCCCAATTCACCGGAGCCAACGATCGCGCCTTCGAAGAAATCGGGTGTCACGGGGATCTGGTTGGTTTGTGCCTGCGCCGACGCAGGGACCCCGAGCGCCGCGGCCACCCCCATGAGAGCCGCCATGACACCGGCCATCACCGTGGCTTTGCACCGCTTGAAATCGAAAAAACGCATCGTGTTACCCCTCGGGTTTTCGCCGTCACACATAGGGTAGCGGCAGAATTGGCGGGGATCACCACGACGAAGGGCCGCACGACTGTACTAGGGTC
>CAYGRI010000472.1:0-3527 GCA_964352155.1 uncultured Maritimibacter sp. | reverse complement strand
AAGGCTGAGGTCTTACCATTACACAACGCCCGCGTAACTTCGCGCTCCTTAAGTCATGGGGCCTGCGGGGTCAACCCGGATGTGTTTGCGCCGCCCCCCGCCGGTCGCGGCGCACCTGCCCCTTGGCGGGCGGCGGCCACCCCGCTATCACGGTCGAACCGTCAGCAAAGGAGCCCGCCTTGGATCGCGCCGAAGACCGCATCACCCGCACCATCGCCACCGATATTGGCGCCACGCCCGCGCAGGTCACCGCCACCCTGACCCTGCTGGACGGCGGCGCCACCGTGCCCTTCATCGCCCGCTACCGCAAAGAGGCAACGGGTGGGCTGGATGACGCGCAACTGCGCCTGCTGGCCGACCGGCTGGGATATCTGCGCGAGATGGAGTCGCGGCGGGCGACGATTCTCGACTCTATCAAGGATCAGGGCAAGCTGACCGACGATCTGGCCCGCGCCATCGCGGGCGCCGAGACGAAAGCGGTGCTGGAGGATCTGTACCTGCCCTACAAGCCCAAGCGGCGCACCAAGGCGATGATCGCCCGCGAAAACGGGCTGGAGCCGCTGTTACGGGCGATCCTGTCCGACCGCGCCGCCGATCCGAAGGCGCTGGCAAGGGGCTATCTGTCAGAGGCGGTGCCGGGCGACAAAGAGGCGCTGACCGGCGCGCGCGACATTCTGGCGGAAGAGCTGGGCGAGAATGCCACGCTGTTGGGGCGGCTGCGCGACTTCATGCAGGCCGAGGCCGAGATCTCTGCCCGCGTGGTCAAGGGCAAGGAAGAGGCCGGGGCCAAGTTCTCGGACTATTTCGATCACCGCGAGAAATGGGCCAAGATCCCGGCGCACCGGGCGCTGGCAATCCTGCGCGCGGCCAAGGAAGAGATCGTGACCATCGACATCGCGCCCGAGCCAGAGGCGGGCGTGGCGCGGGTCACTGGCATGATCGCCGCACAGATCGGGATCCGGGGCGACGGGCCGGGCGACCAATGGCTGCGCGAGGCCGCCGCCTGGACCTGGCGGGTGAAGCTGAGCATGACGATGTACACCGACCTGCTGACGGATCTGCGCAAGCGCGCCCATGAGGAAGCGATCGAGGTCTTTGCCCGCAACCTCAAGGATCTGCTGCTGGCCGCCCCCGCCGGGGCGCGCACGACGCTGGGGCTCGATCCGGGGATCCGCACCGGCGTGAAGGCCGCCGTGGTCGACCGCACCGGCAAGCTGGTCACGACCGAAACGCTGTATCCGTTCCAGCCCAAGAACGATCTGCGCGGCGCCGAGGAAACGCTCCTGCGGCTGATCAAGGCGCATGGGGTCGACCTGATCGCCATAGGCAACGGCACCGCCAGCCGCGAGACAGACCGGCTGGTCGCCGATGTGCTCAAACGCCTGCCAAAGGGCACCGCCGCCCCTACCAAGGTGATCGTGTCCGAGGCCGGCGCCTCTGTCTATTCCGCATCGGAACTGGCGTCGAAGGAGTTTCCCGACATCGATGTCTCGCTGCGCGGGGCGGTGTCGATTGCGCGGCGGCTGCAGGATCCGCTGGCGGAACTGGTCAAGATCGAGCCGCAGGCCATCGGCGTCGGACAATATCAGCACGATGTGGACCAGCGCCGCCTTGCCAAATCGCTGGAGGCGGTGGTCGAGGATGCGGTGAACGCCGTGGGGGTGGATCTGAACATGGCCTCGGCGCCGCTGCTGGCGCATGTCGCCGGGCTCGGCCCCAAGCTGGCCGAGGCCATTGTGGCACATCGGGACCAAAACGGCGCCTTTGTCGCCCGCAAGGCGTTGCTGAAGGTGGCGGGGCTGGGTCCCAAGGCGTTCGAACAGGCGGCGGGCTTTCTGCGCATCCGCGATGGCAAGGAGCCGCTGGATGCCTCGTCTGTCCATCCCGAAGCCTATGGGGTGGCGCGGCGAATCGTGCAGGCCTGCGGCCGAGATATCCGGGCGATCATGGGCGATTCCGCGACGCTGTCCCGCTTGCGGGCCGAGGATTTCGTGACCGACACTTTCGGCGTGCCCACGGTGCGCGACATTCTGTCGGAACTGGAAAAGCCCGGCCGCGACCCCCGGCCCGAATTCAAGACCGCCAGTTTCGCCGACGGGGTGGAAAGCATCACCGATCTGCGGCCCGGGATGGCCCTGGAAGGCACGGTGACCAATGTCGCAGCCTTCGGCGCCTTTGTGGACATCGGCGTACATCAGGATGGGCTGGTGCATGTCAGCCAGCTGGCCGACCGCTTCGTCCGCGACCCGCACGAGGTGGTCAAGGCGGGCGATGTGGTCAAGGTGCGCGTGACAGAGGTGGACGTGCCGCGCAAGCGCATCGGCCTGACCATGCGCCGCGAGGCGGATGCCAACGCCCGCCCGCCGCGGAGCGAGCCGAAAGGCGCCAGCGCGAAGCAAGGGGCGAAACAAGGCGGAAGGCCCGCCCGCAAGACGCCGCCGCCCGCTGCCCCCCCGGGCGGCACCGGCGGGACGGACAGCGCCGTCAACAACGCCTTGGGCGCGGCCCTGTCCAAGGCCCTGAACCGCAAGACATAGGCGCCACGACAAACGCCACAGCACGGGGTCGGGCCGTCCGTCCGGCGGCCCCTCCGCCCGGGATGCTGCGGCGCGAGATCGAGTTTCTATTTCGCGCAGTCCGCTTGCCAATTCGGCCAAGCGCGACTATGTAACCGGTGCAACTTGATTTCGAACCTGATCCTTCGCGGCCCGGCTATCGACGTTTCGCTGCCGGGTCGTAGCGTTGTGCGTACGACGAATACACTACTGAGAGGATATCACGATGGCCAATGGCACCGTGAAATGGTTCAACAGCACTAAAGGTTTTGGTTTTATCGAGCCCGAGCATGGCAGCAAAGACGTGTTTCTGCACATCTCTGCGGTTGAGCGCGCCGGTCTGACCACGTTGAACGACGGCCAAGCCGTGACCTTCGACATCGAAAAAGGCCGTGACGGCCGCGAGTCGGCAACGAATCTGGCCCTGGCCTGATTTGACGATACGGCAGGAGCGTCCCCGCTCCTGCCACCCATGCGACCCGTATTCCGTCTTTTTCAAGGGGACCCCGTTTGAAAACCACAGCACCTGAAGGCTCCGTTTTCAAACCCTTGTCCTCTGAACGCCCCAACATGATGGAACGCACCTCTGCCGCCGCCCGCGAAATCGTGGGAGACGCCGCCGAGGCACGCTCGGAAAAGACCGCCCGTCTGCGGGCGATGCGGCTCAAGCAGGAAGACGGCGGCAACGACGATGATGACGGTGCGACGCAACCGCCAGAAGACAAGGGTTTGGACTGATCTTTTTTCATCGGTCCAGCCAGCGCCCAAGCCCCCAAAGGGTGGTATATTCGGCGCAATCAGACGCGAATATTCGGTTTACGATTCGGGTGTATCCTGAAGCCGCACCATGGGCTAACCCCCAAAGACATATACCAAAGCGGCGCATATGAGGTGCGCTGCCCCCGCTTCGGAAGTGCGGCGCGCGTGTCAGATTGATCTGTCCCCCGCGCGACCTTTGAGGCGATTCACACG
>CAYGRI010000471.1:0-3553 GCA_964352155.1 uncultured Maritimibacter sp. | reverse complement strand
AGGACGAGGAAAGCCGCTCTATCGGCGAGATGTTTGGCGATCTCGAGCCCGAAGATCTGCTGAAATTCGGCCTGATCCCGGAATTCGTTGGCCGTCTGCCAGTGATCGCGACGCTGCAGGATCTGGACGAAGACGCGTTGGTGACCATCCTGACCCAGCCGAAGAACGCTCTGGTCAAGCAGTACCAGCGCCTGTTCGAGCTGGAGGATGTGTCGCTGACCTTCACCGATGATGCCCTGTCCGCGATTGCCAAACGCGCCATAGAGCGCAAGACAGGTGCGCGGGGCTTGCGCTCGATCATGGAGGATATCCTGCTGGATACCATGTTCGAACTGCCTGGCATGGACTCGGTGGAAGAGGTTGTGGTGAACGAAGAGGCGGTGATGTCGCCCGCGTCACCCCTGATGATCTATTCAGACCAGGCCAAGAAGGAAGGTGCGAGCGCGGGGTGATCCCGGCCCGCACCGGTGGTCGTCCATTGGGACATGTATCGAAGAGCCCGCCCTACCGGCGGGCCTTTTTCGGATTGGACGGTCGTCTGTTGGCAAGAGACCGGCGGGGTGGCGGCATGAGCCCGCGAAGGAAAATCCGGAAAAGTCGCACGATTTTCGGGTGGATCCATCGGCCAATCCTCGGCGGGCCGGGGACTCTGACCGCAGTCGCAGGAGTATGACGCCATGCCATCGACCCGGATTTCAACCGGCTCTCCCTTTGAACGCGACATCGGTTATTCGCGCGCCGTGGTCTGCGACGGATGGGTCTTTGTCGCCGGGACAACCGGATACGATTACGCGACCATGCAGATGCCCGAGGCCGTCTTGGACCAATGCCGCAACGCTTTGGCGTCCATCGCGCGGGCGCTGGAAGAGGCGGGGGCCGGCCTGCAAGACGTGGTCCGGGTGCGCTACATCCTGCCCGATCCGGCCGACTGGCCCCTGTGCTGGCCGATCACCGCAGAGGCGTTTCGCGTGGCCTTGCCGGCGGCGACGATGATGTCCGCCGCCCTGCAATCGCCTGAGATGAAGATCGAGATCGAGGTGACGGCCCGATTGCCGCAATCTGAGTAACTGCCCGCCGATCGGCGGTGCCTTGAGACTGGACCTCGCGCGGCGGATGCGCCATACCCGGTGGGAAACATCCGGAGGTGCCAATGGGCATTCTGAACACGCTTCTCAGGGCCGTAACCTGGTGGAACGGACAGACATTGAACACCCAGATCTGGACCTGGCGCAATGGCGAGAAGGTCGGCGAAGACGACGCCGGCAACATCTTTTACCAGACGCGCGACGGCAAACGGCGCTGGGTCATCTTCAACGGCGAGGCCGAGGCGAGCCGCATTGGCGCGGATTGGCATGGCTGGCTGCACCAGACCTTCAAGGATCCGCCGTCGGAGCGTCCGTTGAAGCGCAAGGACTGGGAAAAGCCGCATCAGGAAAACCTGACCGGCACGATGCTGGCCTATGCGCCGCCGGGGTCGATTCGGCGCCCGGATCCGGTGGAGCGCAAGGATTATGAGGCCTGGCAGCCGGAGTAACTGATGACCGAGCGCAGCACAGAAGTTCTGGTCGGGGCGGCCGTTCTGGCCGTTGCGGCGGCGTTTCTTTTCTATGCCGGGCAGGTATCTGGCCTAGGCAACGCTGCCGCCGGGATGTCGACCTACACCGCCTCATTCCGCTCTGCGCAGGGAATCAGCGTGGGCTCTGACGTGCGGCTGGCCGGGGTCAAGGTTGGCAGCGTCACCAGCATGGAGCTGAATCCGCAGACCTTCCGGGCCGAAACAATGGTGTCTGTCGACGAGCAGATTGACCTGCCCGATGACACCACCATCGTCGTCGCGTCCGAGGGGCTGCTTGGCGGATCCTTCATCGAATTGGTGCCCGGCGGATCCTTGATGAACATCGAGCCCGGGACAGAGATTTACGACACGCAAAGCGCCGTCAGCCTGATCACGCTTTTGCTGCGCTTCGTCTCCGGCGGGTCGGAGGAGAGCGGCGGATGATCCGGGCCCTGGTGCTGGCGGCCGCCCTGGCCGGTCCGGTGGCGGCGCAGGACTCGTCCAGCGTGCTGATCGTCCCGCCAGAGCAGGACGGCACCATCATCCTGCCTGAATTCGGCGGAGAATCCCTGCTGGAACCGGATCTCGACCTGAATTTCATCCCCGACGAATATGCCACGCCGGCAGAACCGGAAATTGTGACCCTGATTGGCGAGGGGGCCTTTCTGCGCGGGCTGGACAAACTGTCCGGCGCGGTGGCCGATATCGACCTGATCCCGGGCCAGACGACCGACTTTGGCCGGTTGCAGGTCACGTTGGGCGAATGCCGCTACCCGGAGGACAACCCGTCCGGCGACGCCTTCGCCTATCTCGTGATTCGATCCGCGGACGAAGACATGCCGGTGTTCCAGGGGTGGATGATCGCGTCCTCGCCTGCGCTGAACGCGATGGATCACGCACGCTATGACGTCTGGGTGATGCGCTGCAAGATTTCCTGAGCCGACGGCGGCTGCGGATACCTGCAGAAATCGGCTGGCTTTTGCAGGGCGCGGTGCAAGCGTTCGTGATAGGCGGCGCGCGGGACCTCCTCGCCACCCAGTGTTTCGAGATGCGGTGTGATGAACTGCGTGTCGAACAAGGTGAAACCGCAGCGCAGAAGATGGCGGACCAGATAGGCCAGCGCGATCTTTGAGGCCGACGGACGCCGCGAGAACATGCTTTCCCCGAACCAGGCGCTTCCCAGCGTCACGCCATAGACGCCGCCGGTCAGCGCGCCGTCGTGGTGGATCTCGATGGAATGGGCGTGCCCCATGTCATGCAGATCGAGGTAGAGGCCGCGTATGGTCGGGTTGATCCAGGTCTCGGGCCGGTCGGCGCAGCCATCCAAGACGCCTTCGAAATCCTGGTTCAGCGCTACCTCGAATCCGCCGCGACGGATCGTGCGGGCGAGCGAGCGCGACAGGTGAAAGCCGTCCAGCGGCAAGACACCCCGGCGGCGCGGGTCGACCCAGAAGATCTCGGCGCTGTCGGCGGTCTCGGCCATGGGAAAGATCCCGGCGGCATAGGCGCGCAGCAGCGTCTCGGGCGTTATGACATGATCGTGCGGAAGCATATCGCGCCAGCATACCGGAACGGCGTCAAAGGAAAAGGCGGCCCCGTGCGGCAACGTCAGGGCCGGATCACTCCAGGTTTTGGGCCAGCCAGTGTTCCAGCCAATGGATCGTGTACTCCCCCGACAGGACAGCGGGTTCCTGCAGCAGGTCGTGGAACAGCGGCACGGTTGTGTCCACGCCGTCCACGATCAACTCTCCCAGCGCGCGATGCAGGCGGGCGAGGGCCGCCTTGCGGTTCGGGGCATGGACGATCAGCTTGCCGATCAGGCTGTCGTAATAGGGCGGGATCCGGTAACCGTCATACAGCGCGGAATCCATCCGAACGCCCAGCCCGCCCGGCGCGTGGTACTGGGTTATCCGGCCGGGAGAGGGCGAGAAATTCGGCAGCTTTTCCGCATTGATGCGCACCTCGATGGCGTGACCGTTGCCGGTCAGATCCACTTGC
>CAYGRI010000470.1:0-3555 GCA_964352155.1 uncultured Maritimibacter sp. | reverse complement strand
CTTTGATTTCCCGAAATTCCCCACCCTGCATTCGCCGACATTCACCCGCATTCGGCAGCAAAACCAGCGCGAAACATGCATTCGCGGGTTGATGTGGCGTTGATGTAGCCAGTCACTCGATCATGATCCCGATCGGCCCACAGCGGACCCTCAGCGCCCATCCTGGCTGCTGCGGTGCGGCCCGTCGAACTGGACATTCGCTGCAACTGCACAATTCCGGATTGGCGAATTCACACAGTGCGGGACAGAGTGAGCTTTCGCTGCAGGCGCGGCAATGACCGCTTTTTTGGGTTTGCATGGCTCGGATCGTGAAAGCGCTTCGCCACCAACGTTTTTGTCTATCCCGGATATCCCATATGGACAACGATTTCGCACCCCGCTGATAGGTGATAATCTTTCTTCATCAATAACTTAGCGATGATGATGCGGGATATGGCGACGGATGCGACGGGTGAAGCGGAACCGGGGCCACTTCGGCTGGAATTTGATCGCTCGGGGAAGGTGGAGTTCCAGGGTTCGGCGATCAGTTCGGATGGCGGATTGTTGCTGTACCGGGAACTGGACGACGCTCTTGGCCTGTCGGACATGGCGGCGGGTCTGCTTGCTGATATGCGCACAGGTAAGAATGGTCGGCACCGCCTCGTTGGCTTTCTGCGGCAATCTGTTTTCTCGCGTCTGGCCGGATATGAAGATGTCAATGACGCTGAACGCCTGTGCCGCGATCCGGTGATGCGGCAGATTGTCGGCGGACGGGCGGTGAAGGCGGGTGTGGCGTCGGCGAGCGCCATGGGCCGGTTCGAGACCGAGATGCTGACCCAGCCGGAGAACCTCGCGGCGCTGATCGATCTGCCTGGCCGCTGGATTGATGCCGTGCACGACAAGCGGCCGCCGAAGGTTATCACCCTGGACATGGACAGTTCAGAAAGCCCGGTTCACGGCGATCAGGAGGGGTCGGCGTGGAATGGGCACTTCGAGAAGAAATGCCTGCATCCGCTGTTCGTGTTCAACCAGTTCGGTGATCTGGAAAGGTGCGCCTTGCGTCCTGGCAATGTCCACAGCGCCGACGGTTGGGAAGATGTTCTGAAGCCGGTTGTGGCGCGCTATTCCGCCTCCGCGCGGCCCTCGATCAAACGGCGGCGGTTCCGGGCCGATGCTGCCTTCGCCATTCCGGCCCTCTTTGACCTGCTGGAGACTGAAGGCTGGGACAATGCCATCCGCATCAAGAGCAATCCGAAGTTGCACGAACGTATCGACTATCTAACGAAGCGCGGCCCTGGTCGGCCGCCGAACCATGTCGTGCGCCTCTACACCAGCTTTCATTACCGCGCGAAGAGTTGGTCGAAGGCCCGCCGGATCGTGGCCAAGGTGGAGTTCCATCCGGGCGAGCTGTTCCCGACCGTCGGCTTCATCGTCACCAACCGCAGCCTTCCGAATGAACGCGTGCTGGCCTTCTACAATCACCGCGGCACTGCCGAGCAGCACATCAAGGAAGGCAAATACGCGCTGAAGTGGACGCGCCTCTCCTGCATGAAGCTCGCTGCAAACGCCGTGCGCCTTCAGCTCCATGCGCTGGCCTACAACCTTGCCAATTTCCTGCGGACGGCAGCGACGCCCGAACTGATCGAGCGCTGGTCCCTGACATCCCTGCGCGAGCGGCTGATCAAGACCGGCGCCCGCCTCGTGCGTCATGGTCGTTACGCCGTGTTCCAGATGGCTGCGGCGTCACTGCCACAAGGGGTCTTCGCCGGCATTCTCGGCCTGATCAACACCCTGCGTGGGCCGCCTAACGCGGCGGTGTCGGCATGATTGGCAGCCACTCCCGAACCGCGATATCCTACGCTGGTGATCGCATACCTGCGTCCAAAAATTGGAGAATCGGTGCCAGAACTGGTGGGCGCGGTACTCTTGGCCGCTCATGGCGTCTGGCGCTCACCGCCTTACGACAAACGAGCCAGGAAATGCTTGGAGGATCGCCTCTGTTGGCCGTAACCTCACGGGACAACGGCCATATGGGAAATGCCGGGTTCTACTTGAGGAATGTCGGCTTCGAGGGAGACTGAATATGCAGACACCGAAACGACGCGCTTTCCTTTCAAATTCTTTTGCCGCAGCCAGCACGAGCCTGCTGGCACTTACCTCTTCAAGCGGATTACACGCGAATCCGTTGGGAGTAGATACAGACGGCGATGAACCAGACTACTTGCAACCACTGAAGCTGCACATCGACCCATCAGTTCTGACGTGGCAAGAGGTCTCTGGTTTGCCAGTTGCACAACCAATCGTTCGCGCAAACATCAAAAGCGTAATCTCGATTTATAGCGTCAACAATGAAGATTTGGAATCTATACCCATTTCCTATGTAAGATATGTTACCGATGTAAGCCAACCGATGCCAACACAAAATGCAAATCCTTCCGGACGACTCAAATACTTGAGGAAGAACTACAGATACTCTGAAAAGGTCGGTCGTATCTGGCTTCATAAAGACGATACACTTGTGGTAGTATATTTAGCCGGGATCAGACCGCAAACACCAACGCGGGTTCTGCACCATGACATGTCTTTCACATTGCCGAGGATGCAACTCAGAACCAAACGGAAAATCCCGTCGGTTTTGACAATGATTCCAGTTGGAGATGTCATATCTAACCCGGCTGAGCCGCGCCTATTGATGCTGATACGCCCGACCTTGCTTGACGACAGGCATTAGCCCCAATTATTCATCAGGGCGCGAATTTGGGGTGGCGACGATAGCGTAAGCCTCTGATCTGGTGTAGAGAATAGCTGTTCACACGATCCTCGTACCGGACAGAAAATGCCAGCGCCGCCATGACCGATCCTGCCCAGATTTCGTTCTCGTTTCCAGCCGTTCGGTCGAAGAAAGTCACCGCCGCATTCGACGGTGGCGCGATCACGTCGGATGCCGGCGTTCTGCTGCTCGCTCAGGCCGAGCGGCGGCTTGGCATCGTGGACCGGCTCGCCGCGCTGATCCCGGATGGCAGGGACCCTTCGCGTGTGCTGCACCGCGTCTCGGACATTTTCCGGGCACGTGTGCTGGCCATTGCCTGCGGGTACGAGGACGCCGACGACCTGGACGCCTTGCGGCACGACCCAGCCTTCATGATGGCGCTCGGGAAAGCCCCCGGAGAGGCGATCGGGCTGGCCAGCCAGCCGACGATGTCGCGATGGGAGAACGCATCTGACCTGCGCACGCTGATCCGTATCGGGCGCGAGATGGTGGATATCTACTGTGCCAGCCACGACGCGCCGCCCGCGGCGGTGATCCTCGATATCGACGACACCTTCGATGCGGCCCATGGCCAGCAGCAGCTCACGTTCTGGAACGGGTTTCACTCCTCTCGGCGATGCGATGCATCGCCTGCCGGGCAAAGGGCGAGCGCGGCTACGCGCCGATCCATGTCTATGAGACCGGGAGCGGACGGCCGGTCGCCTTCGTGCTGCGCCCCGCCCGGACGCCGTCCGGCAAGGAAATCCGGGGCCATGTCCGCCGCCTCATCCGGCGCATCCGCAGCCACTGGCCGGACACCCGGATCA
>CAYGRI010000469.1:0-3565 GCA_964352155.1 uncultured Maritimibacter sp. | reverse complement strand
GCACGGGGCGGGTGCAAAGAACATAGGCAGTCGCGCAATAGCTGCCGGCAGAATCGGCCCCCGGTCCTTTGAGTCACACCGATTTGGCGTGTCTGCGCGGCCAATTTCGGATAGTTTCCTCGCCATGTCGATCTGGACGCGCATCGCCGAGGCCATCTCTGCCCTCGCCAAGGGGCAAGGGTTGTGGGCCTTGTTCGACCAGCTTCGCGCCCCGCCGGAACGGTCGGTGGCCTTTACCATCGCCGTCGTGGCCTTGGGCGCCAAGCTGGCCAAGGCGGATGGCCAGGTGACCCGTGACGAGGTGACGGCCTTTCGCCAAGTGTTTCACATCCCCCCCGAGGAAGAGGCGAACGCCGCCCGTGTGTTCAACCTCGCGCGGACCGATGTGGCCGGATACGAACAATATGCCGCCCGAATCGCCGCGATGTTTCCGCCTGAGTCCGGGGTGCTGTGCGATCTGATCGAGGGGCTGTTCCACATCGCCCTTGCCGACGGGGAGTATCACCCGAACGAGGATGATTTTCTGTCCCGCGTGGCCCAGATCTTCGGCCTGTCCGCCGCGCAATTCCGCGGGATCCGCACTCGCTTTGTGACCAATGTACCGACCGATCCCTATGACGTTCTGGGCGTGACCCCCGACATGCCCCTGCCAGAGATCCGCAAGGCCTGGCACCGCGAGGTCATTGCCAGCCATCCTGACAGTCTGGTGGCGCGCGGCCTGCCCGAAGAGGCGATCAAAATGGCCGAAAAGCGCCTGATCGACGTCAACACCGCCTGGGAAGAGATCCAGGCCAAGGCGGCCTGACGGATGGCGGTCGCCGCGCTCTGCCCGCCTGCCTGATGCGGATCGCCACGTATAATGTCGAATGGTTCAACAGCCTGTTTGACGACCACAACCGGCTGATCGTCGATGACAGTTGGTCGGCGCGCTACAACATCACCCGCGCCATGCAGACAGAGGCGCTGGGCATCGTCTTTACCGCGCTGGATGCGGATGCGGTGCTGATCGTCGAGGCGCCGGACACCGTGCGCAAACGCTCCACCACCGCCGCGCTGGAGGCGTTCGCAAAAGCCTTCGAGCTGCGCTCGCGCAAGGCGCTCTTGGGGTTCTCCAACACCACCCAGCAGGAAATCGCGCTACTTTACGATCCCGACAAACTGTCTGCGGTGCATGACCCGCAAGGTGTCATCGGCGGCGAGATCCCGCGATTTGACGATGTGTTCCGGCTGGATCTGGACAGCGACGCCGCGCCGGAACCGATCCGGTTTTCCAAACCCCCGCTGGAGGCCGCCGTGGAAACCGCCGGCGGGCGGCGGCTTCGGCTGATCGGGGCGCATCTGAAATCCAAGGCGCCGCATGGGGCCAACAGCCCGGCAAAGGCGATGCGGATCTCGATTGAAAACCGCCGCAAGCAACTGGCGCAATGCGTCTGGCTGCGCGACCGGGTGGAGGCGCATCTGACCGCAGGCGATGACCTGATCGTTCTGGGGGATTTCAACGACGGGCCGGGGCTGGACGAATATGAAAAGCTGTTCGGCCGCTCGGGGGTCGAGGTCGTGCTGGGGCCAACCGGGGCCAACGGTCTGTACGACCCCCATGCCCGGATGGCCCTGACCCAGCGCGTCGGCGCCATGCCCACGACCGCGCGGTTCTTTGACCGGGAAAAGGAGCGCTATTTTCAGGCGCTTCTGGACTATATCATGATCTCACCCGGGCTGCGCGGTCTGCGTCCCAGCTGGCGCATCTGGCATCCGTTCGACGACCCGGTCTGCTACCGGACGCCGGAATTGCGCGAAGCTTTGCTGACTGCCTCCGATCACTTCCCCGTCACGCTGGATTTCGACGCCGACGGTTAGAATCGCCGTCCGACTCTGCTATGGTGCCCGCATGAAACGCATCGCTCCCCTTTTGATCGCCGCCCTGCTGGCCGCCCCGGCCCAGGCGCAAAACGATGACATGTCCGAAGGGATCGACCTTCTGGACCAGGGCGCGCGGCTGCTGCTGCGCGGCCTGATGAACGAAATGTCGCCCGCGCTGCGCGATCTGGAAACGGCGCTGCGCGATCTGTCGGTCTATCACCCGCCGGAATTCCTACCCAATGGCGACATCCTGATCCGCCGCAAGGTCCCGCTGGACCCGGACGCGGGGGACGAGATCGAGCTGTAGAAAAACGCCCTTCGCGGCACGACAAACCCGCGGCATGCCTTTCATTTGGTCTTTTGCATGATATTGTCGGCAGACCTGAAACTTCCGGAAAGCCCTGCCCTATGTCGCGACCCCTTATTCTGGCTTGCCTTGCCTTGCTGCCGACGTCTGCCGCCGCCGAGTTGACTGTCTGCAACGTGACCGACGCGCGCACGACCATCGCCATCGGCTACAAGGGCGACACCGACTGGGTGTCAGAGGGATGGTGGGGCATCGCACCGAACGAATGCCGGACCGTGCTCAGCTACCCGCTGACCAAAGCGTTCTATTACTACCGGATCACCTCGGCGACCGATTCCTGGGATCTAGAAAGCTACATGTTCTGCACCTCGTCCCAGGCGTTCGAGATCACTGGCGACACCGAATGCGAAAGCCGCGGCTATGAACGCGCCCGGTTCTCCGAGATCGCGATGGGCGAGGGCGAGACCAGCCACACGCTGACCGTGACCCCATATGAGATCTTCTCGGGCTATCCCGATCCGGTCCATGAGGAGGAAGAGGAAGAGTTCGTGGAAACCCGCGACGGCAGCCAGGGAGAGCCCTATACGATTACCGGCCTGCTGAGCCAATGCGAGGTGACGGATGCGAGCATCCAATGCGAACTGCACGCCCCGCCCTGGCGCTATGTGGCCTACGGCGGCGATTCCCCCGATCTGCAGGTGCTGGAGGATATGCTGGACCTGCCGCCCAACACGCCGATGTATTGGTCGGGCGAGTTGATGAGCTACAGCGGAGCGACGGCGCAGGTGACGATCCATTCCGCCGGTGTCGAAGGGACGGATCCCTATGCCGATCTACGCTCCCGGATGCAGGGCTACTGGACCTCGAACGAGGACAGCCAGTACAACCTTCTGATCTCTGGCGGCGTGTTCGAGGAATGGTACGGCGGCATTCCCAGCGACACCCGGCTGATGGAAATTGCCGAGTCCTGCGACGGCAGCCGCGGGTCGGGTCCCTACCTGATCGCGCATGATTACTCCAAGATCGACGCGCCGCAATGCTTCGAGATCTGGGAGGCGACCGGATCCTTCCTGTCGCTGTTCCCGCTGGGGTCGATGCGGCCCCTGGACTTCTCGCAATAGCCCTCCGGCAGCTTGTGCGGCTCGGACCCTCCGAGCGGGCCGCAAAGCGGCTGTTGTGTGGCCCGCCCCGCGTGACACTGGCCAAACTCCGAACGCATTGTGGCGGGTGGATCGGCTGCTCGCGGATGGCGGGCAACACGCTTTGGACCATGTCGCGCCAGATCGACGTCACAGGCCGGACCGAACGGGCCCGTGCTTTGCAAACCCGGCCTCGGTCCGTTTGACTAGAGCGAGATGAGATTAGGTTGAAGCGTATCCGGCATTGGCGAGATAGTTT
>CAYGRI010000468.1:0-3568 GCA_964352155.1 uncultured Maritimibacter sp. | reverse complement strand
AGGCATGGGCCGCGCCCTGGTCGGGGCGCAACAGAAGCGTCAGACAAAGGCCGGTTGCCGCCTTTCCCTTCATGCAATTCCGGCGAGATATGCGCCACCGACAGCCGCGATCACCGCCCCTGCGGCGCGGACCGCATATTGCCCGTATGGCAGTTTTGTGGCGAATCCGAGCCCGATGCCGAGAAGGTGAAGCAGACCCGTGCCCACGACAAAGCCCACCGCGTAGCCATATGCACTAAAGGCATCGGGAAGTTCCGTGCCATGTGCGTGACCGTGGAAAATCGCAAATGCCCCGACGATGACGGCGGCGACCCAGATCGGAGCCTTGACCGCGAGCGCAACGAGAAGGCCGAGCACAACTCCGGACAGAGCGATGCCGGTTTCGACGGCCGGCAGGGGAACACCCGCCACGCCAAGCGCGCCGCCGACGGCCATCACCAGCGGGAACACGATGGGTAGAATCCAGATGGCCGGCGCGCCTAGGAATGCCCCCCATAGGCCGACCGCAACCATGGCAACAACGTGGTCCCAGCCCAGGATCGGATGCCAGAAGCCGGATGCAAAGCCCGTGTTGATCCCTTCGCCCGTGTGGGCTGCGACTGACGATGCGGTCAGGGCCAGAATGACCGCAATGGCAGGGGTTATCCGATCAAGTCTCATGAAGAACTCCGCTTTTCTTCGGGGTAAGATGCAGTGTAAACACGGCAACGCGAAAGTGAAAGTTTCAATTCATTGACAGACCACCGATGTGCCGACGTCAGGTCGGCGACCTAGAATTCCACGCCGATCTGCGCCTTGACCCCGGACCGGAACGGATGCTTGACCAATTCCATCTCGGTCACCAGATCCGCGATCTCGATCAGCGGGTCCTTGGCATTCCGGCCAGTCAGCACGACATGGGTCATGGGGGGCTTTTCCTCGACCAGAAAGGCCACGACCTCTTCCACATCGACATAATCGTAGCGCATGGCGATGTTGATCTCGTCCAGCAGCACCATCCGAATATTGGGGTTGCGGATCAGGTCCTTGGCCTTGGCCCAGGCGGCCTGCGCCATCTCGGTGTCGCGGGATTTGTCCTGAGTCTCCCAGGTAAAGCCCTCGCCCATCGTGTGAAACTGACAGATGTCGGTAAAGCGCGACAGGATCAGGTCGCGTTCCCCCGTCGACATACCGCCCTTGATGAATTGCACCACCGCGCAGGGCATCTGATGCGCGATGCAGCGAAAGATCATCCCGAAGGCGGCGGTGGACTTGCCTTTGCCCTTGCCGGTGTGCACGACGACGAGCCCTTTCTCGTCCGTCTTGGTGGCCATGATCTTGTCGCGGGCGGCCTTCTTCTTGGCCATCTTGCTGGCGTGGCGGTCAAGCTCGTCGGGCGTGTCGTCTGACATCTAGTCTCCTACGGGGCGTTGCATCGTGATGCTTGTGGGCCGGGAAAAGCCGGAATGCGCCCGGGTGCCGATCATCGAGAAGCCGAGCGCCGTGAACGCCGCATGGTTTTCGGTCAGTTCGACCCGGCTTTGCAAGGTCAGATCGGCCAGCCCAAGGGCGCGGGCCCGGGTTTCGGCCAGTGCGACCAGGCGGCGGGCCAGACCCTGACCCCGATGAGCGAAAGCGACGGTAAGCTTGTGCAGATACAGCGACGGCGGCTGCGGGGTCAGAAAAACCGAGGCGACGGGGCGGGCGGGGGGCGTCTCTATCACCCATATCTCGCCGGTTTGCGCCTGTTGGGCGACCCGGTCGGGGGTGAGCCGATGCATCGAGGATGGTGGGTCGATCCGGCCCTGCATATAGGCGAATTCGGATTGGATAAGCTTGCACAGCCCGTCCCAATTGTAGGGGCCGGTTATCTGGCGTGGATCTGAGACGCGAGCCGATTCCATTTCATTAACGGACACTTTTCGCGGGCCAAGTGCAAGACGGGGAGGCGCCGGGAGGCCGGCTTTGCGTGCTGGTTGCGTTAAGGAAGGCTATACCTTGATTGGGCAGTATGACCTGCATGACAGGCTATGCGAGATTCTGGGCGCCGGTTGCGCTGATGCTGTTGTTGCCGGGCTGTGACAGCTCTAGCCCGGAATATTGGGGCGTGGCGGCCAAGAATGTCACTGTCGATGGGGCCAGATTCTCGGTCAGGCACACGGCCTTTACTGCCGAGGCGATCCGCACAAACGCCATGCGGGTGCCGGGGCGGGAGCGAATCCGGCACGCCGGTGCGACCGCGATCGCCATGGCCAGCGGATGCCGCTTGCGTCCTGGGTCTTTGCAAGGTGACGCGGTGGTATTGCGGGCTGATCTGGAATGCCTGGGGGCGGGTCCGCCGCCACCCAGCTTGGAACCGATGGAATTTGACTGCGGCTTTGTGCTGGGGATCAGGGCGGTTGCCACGCAATGGCGGGACGGATTTATTGATTGCACGCAGGTGCGCTAGGCGCGGTCATGCGGCTGGGTCTCAGCCGTTCCGATCGGCCAGGCGTCCTGATCCGTCAGGCGTTTGGAATAGAAATGCCGCGCTTGTCCGGCCGGGCAGTCGGGCAGTGTTGCGATGCGGCGAAAGCCCACGCGTTCGTAAAAGCCCGGCGCCTGAAACGAGAATGTGTCCAGCCAGATCCCCGTTGCCTTGTCGGCCTTTGCGGCGCGCTCTGCCGTGGCGATGAGTTGGGTGCCGATGCCTTTGCCGCGCGCCTCCGGAGCGACGGCGAGAAGGGCGACGAACATCCAGTCCTGTGCCATGCGCGCGACCAGTCCGCCGAGGAAATCCTCTCCGTCCCAAGCCTCGAACGCATAGTGCCGCATGACGAAGGGATAGCCCTTGTCCTCTGCCTGGGCGTCGAGGATGTCGATCACGCGGGTTTCGGTGCTTTCGCGGTTGTCGGTGGAGGTGCGAATCTCGATTGTCATGCGGTCAACCGATCCAATAGGGCGCGGGCAGAGTTTGAGCGGGGAGTCCAGAGACCGCGGTCCATGGCCTCGGTCAGACGCTGGGCGATTTCCTTGAGGGCGGGCGGGTTATTGTGCTCGATGAACGCGCGGGTGGCGTCGTCTTCGAGATAGGCGGCATGGACCAGGTCGAAATGGTGGCTGCGCACCGCGCCGGTCGTCGCGGCGAAGGCGAAGAGATAGTCGACCGTGGCGGCGATCTCGAAAGCGCCTTTGTAGCCATGGCGCTTGACGCCTTCGATCCATTTGGGATTGACGGCGCGGGAGCGGACGACGCGGCCGATCTCGTCTTCGATGGTGCGGATCACGGGACGCTCGGGGCGGGAATGGTCGTTGTGATAGATCGGGCGGGGTGCGCCTTGCAGATGGGTGACGGCGGCTGCGGCGCCGCCTTCGAACTGGTAGTAATCGTCGGAGTCCAGCAGGTCGTGTTCGCGGTTGTCCTGGTTCTGGACGATGGCGTCGGTCTGGCTCAGACGGGTTTCGAATGCGGTGCGGGCGGGGGTGCCGTCGCTGTCCTTGCCATAGGCGTAGCTGCCCCAGGTCAGGTAGGCCTCGGCGAGATCGGCCTGGGCATCCCAGAGCCGCTCGTCGATCATCGCTTGCAACCCGGCGCCGTAGGCCCCTGGTT
>CAYGRI010000467.1:225-3569 GCA_964352155.1 uncultured Maritimibacter sp. | reverse complement strand
GCCGATGTTCAGAACGATCTTGTCCAGACGCGGGATCTGCATGTCGTTCTTGTAGCCGAATTCTTCCTTCATCGCGGCGCGGATCGTGTCCACATAGACCGTGCGAAGGCGCGGGGTGTAGGTTGCTGCATCCAGCATCAGATCACGTCTCCCGTGGTCTTGGCATACCGCACCTTCTTGCCATCTTCCATGCGGAAGCCGACGCGGGTGGGTTTGTCATTGGAATCGACGATCGCCAGGTTCGACAGGTCGATCGGCATCGCTTTCGGGGTACGGCCGCCCTGGGTCTGCTGGGTCTGCTTGGTGTGGCGGATCGACATGTTGATCCCGTCGACGACGGCCTTGCCGGCGCTGGGGTTCACCAGCGTGATTTCGCCGGTCTTGCCCTTGTCCTTGCCCGCAAGGACGATGACCTTGTCACCCTTCTTGAGCTTGGCAGCCATTACAGCACCTCCGGAGCAAGCGATATGATCTTCATGAAGTTCTTCGCGCGCAGCTCGCGCACCACGGGTCCGAAGATCCGGGTGCCGACAGGCTCGCCCGCGTTGTTGAGGATCACGGCCGCGTTGCGGTCGAAGCGAATGGCGGTGCCATCTTCGCGGCGCACTTCCTTGGCGGTGCGCACGACGACGGCCTTGCGCACGTCGCCTTTCTTGACGCGCCCGCGCGGAATGGCTTCCTTGACCGACACCACGATGATGTCGCCCACAGAAGCATACTTCCGCTTCGAGCCGCCGAGGACCTTGATGCACTGAACTCTCCGGGCTCCGGAATTGTCAGCGACATCCAGATTGGTCTGCATCTGGATCATGAGGTTTCTCCCGACCTTTGGGGGTTTGTGTTTTTCTACCCCCCAGGGTTTCGTTCAAACCGGGTGTTGGGACCTAGTCGGCCACAACCTCCCAGCGTTTCGTCTTCGAGATCGGCGCGCATTCCTGAATGCGGACGCGATCGCCTGTCTTGTAGGTATTCAGCGGATCGTGGGCCCGGTATTTCTTGGACTTCCGAACCGTCTTGTGCAGCAGCGGATGCTTGAAGCGACGTTCGACCGAAACCGTGATCGTCTGCTCGTTCTGGTCCGAGGTCACGGTGCCTTGCAGGATTCTCTTGGGCATCTCTTATGCCTCCGACGCGGCGGCCGCGGCCGCTTTTTCGTTCAGGATGGTCTTGACCCGGGCGGCGTCCCTGCGGACGATTCGCATGCGGGAGGTATTCTCAAGCGTTCCGCCGGCCTGCTGGAACCGCAGGTTGAAGGCTTCTTTCTTCAGCGCTTCCAGCTGATCGCGCAGCTGGTCGGGCGTTTTGTCACGCAGTTCATGGGCGTCCATAGCGCCTTATCCTTTCTTCAACATCGCCGGAGGGCCCCGCGAGGGGTCACCCTGATTCCGGTGGAGTTCATGGATGAAGGGGCCGCATACGACCCATTCCCAAGCAACGCAAGTGTTTTCTATGGTTTTTCGGCGTTCCGGCAGCCACCGGGAGTTGTGGTGCAGGCTGCCAGCCTGTTACGTGATCGCGGCAGGAGAAAAAAGGAGTTCGGCCCGATGGTTCAGTACGGCGCGACGGCGCGACGCGCGGCGATGGCCGTGGCCACCGTGACCCTGGCGGTCTTGTTACTGCGGCTGTCGTTGGACTCGCAAGAGACCGGCTCGATCCCCGGTGCGCTGGCGTCGATGTCGCAATTCTTTACCATCCTCACCAACACGCTGGTTCTGATCGTCATGGCACTGCTTGCCGCAGGGGGTGGGGTGTCTGCGCGGGGGCTTCTGGCGACGGTTGCCGCGATCCTTGGGGTTGGCATCGTCTATCATGCGGTGCTTGCGCAATTGTGGGAGCCGCAGGGCTGGGTCTATGTGGCCGATCACGGGGTCCACAGTGTCGTCCCGCTGTCGACGCTGCTTTGGTGGCTCGTCTTCGCGGAAAAGCGCGGGCTGCGGTTTCAGGATGCGGCCTATTGCGTTGTCTGGCCGCTGGTCTACTGCGGCTACATCCTGTTTCGCGCCAGCTTCAGTGGGGTCTATCCCTATCCGTTTCTGGACATGGCGGCGCTTGGGACGACGGCCGTTTTGCTGAATATTCTCGGGCTGACCGTCGGCTTTGCGGTTCTAGGGCTGCTTCTTGTCTTTGTCGGCCGTGTGGTCGGGGCCGGATCGCGCCGCACGAGCTGATCGGACCGTGCCGCGCCGGATCGGGCGCCCATCGGGCGCGACACGCTTCTGGCGCCACTTGATCACCCCGCCTATCCCGTCTATACGCCGCCGGTGGTCCGTTGGGACCCGATTCACATCACGATATGCCGTGGCCGCCCAGATCGCTTCGGGGGCGCGTCCGGCGAAGGAGAAGCGACATGAAACTGAACGAACTGCACGACAATCCCGGTGCGACCAAGAAACGCAAGCGCGTCGGTCGCGGCCCCGGCTCCGGCACCGGTAAGACCGCTGGCCGTGGTATCAAGGGTCAGAAATCCCGCTCGGGCGTGGCGATCAAGGGCTACGAGGGCGGCCAGATGCCGCTCTACCAGCGTCTGCCCAAGCGCGGCTTCAACAAGCCGAACCGCAAGCAGTTCGCCGTGGTCAACCTGGGACTGATCCAGAAATTCATCGACGATGGCAAGCTGGGCGCCGAAATCACCGAGAACGAGCTGGTCGACAGCGGTCTCGTGCGCCGCAAGCTGGACGGTGTTCGCGTGCTAGCCAAGGGCGATTTGACGGCCAAGATCACCATCACGGTGACCGGCGCGTCCAAGTCCGCGATCGAGGCTGTCGAAAAGGCCGGCGGCTCTCTGACGGTCAAAACCGCGGCAGCAGCCGAATAAGTGGTTGTGAGCGTCGCCATCGACGCTTACATCATTTCAAGTTTTCCGAAAGCGCCGCCCCGGGAAACCCCGTGAGGCGGCGCCCTTGTTGAAAGAGAGCGCGCATGGCATCCGCAGTCGAGCAAATGGCCGCGAACATGAGCTGGTCCGCCTTTGGTAAGGCGACCGAGCTTAAGCAACGGATCGTCTTCACCCTCGGTCTGCTGATCGTTTACCGGCTGGGAACCTATATCCCCGTGCCGGGAATCGACGGCGACGCCCTGCGGACGTTCATGGATCAGGCGGCGGCCGGTCTGGGCGGCATCCTCAATATGTTCACCGGCGGTGCGATCAGCCGTATGGGGATCTTCGCGCTGGGGATCATGCCCTATATTTCGGCCTCGATCATCGTGCAGTTGCTGACGGCGATGGTGCCCTCGCTGGAAGCGATCAAGAAAGAAGGCGAACAGGGTCGCAAGAAGATCAACCAATACACCCGCTACGGCACCGTTTTGCTGGCGACCTTCCAGGCCTATGGTCTGGCCGTCTC
>CAYGRI010000467.1:0-215 GCA_964352155.1 uncultured Maritimibacter sp. | reverse complement strand
CTGATCATCTTCGTTGGCATCATCGCCGAAGTGCCGGCGGCGCTGGCGCAGTTTTTTGCCTCTGGCCGGTCAGGCGCCATCAGCCCCGCCGTGATCATCGGTGTGATCGTGATGGTGGCGGTCACCATCGCCTTCGTGGTCTTCATGGAGCGGTCTTTGCGCAAGATCCACATCCAGTACCCGCGCCGTCAGGCCGGGATGAAGATGTATGAGGG
>CAYGRI010000466.1:0-3579 GCA_964352155.1 uncultured Maritimibacter sp. | reverse complement strand
GGATGCCGAGGTCGATGCCGCGCTTGAAGCAGGCCGCCGCGGCCCGGGCGAGGCGGAGCGCGAGTCCGCCTACAGCGCGTTGAACGCCCGGCTGATGGACCTGGCGCCGACGATCTACGGCTATGACCGGCAGTCGGTCTTCGCCGCCTCGACCCGGGTCAGTGTTCCGGCCCTGTCGGACCCTGACATGGCCTTTGGGGTCGACGGGCTGGGCTTCAGCTTCCGGCTGATGGAAATGACCGGCGAATAAGCCGCGCCCTCACGCTCCGGGCCCGCCATCGCGCGCTGGCCCGGACATCTGCCAAGCGCAACCGGGAAGCCCCCCATGTCGTCTGTCCTTCGGATCCTGCTGAGACGGCTCGGGATCTCCGTGATCGTTCTGATCGGGGTCTCGATGCTGATCTTCGTCATCGCCCGGGTGATCCCCGGCGATCCGGCGCGGATTGCTCTGGGGCCCAATGCCACGCCCGAACAGGTGGCCGCGATCCGCACAGAGATGCATCTGGACGACCCGATCGTGACCCAATACGGCTATTTCGCCGCCGATCTGCTGCGCGGAGACCTGGGCCAGTCGCTGTACACCAACCGGCCGGTGACCACCGATATCGCGGAATTCCTGCCCGCGACGCTGGAGCTGGTGATCTTCGCCGGCCTCCTGATGGTCGGCCTCGGCCTGCCGCTGGGCATCCTCGCGGCCCGGCACCGGGGCCGCTGGCCCGATCACCTGATCCGCGTGCTGACCCTGCTGACGGTCTCGGCCCCCAGCTTTGTCTGGGCGGTCATCCTGATGCTGCTCTTTGCCTTCTACCTGCCGCTGTTTCCCGTCGCGGGCCGGCTCGACGATGCCTATCAGATCACCCGCGTGACCGGTTTTCTGACCGTCGACGCCCTGATCGCGGGGCAGGTCGCCGCCTGTCTCGACGCGCTGCACCACCTTGTCCTGCCCGCCGTAGCGCTGGCGCTGTCCGGAATCGGCCAGGCCGCCCGGCTGACCCGCGCCAATATGGTCGAGACCTATGACAAACCCTACATCGAGATGGCACAGGCCTATGGCTTTTTCCCGGGACGCATCGCCCGGAGCTATGCGTTCAAGCCCTCGCTGATCCCATCCCTGACGATCATCGGCCTCGACTTCGCGGCGATGCTGGGCAATGCCTTTCTGGTCGAAGCGGTCTTTGCCTGGCCGGGCCTGTCGCGCTATGGTGTGGCAGTGATCCTGCGCAAGGATCTGAACGCGATCATGGGCACCGTGCTGATCATCGCGCTGACCTTTCTGGTGGTGAATATCGTCGTCGATCTGCTCATCGCGTTCCTGAACCCGCGCATCCGCCATTCCACGAGGGCCCGTTCATGATCGGAGCCAAGTCATGATCCGGGCGCTGCGCATCATCGCCGCCAACCCGCTGTCGCTGACCGGGCTGATCCTGGTGCTTGTGATCGTCGGCGCCGCCCTGCTGGCGCCCTGGATCGCGCCGTTTCCGACCCATAACAGCGCCGTGATCGACTTTGCCTATGCCAATCAGGGCCCGACCGCGCGCAACTGGATGGGCACCGATCTGGTGGGCCGTGATATCTTTTCGCGCATTCTCTATGCCTACCGGATCAGCCTTGGCCTTGGCGTCGTGGTGCTGATCATCGCCACCCCGATCGGCACCATCGTGGGACTGCTGGCGGGCTATCTTGGCGGCTGGACCGAATCCGTGCTGATGCGGCTGGTCGACGTCTTCCTGTCGATCCCGCCTCTGGTGCTGGCCATCGCCGTGCTGGGCGTGCTGCAGCCGACCCTGACCAATGCGATGATCGCGGTCACCGTCATGTGGTGGCCCTGGTATGCGCGGCTGGTCTATTCCATCGCGCGGTCCGAACGCGAAGAGGGCTATGTACTGGCCGCAGAGGTCATCGGCGCCCCGACCGCCCATATCGCCTTCCGCGAGATCCTGCCCAATTGCCTGCCCGCGATCATCACCAAGATGACCCTCGACATGGGCTTCGTGATCATCATTGCCTCGTCGCTGTCCTTCCTCGGGCTGGGCGTGCAGCCGCCGACGCCGGACCTGGGCTCGATGGTGGCCGAAGGCGCGCGCTACCTGCCCGACAGCTGGTGGATGACCGTCTTTCCCGGCCTTGCGATCCTGTTCGCCGTCTTCGGCTTCAACCTGCTGGGCGACGGGCTGCGCGACGTGCTGGGGGTCGAGCAATGAGCCGCCTGCTGGACATTCGCGGGCTCACGCTGGGGTTCAAGGGATTGAACGGGCTGGCAAAGGTTCTGCACGGCATCGACCTGGCCGTCAACCGGGGGGAGCGCGTGGCGCTGGTGGGCGAAAGCGGCTCGGGCAAGTCGGTGACCGCCCGGATCATCCTTGGCCTCCTGCAAGAGACCCGGTCCGCCCGTGTCGGCGGCGCGGTGGAATTCGAGGGTCGCGATATCGGGGCCATGCCCGCGCGCCAGCGGGCCGCGCTGCGCGGAACCGAGATGTCGATGATCTTTCAGGATCCGACATCCTCGCTCAACCCCACCTTCCCCATCGGACGCCAGTTCACCGAGGTCATGCGACGGCGCGCACCAAAGATGACGCGCGCCGCCTGCGACGCCCGTGCGGCCGAGATGCTGGCAGAGGTCTCGATCCCCGACCCCGCCCGCGTCCTGGCCGCCTATCCATTCCAGCTTTCGGGGGGGATGAACCAGCGGGTGATGATCGCCATGGCGCTGGTCAACAACCCCAAGCTCCTGCTGGCGGACGAACCGGGCACCGCGCTCGATGTTTCGGTCCAGGCCCAGACGCTGCGGCTGATGCACGATCTGGTCGAACGCCATGGGACGGCCGTGCTGTTCATCTCGCACAATCTCGGCGTGGTCCGGGAATTCGCGGACCGGGTCTATGTGATCTACCGGGGCCGCATCGTGGAAACCGGCCCGACCGCCGCGCTGTTCGCCCGGCCCGGCCATGCCTATACCCGGGCGCTGTTGTCGGCGGTGCCCCGGATCACCGGCGCCGGACTGCCCGAAGTGCCAGAGGTCAGCGACGATTTCCTTGCGCCGATGGTGACCCATGCGGGGGATGCGCCATGAGCCTGCTGACACTTGACCGCTTGTCCAAGACCTTCCAGACCGCCAGCGGGCCGGTGCATGCGGTGCGCGAAGTATCTGTCGCCGTGGACCGGGGCGAATGCCTGGCGGTAGTGGGGGAAAGCGGGTCGGGCAAGACGACCATCGCCAACATGATCCTCGGCCTCCTCGCCCCCAGCGCGGGCATGATCCGCTTTGACGGGCAAGCCCTGCCCGCCCGGCGCCTGCCAGAGCACCGCCGGGCGATCCAGCTGGTGCAGCAAAACCCGCTCTCGGCGCTCAACCCCAAGCGGAGCATCGGCGCCTCGGTCCGTCTGGGGCTCGACACCTACGGGATCGGCGCGCGCGCCGCGCGCTGGGCCCGGGGGGAGACGGCGCTGGCAGACGTTGGCCTGCCCCCAGAGATGCGCCACCGCGCGCCCGCGGCCCTGTCGGGCGGGCAGCGCCAGCGGGTGGGCATCGCCCGCGCGTTGGCCTGCGACCCAGAACTGCTGGTTCTGGACGAGCCGACC
>CAYGRI010000465.1:0-3582 GCA_964352155.1 uncultured Maritimibacter sp. | reverse complement strand
ACGGGCACCGGTCAGCATGCAAAGGCGGATGATGTCGGCCCCGCGCCGGTCTTCCGCGGCATCCAGCGCCGCGCCGAGGCTGGCGATCTCTTCGGTTGACAGGAATCGCTCGCGCGGGGTCTCGATGCGGCGATGGAAGCGCTGGGCGGGGTTGTCCTCGCACCAGCGCGAAGACGCCGACCGGAGGGCAGCCCGATGACGCGGCGCGGCATGGTGGCCCTCCCTCAGATCAGCTGCAGTTCGGCCAGCACGGCGCTGGCGGCGGCAAGCTGGGCGGTGGGCAGGTCGATCTTCAGATGCGAGATCACGTCCGAGGCTTCGGCGGCGATCCCGTCCTCGCGCAGCGCGGCCTCGATGGCCTCGGCGACGGCATCGGGGCGGCTGCGGTCGAACTGCTCGGGCAGCGCGGCGTGGTCGATGCGAATGGTGGTCGTGGTCATGATCGGGTCCTTTCAGGGTTTGGGTGCGGCGCCGGCGCGGCGCCCGGCTTCGAAGGCGTCTTCGAGCGCGTTGCGGATTGCCCAGACGGCGACGTCGTGGAAATCAAGACGGTCGGAGTTCCGGGTCTCGAGGGTTTCGAGAGAGAAGTGGCACTGGACGATCTCGAGGATCAGTGCATCGCGCTGGGCAGCGGGCTTGGTGCGCCTCGCCATGGTCAGTCCTCCCGGCTGTGTTCAGGGTGGGTGGTCCGCGCGCGGGCTTCCTCGCGCATCATCTCGTGAGCCCTGGCCAGTTCGGCCATCCCGTCCTCCTGAGTCATTCGCCCGGACATGACCTCGTCCATAACCCAGTTGACCCGCTTCTGCCCGGGCGTGGTGTGGTCCTTCCACCCCTCGCTCATGGAGCTGTGCCCCATTCTCTCTTGTGCGCGCATGGTGGCCTCCAATCTGCGTGTACGGGGTGCGCAATGCACCCGCTTCCTGACGATCAGAGTCGCTCTATCCGAGAGTGCAATCAACTCAAATAGATCATCTTTCCTGTTTATTCCCAATATGTTGAGACCATTCACAGCGCCATGGAAGGTATGAGCGAACGCGGCTATGCGGCCCGGTCCGGGCTTTCGCGCGGGGCGGTGCAGAAGGCGCGCAAGACCGGGCGGCTGGTGCTGTTCCCGGATGGGTCGATCGACGCGGCGGCCTCGGATGCGCGGCGGGGTGCGATGACGGATCCGGATCAGCAGATGCGCGCGCGGGGTGGGTCTAGTGGTGGCGATACCGGTGGAATCTCCGGCCCCGGTGACAGCACCTCGTATCTGAAGGCGCGCACGGCCCTGACGGTCTACCAGGCGCAGGAACGGCAACTGTCGATCCAGCGCAAGAAGGGCGTTCTGGTCGATCGGGCGCGGGCCGAGACCCTGGTCTTCCGCCTGGCCCGGCAGGAACGCGACGTTTGGGTCACCTGGCCCACCCGCGTGGCGGCGCTGATGGCCGCGCAATTGTCCGCAGAGATGGAGACAGCATCGGGGGTTCCCGCGACGATCGAGACTGCGATCCTGCAGAGGGTGCTGGAAACCCATGTCCGAGAGCAGCTCGACGCCCTGGCCGACCTCAGGGTTAGGCTTGCATGAAGGAGACCACGAACCCGACCTGAGCAGCGATAACTTGACAGAGGGCCTCGACCTCGCCTTCGACGGCGCCGAGGACATCCTGCGCGCCTGGCGCCGGGGGATGCGCCCCGACCCGGACCTTTCAGTGTCGGAGTGGGCCGATGCGCACCGCTGGCTGTCGTCGCGGGCCTCAGCCGAACCGGGGCGGTATCGCACCGCGCGCACGCCGTACCTGCGCGCCATCATGGATGCGCTGTCGCCCAGCCATCCCGCCCAGCGCGTCAGCTTCATGAAGGCGGCGCAGGTCGGCGCGACCGAGGCTGGGAACAACTGGATCGGCTTCGTGATCCACCATGCGCCAGGGCCGATGTTGGCGGTGCTGCCGACGGTCGAGATGGCAAAGCGGACATCGCGCGGCCGGATCGATCCGCTGATCGAGGACAGCCCGGCGCTGACCGAGCGGGTCAAGCCCGCCCGCTCGCGCGACGCCGGCAATTCGATGCTGTCGAAGGAATTCCCCGGCGGCATCCTGGTGCTGACCGGGGCCAATAGCGCCACCGGCCTGCGCTCGATGCCCGCGCGCTACGTGTTTCTCGACGAGGTCGATGCCTATCCGGCCTCGGCCGACGAGGAAGGCGATCCGGTCACGCTGGCTGAAGCCCGCACGACGACCTTCGCGCATCGGCGCAAGGTGTTCATGGTCTCGACGCCGACAATTCGGGGCCTGAGCCGCATCGAGCGCGAGTTCGAGGCGAGCGACCAGCAACGCTACTTCGTCCCCTGTCCGCATTGCGGCCACATGCAGTGGCTGCAGTTCGAACGTCTGCGCTGGGCGAAAGGGCGGCCCGAAACGGCGGCCTATCATTGCGAGGGCTGCGAACGCCCGATTGCCGAACACCACAAGACTGGAATGCTGGCGGGCGGCGAATGGCGGGCGACGGCGGTACCGACCGATCCGAAGGCGATTGGCTTCCATCTCTCGGCGCTCTATTCGCTGATCGGCTGGAAGAGCTGGGAGCAGATCGCGCGGGACTGGCTGGCGGCGCAAGGGTCCGACGAGATGCTGCGTGCGGCGCGCAACACGCTGTTGGGCGAGACCTGGATCGAGAGCGGCGAGGCGCCGGAGTGGCAGCGGCTGGCCGACCGGCGCGAGGCGTTCGCCGCGCAGATCCCGGCGGGCGGGCTGTTCCTGACTGCCGGGGCCGATGTGCAGAAGGACCGGATCGAGGTCGATGTCTGGGCCTGGGGCCGCGGGCTGGAAAGCTGGCTGGTCGATCACCTCGTGATCCCAGGCGGGCCGGACGACCCGGCTTGCTGGGAGGCCCTGACCGCGCTGCTGGGCCAGACCTGGACCCACCAGAACGGCGCGGTCATGACGCTGGCGAGGCTGGCGATCGACACCGGTTACGAATCCGCCGCTGTCTATTCCTGGGGGCGCAAACAGGGGATCGCACAGGTCGCGCCTGTCAAAGGCCTCGAAGGCTTCAACCGGGCCACGCCGGTGTCGGGCCCGACCTTCGTCGATGCCAGTGTGAACGGACGGAAGCTGAAACGTGGTGCCCGGCTCTGGACCGTGGCCACCGCGACGTTCAAGGCCGAAACCTATCGCTATCTGCGGCTGGAACGGCCGGGCGATGAAGAGCGCGCCAATGGCATGCCGAACCCGGCCGGTACGATCCACCTGCCGGACTGGGCCGACAGCGAATGGCTGAAGCAACTGGTGGCCGAGCAGCTGGTGACGATCCGTGACCGGCGCGGCTATGCCCGGCAGGAATGGCAGAAGCTGCGTGAGCGCAACGAGGCGCTGGATACCCGCATTTATGCCCGCGCGGCCGCGTGGATCCTCGGCGCCGACCGGTTCGACGAGCGGATGTGGCGGCAGCTGGAGAAACAGGCCGGGGTGGAGACTACCCTCACAGCGCCGAAACCTGAAACCGCCGCGCCGTCCGAACCGCAAGCCGGGCGCATCACCGCCCCGCGACGGCGTGGCTGGAAGATCAGCACGCCGAAATACATGGAATGAACGGATCCGCGAT
>CAYGRI010000464.1:0-3593 GCA_964352155.1 uncultured Maritimibacter sp. | reverse complement strand
CCCAGAACGGATTGCTGTCGATGACATCCCAGTCGAACCGCGCCCGGTCGATGGCATGTTCCCCCATCCGCACCATATAGCCGCGCACCTCGGCCTCCGGCGCCAGCATCTTCAGCGCCGCACGCGCCACGCTGCCAGCAGCCACCCGCGCCGCTGTTTCCCGGGCCGAGGATCGCCCGCCCCCGCGATAGTCCCGCACCCCGTACTTCTGCCAATAAGTGATATCCGCATGACCGGGCCGGAATTTCTCGGCGATATCCCCATAGTCCTTCGACCGCTGGTCGGTATTCCGGATCATCAACTGGATCGGCGTCCCGGTGGTCACCCCGTCGAACACCCCCGACAGGATCTCAACCTCATCCGCCTCGCGCCGCTGCGTCGTGTACTTGTTCTGCCCCGGCTTGCGGCGGTCCAGCCAGTGCTGGATCATCGCTGCGTTCAACGGCACGCCCGGCGGGCAGCCGTCCACCGTCGCCCCAAGCGCGGGCCCATGGCTTTCACCCCAGGTGGTGACCCGAAACAGATGCCCGAACGTGTTGAAACTCATGGTGGTCCCTCCGTCGCCCGCCATCTACCGAAGCATTGCGCCAGAGGAAAGTCCTCCCCCCTTCTTCTGGCCGGAAATACTCTGGGGGGAGTCCGCAGGACGGGGGGCAGCGCCCCCCAAATCGGATCGCAATGGGATCCGATCCCTTGCCTTCCCCAATCACCCGGATTACCTCTGTTTCCACCTCGGGGTGTCCGCAAGGGCTGAGATGCATAACGCGAACCCGTAGAACCTGAACCGGTTAATACCGGCGGAGGGAAGGATGGACGGACTCCAAGCCTACCGTTCCGTCGGCCATGGAGGATATCATGCGATTTGCAATCATCGCCACGGCCTTGATGTCGACCCTTGCCACCCAGGCGGCTGCGCAAGACACCCCCGTGCTGCGGGTGCTGACCTATGACTCTTTCGTCACCGAATGGGGTCCCGGCCCGCAGATCGAAGCGGCCTTCGAGGAAACCTGCGGCTGCGACCTGCAATTCGTCGCCTCGGGCGATGGCGCCGCGCTGCTGGCCCGCTTGCGCCTCGAAGGGGCGCGCAGCGACGCCGATATCGTGCTGGGGCTCGACACCAACCTGACCGAGCTTGCCCGACAGACCGATCTGTTCGCGCCGCATGGACTCGACCCCCAGGGCCTGGATCTGCCCGTGGGATGGCAGGATCCGGAATTCCTGCCCTATGATTGGGGCTATTTCGCCTTCGTCTACGACACCACGAAACTCGATACCGTCCCCGACAGCCTTGCCGCCCTGGCAGAGAGCGACGTGAAGGTCATCCTGCAGGACCCCCGCACCTCGACCCCCGGCCTTGGCATGCTGATGTGGGCCGAAGCCGTCTATGGTGCCGATTCGGGCGCGTTCTGGGAGGCAATGACAGACAACATCCTGACCATCACCGCCGGCTGGTCAGAGGCGTACGGCCTGTTCCTCGATGGCGAAGCGGATATGGTGCTGAGCTATACGACCTCGCCCGCCTACCACCTGATCGTCGAAGACGACGCCACCAAAGCCGCCGCCCCCTTCACCGATGGCCACTACATGCAGATCGAGGTGGCGGGCAAACTGGCCGCCACCGATCAGCCCGAGCTGGCGGATGCCTTTCTGGCCTTCATGCTGACCGATGGCTTTCAGGGCGTGATCCCGACCACGAACTGGATGTACCCCGTCAAGCTGCCGGCAGATGGGCTGCACGAGGGGTTCGGCACCTTGATCGACCCGGAAACGGCCCTGATCTTCCCCGCGGTCACGGCCGGTGAAACGCGGGAGGTCGCGTTGCAGAAATGGCTCGCCGCGCTGACGCGATAGGCTCTTTCGGCCGGGCCGTTGCGATCGCGGCGGCCCTGACCGTCGCGGGGTTGACGCTGGGCACCCTCGCGGCGGTGGCGTTGCGGGCCGATCAGGCGCCACGCCTCGGCCCGGCGGATTGGGCCGCGATCCGGTTCACGCTGGTGCAGGCGACCCTGTCCGCCGGGATCAGCGTCGCGTTCGCAGTGCCGGTGGCGCGGGCGCTGGCCCGGCGGTCCTTCCCCGGGCGCGGGCTGTTGGTGACCCTGCTGGGCGCGCCGTTCATTCTGCCGGTCATCGTGGCGGTGCTGGGGCTCCTCGCCGTCTTCGGGAGGAACGGGCTGATCTCTCAGGCTCTGATCTGGGTGGGCGCCGAGCCGGTGTCGATCTATGGCTTGCAGGGGGTCGTTCTGGCGCATGTCTTCTTCAACCTGCCACTGGCCACGCGCCTGATCCTGCAGGGCTGGCTTGCGATCCCGGCCGAGCGCTTTCGCCTGGCCGCGGCCCTTGGGATGCGACCGCCAGAGGTCTTTCGCCTGTTGGAACTGCCGATGCTGCGGGCGGTGCTGCCCGGGGCGTTGCTGGTGATCTTTTTGATCTGCACCACCAGTTTTGCCGTCGCTCTGGCCTTGGGTGGCGGGCCGCGCGGTACCACGGTGGAACTTGCGATCTATCAGGCCTTCCGCTTCGATTTCGACCTGGGAAAGGCGGCGCTGCTGTCGGTCATCCAGTTTGCGATCTGCGCCGGGGCGGCGCTGGCGGTCTGGCGCGTCAGCCGGCCGGGCGGGCTGGGCGGCGGGCTGGGCCGGACGGTCGAGCGCTGGGGGATCGGCGGCCTGCGCCTGCTGGATGGGGCGGTGATAACCGTCGCCGCGCTGTTTCTGCTGACCCCGCTGGCGACGATCGTGGCGCGGGGGCTGCCGGGCCTGGCAGAGCTGCCCTCTGGCGTCTGGGAAGCCTTGGGGCGGTCGCTGGCGGTGGCGCTGGCCTCTGTCATCCTGACCCTGTGGCTGGCGCTGTCGTTGGTCTTGCTCGGTCAGACCCGGCGCCCGCATGCGGGTCAAAAGGTGGGGCATAACCGGGCGCGGGCTGGGCTGGTCGAGGCTTTGGCGGCCCTGTCGGTGGCGGTATCGCCGTTGGTGATCGGGACGGGGCTGTTCCTGCTGATCTTTCCGGTGGCCGATCCGGTGGCCTTTGCCTTGCCGATCACGGCGCTGGTCAATGGGTTGATGACCCTGCCGTTCGCCTATCGCTCGCTGGCCCCGGCCTGGGCGGAGACAGAGGCGCACTATGCCCGCCTGGCCGCCTCGCTGAACCTGCGGGGCTGGGCCCGGCTGCGCTATCTGACCTGGCCGCGTCTGTCGCGGCCGCTTGGGTTTTCGGCGGGGCTGGCGGCGGCGTTGTCGATGGGGGATCTGGGCGTGATCGCCCTGTTTGCGGATCCCGCGCAAGCGACCCTGCCGATGCTGCTCTATGGGCTGATGTCGAGCTACCGGATGGAGCAGGCGGCAGGCGTTGCGTTGTTGCTACTGACCTGCGCGCTGGGCCTGTTCTGGGTGTTCGATCGGGGAGGGCGGATCGGTGCTGCGGCTTGAACAATTGGAGATCGGGCAGGGCGGGTTCCGTCTGACGGCGGATTGGGCGCTGCCGGCACAGGCGCGGGTCGCGGTTCTGGGGCCGTCGGGCGCCGGGAAGTCCACGTTGCTGGCGGCATTGGCCGGGTTTCTGAGGCCGGTGGCGGGGAGGGTGTTGTGGGATGGGGC
>CAYGRI010000463.1:0-3597 GCA_964352155.1 uncultured Maritimibacter sp. | reverse complement strand
CAAAATCAGCCTATGTGACTCCCCTTTGATTCAGCTCGACTTCATCTCGCTCTAGCGCGGCGATTGCCGCCCGCTCCGCAGGCGCTTTGCATGGCAAGAACATGTGGCGGTGGCCGCCAGAAGAAGACAGCGCGCGCCAGGCTCTTTCCCATTCAGGGCGGGGCTTCGCGCTGACAGGGCGGTCACCTGAAACAGAACAGGCCGCAAAAGATCTTCTGCGGCCTTTTGCATGTCATTTCACTCCAGGGATCGCGCAACGCGCGGGCGGATCCGTCACATGAAAACGCCCCCGGCCTGCGGCGGCGCGGGGGCGTGTCAAGGGCGCTGTGACGTGGCCTACATGTCCGGAGACGGGCTGACCGAGGCGAGGTAGGCCCAGACATCGGCCGCATCCGTCGCGTCGCCCAGCTTGAACGTCATCTTGCCGCGAGCGCTGCTGTCGCCGGTGTACTCGCGCAGGTAGGGGGTCGGATCCGCCACGTATTTCACGAATTCCTCTTCCGTCCAGACAAGCCCGGCCTCGCCCGCTTCGACCATGACATCGGAATACCGGAAGCCTTCGTAGGTGCCCGCCTGCCGGCCAACAATGCCCCACAGGTTGGGACCCGTCCGGCCGCCACGCTGGATGGTGTCGCCATCCGCGCTTTCGACCATGTGACAGGACCGGCACTTCTTGTAGACATCCTCGCCCGCTGCGGCGTCGCCAGAGGCATGGCCGGCGGCGTGCGCCATGGGTGCCAGAAGAAAGAGGCTGGCTGCTGCTACTGTAAGTCTTTTCATGGGGACCTCCCGTGTTTTGCCTTAGGATACCTAGGCTTGAGCTCTCGCAGTAAAAGTTATGAGCGTAAATACTCTGCTACGCAACCGCGTGAGCGATGGCACATTGTTTCCACAAAACGGTGAGGGCATCCACCAGGTGATTGATGTCTGCGTCACTGTGCAGCGGCGACGGGGTAAAGCGCAGCCGCTCTGTCCCTTTGGGTACCGTCGGATAGTTGATCGGCTGCACATAGATGCCCCAGTCGCGCATCAGGATGTCCGCCAGCATCCGGCATTTCACCGGGTCCTTGATCATCACGGGAATGATATGGCTCGGGTTGTCCAGATGCGGGATCCCGCGCGCGTCCAGCATGGCGCGCAGCCGGGCGACCTGACGCTGCTGCGCCTCGCGTTCGACGCTGCTGGCCTTGAGGTGACGGATCGAGGTTTGCGCCGCCGCCGCCACGGCGGGGGGCAGGGCGGTGGTGAAGATGAAGCCAGAGGCAAAGCTGCGGATGAAATCGCACAATGGCTTGGAGCCGGTGACATAGCCGCCCATGCAGCCATAGGCCTTGCCCAGGGTGCCCTCGATCAGGTCGATGCGGTGGGCCAGCCCCTCCCGCTCCGAGATACCGCCGCCGCGCGGGCCATAAAGGCCAACCGCATGGACCTCGTCCAGATAGGTCATCGCGCCGTGCTTTTCTGCGACCTCGACGATCTCTTGCATCGGGCAGATGTCGCCATCCATCGAATAGACCGATTCAAAGGCCACGATCTTGGGGGCGTTGGCGGGCAGGGCGGCCAGCTTGCGGTCCAGATCCTCGGGGTCGTTGTGCTTCCAGATCACCTTTCTGGCGCGGGAATGGCGCATCCCCTCGATCATCGAGGCGTGGTTGAGCGCATCCGACAGGATGATCGCATCGGGCAGGCGAGAGCCCAGCGTTGACAGCGCCGCCCAGTTCGACACATAGCCAGAGGTGAACAGCAGCGCGTCGTCCTTGCCGTGCAGGTCGGCAAGCTCTGCCTCGAGCTTCACATGGTAGTGGTTGGTGCCCGAGATGTTGCGCGTGCCGCCCGCCCCAGTGCCGCAATTGTCGACGGCCTCTTTCATCGCCTGGCGCACATCGGGGTGCTGCCCCATGCCCAGATAATCGTTGGAGCACCAGACCGTCACCTCGTCGGGGGCGTCTTCATCATGGCTCTTGGCCTTGGGAAAGGCGCCGCATTTCCGCTCCAGCTCGGCGAAAATGCGGTAGTTGCCTTCGTTTTTCAGCGCATCGATCTGCGCGGTGAACATGGCGTCAAAATCCATGGGTCCCCTCCGGTCGGGTCGTTGATCTTGGGTGTTTGGGCGCCGGCAACATCCAGCGCCATAGTTTTGCATCGGGCAGGGGGAGCACCATGAGCCAGTGTTCCAGCAGCGCCAGAGCGGTGATGGCCGACAGCAGGGCGAAGCCCACCGTATCGGCGGTCGTCGTGGCGGCAAGCAGGCGCTCCAGCCAGCAGGCCACGGCGAAAGTCAAAGTCATGATCGAAACCGGGAAGACCCAGTTCAGACGAGAGATGCGAAAGTGGCTGGCCAGGTGGCCAAGCGCATCGGGCAGAAATTCTGTATTGATGCGCGGGACCCCGAAGAACAGGTTCAGCTTGGCCGAAATCCGCGCGAAATACAGGATGGTATAGGTCCACAGGCCAAAGACGTTCTCGGCGCCGTGGCCATAGATCCACAGGGCCGCCAGCCCGGCGGTCAGCAGCAGTTCGTGATAGGCCACGGTGCCCCAGGCGCGGTTGAACCGGTCCCAGCCCCGCAGCCCGTGCGGCGCCGCATAGGCCCGGGGGCCGGTGATCGTTCCGGTCAGGAACGACAGCTCGATCCAGCCCCAGACCGCCAGGGCGGACAGGAAGCTGCCGTAGATCGCGCCGTGGCTGGTGCCGTCGAGCGTGGCGACAAAGCCCCACAGCCCGGCGAACAGCAGCGGCAGAGCGCCCAGGGTGCAGATCATCCGCGCGCGGTGCCCCTGACGATCCGCGTGGCGCACGGCCACAAGGATCATCCCGGTGGAAAACCACCAAAGGAACATGGCACACAGCGCGGCGATCCACGGGGCGGTCATCAGTACGCGGGCTCCATCCGGGTGCTGGCGGGTGCCACATTGCCCTTGGACGGGATCGTCAACAGGCTGACAAAGGCCAGACCGGCCCGCGCCTTGGCCCACAGACCCTTGACGAAGGCGCCGGCCCCGCCGGACTTCTGCGCCGCCGCGATATCGGCATTGGCCCGTTGCAGCCGCTTGAGGCCCGGCATCCAGCGCGGATGGTCGATGTCCAGCGTCAGGGGGAAGATCTGCTTGGTCAGCGCAGAGGTCTTGGTGAACACCTCTTGCCCGTACCAATCGGGATCGACGCCCAGGGCCTTGTGGAAGGCCGGACGCTGGTGGTCGCGGACATACATCGTGGCATAAACCGCCGTCAGGAAGAACTTGATCCAGTATTTGTTGACGCCGCTGGTCAGCTTCGGGTCGGTCTTCATCAGCAGGGCGAAGGCTTCGCCGTGGCTGAACTCGTCATTGCACCATTCCTCGAACCACTTGAAGATCGGGTGAAAGCGGTGCTGCGGGTTTTCCTGCAGATGCCGGAAGATCGTGATGTAGCGGGCATAGCCGATCTTTTCCGACAGATAGGTTGCGTAGTAGATGAATTTCGGCCGGAAATAGGTGTATTTCTTCGCCTTGGCGAGAAAGCCCATATTTACGCCGATGTTGAACTCCTTGAGCGCGTCATTGATGAAGCCGGCATGGCGGCTTTCATCACGGCTCATAAGCCCGAACAGCTCGCAGA
>CAYGRI010000462.1:0-3606 GCA_964352155.1 uncultured Maritimibacter sp. | reverse complement strand
CTCCCCCGGCAGAAACACAGTCCCCCGCCAGCACATAGCCCGGCACAGAACAACGCCCACGGACCCCGGGGCGTCCGGCGCGCGGGTGGGTGGGTGGGGCGCGACGGGCGACCCCGGGTCAGTGGGCGTCTGTCGCCCCGTCCTTCAGGATGTACCGCTTGTCGCAATAGCCGCATTCCACCCAGCCGCTGTCCGGCGGGATCGCCAGCCAGACGCGCGGATGACCCAGCGCGCCTTCGCCGCCATCGCAGGCAACCCGGGTTGAGGTGACATATTCGACTTCCGGCGCTTCAAGTGCCATGGCTCCGGCCTCTCTTACTTACTGTGGAAAACTATAGCGTCGGATCCCCGCCGCCGCCAGCCCGCCGCTATCCCGCCGGCTCCAGCATCCGACCCAGCGGACGGCCCGCAAGAATGTGAACATGCAGATGCGGCACTTCCTGCACCGCGTCCCGGCCGGCATTGGAAATCAACCGCCAGCCATCCGCCGCCACGCCCTGCATCTCGCAGCATTTCGCAATGGCGCGCATGTAATCCACGATCTCGGCATCCGACGCCTGGGCCACGAAATGATCGAAGGTCACGTAAGGCCCGCGCGGAATCACCAGCACATGGATCGGCGCCTGCGGGCGGATGTCGTAAAACGCCAGGCTGTGCTCGGTCTCAAGCACCGTCTTGTTCGGGATCTCGCCCCGCAGGATCTTTGCAAAGACGTTCTGGTCGTCGTATTCGTAGGCCATCCGTTTCCCTCAATCCGCAAATAGATGCGCCACGTCCGCGATGGCGCGCGCCCTGTTTTCCGGGATATCAAGGAAACGCGCAAGGGCGACGGTGTTCTCTTCGGGCGCGCCCCATTCGCGCAGCTGGTACAGATGCGTGAAGTCCGCATCCCGAATTTTCTCACTCTCGAACGCAAAGTCGGCCCGGATCGTGCGCAGCAGCGTTTTCAGCACCGCGCCAGAGGTGGTCTGCCCCGCAAGGCCGATCCGCTTGGCATGGCCCACCAGATAGTCATCCGAGACCTGGCACTGCACCTCGAGGATCCGGACAGTCGAGCGATCCGCGTCGAAATCCTTCAGCATGTCCAGCATCGACGGATCCAGACAGATCACCAGCCTGTCGGACTGGAAGTAATCGAACAGCATCCGGATCAGCGCCCGCCGGTGCCGCATGCGCTTGCCGATGGTGCGTTGCAGCCCGCCCAGATCCGGCAGATCCGTGTTCTCTTCGTTGAACAGGTAATCGACGCAGGGCATCTCTGTCTCATGGCGGATCAGCCCCACCAGCCGCTTGCCCACATGCCATTTCCGCGACACGATGATCATCAGTTCGCGGTCGCGGCCCAGCGTCGCCTCCGTCTCCCAAAAGCGCGGGCCGAACCGGCGTCCGATCCGTCCCCGGCCGGTCAGGAACTGGAACAGACTGCGCCCCTCGTTCGAGATCTGGAAAGCCATCTCGGACGAGGCGAACAGATCGCCCAGCCGCCGCCGCAATTCCAGCGCATCGGGAGAGATCTTGCGGGCGAACAGATAATCCTGGCTGATCAACAGGTTGTAATGGTCGTCATAGAAGGTCACCGGCATGCCGTAGTCGGTGAACATCAGGAAGGTCAGGGTCCGCGTCCGGATCTCCTTTTCCGGGACAAGATGCGGCACGAGGGTTTGGAAAAAGGTTTCATCCGGGATCCAGGTGCCGCGAAAGAACCGCACCACGTCGCGCCGCTTGCGCAGGAAGGCCAGGATCTTCTCCAAAGTGCCCCGCCGCAAGCACCACCATTGCGAGCCGATCATGACCTGCAGATCCTCGGGGATCTTGCGGCGCAGCCCCAGCCGGCGCTGCACCTCGATCGAAGTGTAGAACAGCCATTTGGTCCGACGTTCGTTCAGGAAATGCCGGTAATGCAGCCGGTCGCCGCGCATCCCGGTCTTGATCCAATTGCTTTCGAAGAAATCGAAGCTTTCGATGTAGTCGACATCCTCGGCGTCCAGAAAGGCATGGGCATAGGCGGCCGATTTGATCGACATGCAATCGCCCGACAGCATGTAGAAATGCGTCGCATCGGCAAAGGCGCCAAACGCGGCGCGCACGGCTTCCAGCGTCGCCTCCACCAGCGACCATTCCCCCCAGCCGCAGCGGATCCGCCGGGCCGCAAAGGCGACGCCGGGCGCATCCTTTAGCGCCGCGCGAATCCGGAGGTAATCGGCCCGATCCGCGCGCGCGTCGAAGTGGATTGCGATGCAATCTCCCATCGCCGTCAGGCGCAGCGCCTGCGCGATCACCGCATCGGGATCCTTGTGGCACAAAAGAATGAAAGCAATTCTTGCCATTGTCGAAACAGTTTGCCCGATTTGTGCCTTTTGTTTGCCTTCATATCGTGAACAAGGATTGAAAAGACAGGGTTGGTTTGCTCTTTTCTGCACCCGAACCGGCGCGGCACGCGGCTTTCGGGGGCGCGGTCCCCCGGCCAGAGGCGCCGCGCCCGGAACAGACAGGCCCATACCGCAACAGATCGCCGCGCGTCGGCCGATCGGGTTTTTGGAGGCAAGACGACATGGGCTTTCCGGGCACCTGGATGACCGAGAGCGAAAGCATGGTGTACCGCGTGGTGCCCAAATGCGCCTGCTCTACCATCGGTCAGATCATGTTCTATTCCGATCACGGCCGGTTCTACGATGGCGACATTCACGATTCCCGCGAAGGGCTGCACAAATGGGCGCAAGACAACAGCCAGCCCCTGATCGAACGCAATGTCCAGGCGCACCAATCCTTTGCCTTCACCTGCGTGCGCAATCCCTACACCCGGATCCTGTCGTCGTTCTTTGACAAAATCTGCGGCATTCAGCGCAACGGCAAACGCTATCGCGGCAAGCTAGTGCCGATGCTGGTCCAGAAATACGGGATCGAGGTCGGATCGCCCGAGGACGGGTTCGAATTCGACCAGATCCGATCCTTCCGCCGGTTCCTGCTGTTTGCCCGGGACACGATCCGCTGGCGCCGCCCGATGGACGCGGTCATTCTCTGGTGGGCCTTGTCGGGCCATATCTCGACCTTCATCGTCAATGGCGGGCGCTACGACCACATCTTCCCGCTGGAAACCTTCGACGCGGGCATGCAGACGGTGCTGGACCGGGTGCAGATGGCGCATCCCGTCGATCTGGCGACGATCCCCCGGTTCAACGAATCCGAGGGCCACGGCCCCAGGCGCGCGCATCCCGTGGCCGATTACTTTGACGACCTGTCGATGCATCTGGTCTACGAGATCTACAAACGCGATTTCAGGCTGTTCAAGTATGATTTCGAGAACCCGGCCAACAAGATGCCCGTGGCAGAGATCGATCTGGACGAAGTGCACAAGCATCTGGGCGACTAGGTCTGCGGACCATACGGCATCCGCGTGACTTGGCATCTGGGCGACAAGGCCTCTAGGCGACTGCGCACCTAGGCCCTGGTCTGGCTGGTTGTATGCGTGACAGCTCAACTGCGGTTTTTTCTGTGCAGAATTGTTCGACCGCGGGTTGGCCGTTTGTGCGATCGCGCCGTCTCTCGCCTGGAGGGTGGATTCAAACGCGAGGTGCAACAGGTGCATTGAAACGGATCGTGAGGCTT
>CAYGRI010000461.1:3169-3615 GCA_964352155.1 uncultured Maritimibacter sp. | reverse complement strand
GTTCCGCGCGATCAATAATCTGACGTTCCGGATCGGCGCGCGGGAAATGCGCGCGGTGATCGGGCCGAATGGCGCGGGCAAGACGACCTTCATGGACATCATCACCGGCAAGACCAAACCCGACGAGGGCCGCGTGCTGTGGGGCGACAAATCGCTGTCGCTGCTGCGGATGTCCGAGGCCAAGATCGCCCAGGCGGGGGTGGGGCGCAAATTCCAGCGGCCCACGGTGTTCGAGGATCAGTCGGTCTTTGACAACCTGTTGATGGCGCTGAAAAAGAACCGGGCATCCTGGTCAGTCCTGTTCTACCGGCCCAGCCCGGAGGATGCCGACCGCGTCGTCGCCCTGGCCGAAGAAATCGGTCTGTCCGCGCAGTTGAACCGCAAGTCCGGCGAACTCAGCCACGGTCAGAAGCAATGGCTTGAGATCGGGATGCTGCTGGCGCAAG
>CAYGRI010000461.1:0-3159 GCA_964352155.1 uncultured Maritimibacter sp. | reverse complement strand
TCGTGCGCCGGCTGGAATGCAAGGTGACGGTGCTGCACGAAGGCTCGGTTCTGGCCGAAGGCTCGCTGGACCATGTGACACGGAACAAAGACGTCATCGACGTCTATCTGGGGCGCTGAACATGCTGGAAACCAAAGACCTGACCCTGCACTATGGCGGCTCGCAGATCCTCTATGGGATCGAGATGCAGGCGCTGACCGGCGAAGTCACCTGTGTCATGGGCACCAACGGGGTGGGCAAGACCTCGCTGCTCAAGGCGCTGTCGGGGACGCATCAGCGGTCCGGCGGCACCTACCGGCTGGACGGAGAGGATATCGGCCGCGCCCCGGCGCATCATCTGGCGCAGAAGGGCATCGGTTATGTGCCGCAGGGGCGCGACATTTTTCCGCTGATGACGGTCAAGGAGAACCTGGAAACCGCCTATGCCTGCCTGCCGAAGTCAGAACATGTGATCCCCGACGAGGTGTTCGAACTGTTCCCGATCCTCAAGGAATTCCTGGCCCGTCGGGGGGGCGATCTGTCGGGCGGGCAACAGCAGCAACTGGCGATCGCGCGGGCGATGATGACCAAGCCCAAGGTGCTGTTGCTGGACGAGCCGACCGAGGGCATCCAGCCCAATATCATCCAGCAGATCGGCCGGGTAATCGAGTATCTGCGTGACCGGGGCGACATGGCGATCGTGCTGGTCGAGCAATACTTCAAGTTCGCCTATGATTTGGCGAACCGGTTCTACGTGCTGGAGCGTGGATCGGTGACGATGTCGGGCACCAAGGCCGAGCTGAAGCGCGACGACCTGCTGGCCGCCGTTTCCGTCTGACGGGCGATGCCCAATGCGGCGCTGCCCGCCGCGCGGGGAACCGCCCCACGGCCATCTCCGTCCGGCGCGGGGCAGGGGCGGCCTCTTCCTTGAGGGGACGCGCCATTCATTCCTTCTTTGGCACCCGGTGTCGGTACCGCGCATCCGGCAACGCCTTCGCGCGAGAACGCCTGCCGGGCCCTAGGCTGAACGTCGTCATAGAACGCCCTCAATCCGCGTCCTGAGGCAGCGTCCCATGCCGCCTTCGCGGCGGGGCCGAGCAGCAGCGCCACCGGGCGTCACAGGCGGCGCATCGGCAGGCGCAGGCGACTGGCCATTGCCAGTGCCGCTGCCAGTGCCAATGGGGGGTCAGTAGTCCCGTTCGAAGAACAGGCCAAGCCCGGTCTGCCCGTCGGAGGTGACCTTGCCACGCGCGGTCACATTCGGGGTTACCTGCAGGTTCAGATTGATCTCGCTGCGTCCGGAGTCATCGACAGCGACGCCGGTGTAGATATTGTCGGTCACATAGGTGCCCAACCGCAGCTCCAGGTTGCCGCCGTCATTGGTCGTCACGTCCAGATCGTCCAGCCCGAAGCCGGTGCGCAGCCGGTCGACGATACTGGTGCCCTCGCCGCCCGCCAGTGTGCGCACGGCCAGCCCCAGTTGGACCGCCTGGATCGGCGTGATCTCTCCCAGCCCGCGCTTGAAGATCAGCCGCGCGAGGACGTCTTCCTCGGGCAGATCCGGCACCGACGAGATCTTGAGTTCGGGGGCCGAGGCAAAGCCCTCGATCCCGATACTGATGGCAACGCCGGCGGAATTGGTGGTCGCGATCATGTTGACATAGGGGTCGAAATCGCCCTGCATCCGGACGCTTCCTTCGGTCAGCACCAGCCGTTCGCCCAGAATGTCAAGACGCCCCCGGATCAGTTCGAACCCGCCTTGGGTAACCACATCCGCCGTGGTGCCGGTCAGGCGCAGCGCGCCGCCCATTTCGGCATCCAGCCCGCGGCCCCGGATGAAGATCCGGTTCGGCGCGGTCACCGTCAGATCCAGCGGATAGGCGGCGCGGGCCCCGCCGCCGCCGCCGCCCGCGCCGCCGCCATTGCCCGTGTTCACCAGCCCGGCCCGCATCCGCGTCCGCAGCACCCGGTTGGGCTCGTGTTCATGCACCAGACCGGGCAGGCTGACGCGGGTCAGACCGCCGCCGTCCGGGATCCGCAGCTCCACATCCCCCAGCCGCAGCGCGCCGGTGATGCTGGCGCCTCCGGTCAGGGCGCCGGACACGTCGATGCGCCCGTTCAAAACCGTTTCATACAGGCCGGGATCCACCGCCCGGAGGCTTTCGATACCCACGCCGACGGTGGCGTTGAACGGGGCCGTCAGCTCGATCGGGCCGTTCACCGTCAGCCGCCCGCCCGTCGACACTTCGGACACCGCAGAGACCTGGGCACGACCCCGCAACAGGTTCGCTTCGGCGTTCAGCTTGACCAGCCGCAGCGAGACAGAGGGCAGCGCCAGCGCCGCCCCCGCCGTGCGGATCGTGCCCGACAGCGAGGCCAGTTCCAGCGGGCCGTTCAAGGACAGGTCGAAGGTCGCATTGCCGGTCACAAGATTGGGCGCGATGAAGGTGTTGATCACGGCCAGCGGCGCGCCGCCGGTGATCGCCAGGGACGCCCGGCTGAAGGTCGGGGTGGCGGTGCCGCCGACACGGGCTGTCACGCCGCCAGGGCCGGTGAGGCCCGCGTTCAGGCGCAGGTTGCTGCCCTCGGCCCGGACGGTGCCCTGCGCCGTCGCCGGCCCGTTGAACCCGGGCGCGAAGAGGCCAAGGTTGGCCAGCCGCAGATCATAGGTCGCGGCACTGCCCGCGCCGCCGCCATAGCGCCCGGTCAAAGAGGCCGAAAGCTGCGACGTGCTCGCCCGCGCGCGGCGGAACACAAGCGTGCCGTCCGCCATCCGCTCGACGGTCAGACCCAGCGTGCCGTTGCCGGTCAGCAACTTGTCTGCCGCCGGGATCCCGGTTCGAAGGTTGGCAGTGGTGCCGTCGATCTCGGCGGTGCCGGTCAGGCTGGTCAGATCGCCCTGGGCCTGCGCGGTCAGGGTCAGCCCGCCCGCCAGTTGCTGGCCGATAAGGCGGGAATAGGGGCCAAGCTGATCCGCCGTAAGCTCCAGCGCCAGTTGCGCGGCGCCTGGCCCGGCCTCGGACAGGGCGACCACGGTGTCGATGGTGCCGGCCACGCCGCCGGGGGCCGACAGGCCCGCCTGCAGGCGCCAGTTATCGCCGGTTTGGGCGACCACGCCGCGCAGCGTGGCCGTCCCGGTGATGCGATCCGCCAGCGCGGCCATGTCCGGCACGCTCAGAT
>CAYGRI010000460.1:0-3676 GCA_964352155.1 uncultured Maritimibacter sp. | reverse complement strand
TGGTTGATACGGTCGTTGAGTGATTTACCGACGAAGCTGCCGACGATCCCTCAATTGAATATCTCGATCAACACATAATCAAAAAACACGATGAACAGCGGCGCCCCCACAACGGGGATCCGCAAGCCCTGCAGCGCTTTGGGCAGATGGGCGTGGGCAGAGGTCACGCGGGCTGTCCTTTCGTGTCATAATAGCGGCGGTGCAGCCAGTCGGCCACCAGCGCGGGGCGGTCCTGGCCTTCGATCTCGACGGCGACGGCGACGGTCAGGGTCACTTCGCCGGGCTCGCGTTCGGACACGTCGCGCAAAGTAAAGACGCCGCGCACCCTTGCGCCCGCCGGCACGGGGGCGAGAAACCGGACCTTGTCCAAGCCATAGTTCAGCACCATCCGCGCCTCTTCCGGGCCGGGCAACACCTGCTGCGCCATCGCGGGCAACAGCGACAGCGTCAGGAAGCCATGGGCGATGGTGGTTCCGGTGGGGCTTTCCTGCCGGGCGCGGACGGGGTCGGTGTGGATCCAGTAGGGATCGCCGGTGCAATCGGCGAAGGCGTCGATCCGTGGCTGGGCGACCGGATGCCAGTCGGACACCCCCAGCCGCTGCCCGACGCGCGCCGTCCACCCCGCCGGACCGGGCGCGGCTGTCATTCTGTCAGTCTCTCTGGCACCGATATCCTCCCCCGCGTCAGGCCCAAGGATGCGGCGGCGCCCCGGCATTGACAAGGGCCGACCTGGCGGCAAGCCTGCGCGGGTCCAGGACAGGAGATCCGACGATGCCTGCGCAAGCCATGCTAAGCACCGCCCCCGGCGGCCCCGAGACGCTGGTTCTGACCGACATTCCCCTGCCTCAGCCCGGGCCGGGCGAGATCCGCGTGGCGGTCAAGGCGGCGGCGGCGAATTTCCCCGACACGCTGATCATCCGCGATCTGTACCAGTACAAGCCCGCCCGGCCCTTTGCCCCCGGCGGCGAGATCGCGGGGCTGGTCGAGGCTGTGGGCCCGGATGTGACCGACTTTGCCTTAGGCGACCGTGTGCTGGCGCTGACCCTCAGCGGCGGCTTCGCGACCCATATCGTGATCCCCGCCGCCAGTGCGATCCCCTTCCCCGAGGCGATGCCGTTTGACGAGGCCGCGTCCTTCATCTTCACCTATGGCACCAGCTTCTACGCGCTGGCCGACCGTGCCGCCTTGCAAAAGGGCGAGACGTTGCTGGTGCTGGGTGCCGCCGGGGGCATCGGCGCTTCGGCGGTGGAACTGGGGCGGGCGATGGGCGCGCGGGTCATCGCCGCCGTGTCGTCGGATGGAAAGGCCGCCTTTGCCCGCGATCTGGGCGCCGACGAGGTGCTGATCTATCCGACCCAGATGGACAAGGCCGGGCAGCGCGCCTTTGGCCAGCAGATAAAGGCGGTGGCTCCGGACGGGGTGGATGTGGTCTATGACCCGGTGGGCGGCGCCTATGCAGAACCCGCGCTGCGGTCGCTGGCATGGGAGGGGCGGTTCCTGGTGGTGGGCTTTCCGGCGGGCATCCCCTCGATCCCGCTGAACCTGCCCCTGCTCAAGGGTTGCCAGATCGTCGGCGTGTTCTGGGGCGCTTTCACCGCCCGTGACCCCGTTGGCTTTGCCGCGCATCAGGACGCGTTGTTCGATCTGTATGCGCGCGGGCAGATCCGGCCCCGGATCTCGGCCCATATGCCGCTGGACCGCGCCGCTGACGCGCTGGAGATGATCGCAAGCCGCAGGGCGCTGGGGAAAATCGTGCTGACCATGCCCTGAATGCGAAACGGCGCCCCGGTGTCCCGAGGCGCCGCGTGGTTCCGTCCAGGTCGCCCGGCTTAGGCCAGGTCGAACCGGTCGGCGTTCATCACCTTGGTCCAGGCCGCGACGAAGTCCTTGACGAACTTCTCGCCCGAATCGTCACAGGCATAGACCTCGGCAATTGCCCGCAGTTGCGAGTTCGAGCCAAACAGCAGATCGACCGAGCTGGCCGTCCAGGTCTTGGCGCCGGTCTTGCGGTCGGTGCCTTCGAACAGGTCCTGCCCCACCGGCTTCCATTCGGTATCCATGGTCAGCAGGTTGGTGAAGAAGTCGTTCGTCAGCGTGCCTGGCTTGTCGGTGAACACCCCCTCGGCGGTGCCGCCGGTGTTGGCGTTCAACGCCCGCATGCCGCCGACCAGCACCGTCATCTCTGGCGCGCTGAGGGTCAGCAGGCAAGCCTTGTCGACCAGCAGTTCCGACGCGGTGCGCGGGGCACCCGGCGCCAGATAGTTGCGGAACCCGTCGGCCTTCGGCTCCAGCCACTCGAAGCTGTCGGCGTCGGTCTGCGCCTCGGTCGCGTCGGTCCGGCCCGGGATGAAGGGCACGGTGACGTCGTGGCCCGCAGCCTTGGCCGCCGCCTCGATCGCCGCACAGCCGCCCAGAATGATCAGATCCGCCAACGAGACCGCCTTGCCGTCCGCCGCCGCGCCGTTGAACACGGCCTGAACGCCTTCCAGCGCGGTCAGCACCGTCGCCAGCTCTGCCGGGTTGTTCGCCGCCCAATCCTTTTGCGGCGCCAGACGGATGCGCGCGCCATTTGCACCGCCCCGCTTGTCGGTGTCGCGGTAGGTCGCGGCAGAGCCCCAGGCCGCGCCCACAAGCTGCGGCACGGTCAGGCCGGTGGCCAGGATCTGCGCCTTCAGATCGGCGACATCCGCATCCTCGATCAGCTTGTGCTTCACCGCCGGAACCGGATCCTGCCAGATCAGCTCCTCGGAGGGGACTTCCTTGCCGAGGTAGCGGTTGATCGGGCCCATGTCGCGGTGGGTCAGCTTGAACCAGGCGCGGGCAAAGGCATCGGCGAACTGGTCGGGGTTTTCCAGGAACCGGCGCGAGATCTTTTCGTATTCCGGGTCGAACCGCAGCGACAGGTCGGTGGTCAGCATCGCCGGGGCGATCTTGACCGACGCGTCGTGGGCATGTGGCACGGTGCCCGCACCGCCGCCGTCCTTTGGCGTCCACTGCCAGGCGCCCGCGGGGCTTTTGGTAAGCTCCCATTCAAAGCCGAACAGGTTCTCGAAGTAGTTGTTCGACCATTGCGTGGGCGTGGTCGTCCAGGTGACCTCAAGGCCGGAACCGATGGCGTCGCCGCCCTTGCCGGTGCCAAAGCTGGACTGCCAGCCAAGGCCCTGCAGCGCGATGTCGGCCGCTTCCGGCTCTGGTCCCACCAGCGCCGCGTCGCCGGCGCCGTGGGTCTTGCCAAAGGTATGGCCGCCCGCGATCAGCGCCACGGTTTCTTCGTCGTTCATGGCCATCCGGGCAAAGGTGTCGCGGATGTCATGCGCCGCCGCCAGCGGATCGGGCTTGCCGTTCGGGCCTTCGGGGTTGACGTAGATCAGACCCATCTGCACGGCGGCCAGCGGGTTGTCGAGTTCGCGGTCGCCCTCATAGCGCTTGTCGTCCAGCCACTCGGTCTCGGGGCCCCAGTAGATATCCTCCTCCGGCTCCCACACATCGGCGCGGCCGCCGCCGAAGCCAAAGGTCTTGAAGCCCATGGATTCCAAAGCCGCGTTACCGGCCAGGATCATCAGGTCGGCCCAGGAGATGCTGGCGCCGTACTTTTCATTGATCCGCCACAGCAGCCCGCGGGCCTTGTCGAGATTGACGTTATCTGGCCACGAGTTCAGCGGCGCAAAGCGCAGCG
>CAYGRI010000459.1:0-3686 GCA_964352155.1 uncultured Maritimibacter sp. | reverse complement strand
GGCCTTTCGGTAACATCATTACGTCTTGCGTTGTCTTCGGGATAGATTCTTGCCGTTTCTGCTGCAAGGCAATTCTGCACCTGCAGCATGCGGGGGATCGGACCGGTCCGATTCCGGGACCCCGTGCGGTTGGCCGGCTCCGGGCTCATGGGATCGCGACGGTCCTGCCGCCGGGCGATCCGCCCGCGCGCGCCGCCGATAGGATCAGGGCATCTGTTTCAGCCGACGTGGCAGATTTTTGTGCGAAACGGGCAAGCTTGCGTGAAATCTTCGCATTCTTTACCATCGGCCCCTTGGATTTCGTCAGGAATTCAGGGCTCTGCGGTGGAAACTTGGCCTGACAGAGGAGATTCGCGATGATTGAGACCCCCTATTTGCTGTTTCTTGGCGATGCCCCGGATCCGCTGGCCGCGAAAGTGGCGCAAGGCATCAAGGATTGGCGTCCCGATCACGCCATCGGCCAGTTTCGCCTGGAGGGCTGCAAGGCCGACTTGAAACTGCCGGACCTGGATCTGGCGGCCGCGAAAGCCGCTGGTGCCAAGACGCTGGTGATCGGTGTGGCCAACCGAGGCGGGATCATCAGCCAAACCTGGAAAAAGGTGCTGGTGCAGGCGCTGGAGGAAGGCTTCGACCTCGCCTCTGGCTTGCACAATCTGCTGCGGGACGAACCCGACCTGGCCGCCGTCGCCGCCGCCACCGGGCGGACGCTGCATGATGTCCGGGTGCCTTCGGTGCAATATCCCATCGCGAATGGCGAAAAGCGCGGTGGCAAGCGATGCCTTGCCGTCGGCACAGATTGCTCGGTCGGCAAGATGTACACCGCGCTGGCGATGGACAAGTCGATGAAGGAAATGGGGATGAAATCCTCTTTTCGCGCGACCGGGCAGACGGGCATCCTGATCACCGGCGACGGCGTGCCGTTGGATGCGGTGATCGCCGATTTCATGGCTGGCTCGGTGGAATGGCTGACGCCCGACAACGACCCGGACCATTGGGATCTGATCGAAGGGCAAGGCTCGCTGTTTCATGTGTCTTATTCGGGGGTCACGATGGCGCTGGTGCATGGCGGGCAACCGGACGCGCTGATCCTCAGCCACGAGCCGACGCGGACCCATATGCGCGGCCTGCCGGGCTATCAGTTGCCCTCGCTTGAGGTGTTGCGGGACACGGCGCTGCCGCTGGCGCGGGTGGCCAACCCGGCGTGTCAGGTGGTCGGCGTCTCGGTGAACACCGCGTCGATGGGCGAGGACGAGGCGTTGTCCTATCTCGAAGGGGTCGAGCGGAGGATGGGCCTGCCCACGGTGGATCCGTTCCGCCAGGGGGCGGCGCGGCTGGCCGAAGCTTTGGCCGCGATGTAACGCACCGTGCCCCCGGCAGAGTTTGGAACGACAGGACAAGGGAAAGCGGTTTGGAACTGACTGTACAGGCCGACAAGTTTCGGTTGCGCGAAGCCTTCACCATCTCGCGCGGCTCTCGGACCGAGGCGAAGGTGCTGACCGTTACCCTGCGCGACGAGGGCGCGGTGGGGCAGGGCGAATGCGTGCCCTATGCGCGCTATGGCGAATCGATGGACAGTGTGACCGCCGAGATCATGCGCCTGCCAGCGGATGTGACCCGCGCGACCCTGCCGGATCTCTTACCCCCCGGGGCGGCGCGGAATGCGGTGGATTGCGCCCTGTGGGATCTGGCGGCGGACCGGGCCGGGCGGAGGGTCTGGGATCTGGCGGGGCTTGCCGCGCCCGGGCCGGTGATCACCGCCTTTACTCTGTCGCTCGATACGCCGGAGAACATGCGCGCCGCCGCGGCGCGGCATGCCCATCGGCCCTTGCTGAAGATCAAACTCGGCACCCCGGATGATATGGCGCGGCTGGAGGCGGTGCGCGCCGGAGCGCCGGAGGCTCGGATCATCGTGGATGCCAACGAGGGGTGGGATGCCGAGGTCTATGCCGATCTCGCGCCCCATCTTCTGCGGCTGGGCGTGGCTTTGGTCGAGCAGCCCTTGCCAGCGGGGTCCGACGACATGCTGGCCGAGATTGCGCGGCCCTTGCCCGTTTGCGCGGATGAAAGCTGCCATGACCGGGCCAGTCTTTCGGGGCTGGCAGGAAAATACGACATGGTTAACATCAAGCTCGACAAGACCGGCGGGCTGACCGAGGCGCTGGCGCTGCGCGATGCCGCGCGGGCCGAGGGCTACGGGATCATGGTGGGCTGTATGGTGGGCTCATCGCTGGCGATGGCGCCCGCGGTGCTGCTGGCGCAGGGGGCCGAGGTTGTGGATCTGGACGGGCCGTTGCTGCTGGCCGAGGATCGGGCGGTGCCGCTGGTCTATGATGAGGCTGGGGTGCATCCTCCGGCGGCGGCGCTTTGGGGGTGATCCCTGGCGGGCGCATGCGGCAAGGGAGCCCTTTGTGCGGACTGGCCGGATTGCGCCGTGGTTAGTTGGTGGTGGGATAGGTCATCTGGAGCGCGGCTGTGACGGGGGCAATCGCCTCCGCCATTCGGGCGGGCGGGTAGGGGCCGAATCGGTTCACCCCGACCCGGAAGGTGATGCCGATTCCCGTTCCGGGCACCTCGTGGAACTTGATGTAGTAATCTGTGGTGCGGCGGATGATGGCGTCGGTGATGAAGTTGCGCAGGTCGGCATGGGTGAGCGAACCGGTGCGATCCTGTCCCCACGCGACATGGATCCCAAGAGCGGCGGTTTCATTCGTTTCGACGAAGAATTCAAGCGCCTCGGCCGTGACCCCGAGCGGGCGGTAATTGGGATCGCCGGTGACAACGGAATACAGGGTCAGAGAGGCCGCCGGCAGTGTGAGGGCGGCGAGGGACGCGAAAACCTGGGAAGCTCCATTCATGTCTGGCCCGTGTGTTAGATCCTCTCTCTTCAATCGCAGGGAGGAATGTAGAAACAATTACTCCCGCGATTTATTTTTGTGGCGGGTTCTCCCCGGCCCATTACAGCTGGCAACGAATACGGCGCGCTGATCGAGCGGCGAACGGGCGGCGCCTCTACAGGCGTTCCTGGCAAGGGGATGAGTTAAGCGTATGAATTTAATGAGTTTTGCTCGGTTTGTTTGATCGAAAGGTCGCGCTGGCCGGCCGGCAAGGCGGGGTGTCAAGAGGGCCCGGCTGTCGTTTCGGGCGCGACACCCCCGTCTCACCGGGACACCAGCGCGCGCTTGCTGGTCCGCCCGGTCGGAAATCTTCGCACAATACGATATGAAGGCCGTACAAGGTCTTCAAAACCGTGGCCTGGATCATGCCTATCTGGATAGCTCTTGAAACAGGACATCCGGTCTCAAGCAAATGTGCATCGGCGCGACCTACAATACGGTAACCTTCCCCTACCCATCCCCTCTGTCCCCTGCTAGAACCTCTCCGCCAACCCGGAGGAGCCTTTCGACATGCCGCATTACCGCTCTCGTACCACCACCCACGGACGCAACATGGCGGGGGCCCGTGGCCTCTGGCGCGCGACCGGCATGAAGGATGGCGATTTCGGCAAGCCGATCATCGCCATCGTAAACTCTTTCACGCAATTCGTGCCCGGCCATGTGCATCTGAAAGACCTCGGCCAGCTTGTCGCGCGCGAGGTCGAGGCGGCGGGCGGCGTGGCCAAGGAATTCAACACCATCGCCGTCGATGATGGGATCGCGATGGGGCATGACGGGATGCTGTATTCGCTG
>CAYGRI010000458.1:0-3696 GCA_964352155.1 uncultured Maritimibacter sp. | reverse complement strand
TTGCTTTACCTGCGGCAAGGATATCCCGGCGGCGCGGCGGATCTCGGCCCGGCTGGCGGGGATGGGGCTGGCGGTGTTGCGGTTCGACTTTACCGGCCTCGGCCATTCCGAGGGCGAGTTCGAGAACACGTCCTTCACCTCCAACGTCGCCGATCTGACGGCGGCGGCGCGGTTTCTGGAAGGCCGCGGGATGGCGCCGGGGCTGCTGATCGGCCATTCGCTGGGCGGGGCCGCCGTGCTGCGCGCCGCCGATACGATGCCCAGCGTCAAGGCCGTGGTGACCATCGGCGCCCCCTTCGACCCGGGCCATGTGACCCATAATTTCGCCCAAGCCCTGCCCGAGATCCAGAAGACAGGCGCGGCCGAAGTGTCCCTGGGCGGGCGCCCCTTCCGCATCCGCAAAAGCTTTGTCGACGATGTCAGCGAGGCCAAGCTGACAGAATCGATCGGCCGTCTGAACCGGGCACTGCTGGTCCTGCATGCGCCCCGGGACAGCACCGTCGGGATCGAGAACGCGTCAGACATCTTCATAGCCGCGAAACATCCCAAAAGCTTCGTGACGCTGGATGAGGCCGACCATCTGATCACCCGCGCCGCGGATGCCGAATATGCCGCCGAGGTGATCGCCGCCTGGGCCGGCAAATACCTCGACATCCGCGCGCCCGCCCCGCCTCCCGGCGCCCCCGAAGGCGTGGTGCGGGTGATCGAGGCCGACCCGGCGGGCTTTCTGCAAGACATTCACCACGGGCCGAATCACCACATGCTGGCCGACGAACCCGAGGCGTATGGCGGCACCAATCGCGGCCTGTCGCCCTATGGGCTGGTCTCGGCGGGGCTGGGCGCCTGCACCTCGATGACGATCCGGATGTATGCCCGCCGCAAGGACTGGCCGCTAACCGGCGTGCGGGTGGATGTGACACACAATAAGGTCCACGCCCAGGATGCGGGCGACAGCAACGCGCCCCGGGTGGACCGGTTCCACCGCTCGATCACGCTGGAGGGCGATCTGGATCAGGACCAGCGCGACCGCCTACTGGAGATCGCAGACAAATGCCCCGTCCACCGCACACTGGAGGCGCAGGCAGAGATCACCACGGAATTGCAGCCCGCCCCGGTTGCGACAACGTGATGTCTGCGCCCCATGTTCCGCGCCCCATTTTCCGCGCCATGGCGCCGCGCGGATCCGTCAGCGTTGGGGCGGGATGGCGTAGGTCAGCGAGGCGCGGGCCACCGGCTCTGCCATGCCCTCGGAATACAGCAGCACGTCGCCCACCGCCAGGGCGCGGCCAAGCTTCAGGATCCGCCCCTCGGCCAGCATATCGACCCCCGCCGCCGGTTTGCGCATGAAGTCGATGGAACAATTCGTGGTCACCGCCAGCGCCTGCGGCCCGATCATCGCCAGAAGGCCCAGATACATCGTCACATCCGCCAGCGCGAACATGGCCGGGCCAGAGACGGTGCCGCCGGGCCGCAGATGCCGCCCCTCAACCGGCATCCGGATGGCAATGCGGTTGGTCCCCACCGCTTCGACCACAAAATCGTCCTGCACCTGAGGAAAATCGCGCTTGAGGAAGGCGTGAAGCTCTGCGGGTTGCATCTTGACGGTCATGCTTTCCTCCGGTCGTGTGGGCCCCTACATGTGTCGTGAAGCTGGGTGGAGGGCAAGATGGCAATACTCGAACGCGAAGACCGGGGAGCGGTGGCGCATCTGACGCTCAATTCGCCGGACAACCTGAATGCGCTGAGCGAGGCGATGCTGGCGGCGCTGGATGCGGAATTCGGCCGGCTGATGCAGGACACTGACGTCCGGGTGGTGATCCTGTCGGGCGCCGGACGCGCCTTTTGCCCCGGCCATGACCTGAAGGAGATGCAGGCCGGACGAGCGGCGCCCGATGGCGGCGCGGCCTATCTGAAAGGGCTGTTCGACCGCTGTTCCGCAATGATGCAAAAGGTGCACCGGCTGCCGCAGCCGGTGATCGCCCAGGTCCACGGCATTGCCGCCGCCGCTGGGTGCCAGCTTGTGGCGACCTGCGATCTGGCTGTGGCTGCGGACACCGCGCGCTTTGGCGTGAACGGGGTGAACATCGGCCTGTTCTGTTCCACCCCGATGGTGGCGCTGACCCGCAACATCGCCCGCAAGGCCGCGTTCGAGATGCTGGTGACCGGCGAGCTGATCCACGCCGCCCGTGCCGCCGAACTGGGGCTGGTGAACCGCGTCGTGCCCGAGACCGCCCTGACGGCAGAGACAGAGGCGCTCGCCGAGCGGATCGCGGGCAAGCTTGGCTCTGCGGTGCGGGTGGGCAAGCGGGCGTTTTACGAACAACTCGGCCTGCCGCTGGATCAGGCCTATGCCCATACCGGCGCGGTGATGGTGCAGAACATGATGGATCCCGACACCGGCGAAGGGCTGGACGCCTTTCTGGAAAAGCGCAAGCCAAGCTGGGCCGATTAACCCCCGCGAATAACCCCCGCCCGCCGGGGCCGATCCGGCGCGCGGGTTTTCCCAAGGGCGTACAGGGCGTACCTGCGTTGAACTGGCTGCAGAATACGCGGCCACTCGTATTCGCTCGCGCGCGGAGTCTGGGGCGCGCGCGGAGTCTGGGGCGCGTTGGACCCGATTGCACGCGGGCACGCTTTGGACCGAAACAAAACGCCCGGTTACAACGCGTAGAGGGTGCGGAACTTGGTTTCCAGGTAGTCCAGCAGCGGTTCTTCGCTCGCCTCGAACCCGCAGGCATGGGCGATGGTGTCGCGCGGGCTGCGCAGGCCGCCGAATTGCTGCAACCGGTCGCGCAACCAATCCGTGGCGGGGCTGGTATCGCCGCTCAGCAGGGCCTCGTCCAGATCCGGCAGATCCGCCCGCAACGCCTTGTGCAGGCAGCCGGCATAGACATTGCCCAGCGTGTAGGTCGGGAAATAGCCGATCAGCCCGACGGACCAATGCACATCCTGCAGGCAGCCGTTGCTGGGTCGATCCACCGCGACCCCGAAATCGGCGGCAAAGCGGCTGTTCCAGGCGTCCGGCAAATCGGCAACCTCCAGATCCCCGCGCACCATCGCGCGCTCCAGATCGAACCGCATCAGGATGTGCAGGTTATAGTGGATCTCATCCGCCTCGGTGCGGATATAGCCGGGGGCGACGCGGTTGACGGTGGCGTAGAAGCTGTCGGCCTCGTCGATGCCGAATGCGCCAAAGGTGGCGCGCATCCGCTCGAACAGGAAGGCGGTGAACGCCTGGGAACGGCCAAGCTGGTTCTCGTAAATCCGGCTTTGGCTTTCATGCACCCCCAGAGAGACACCGCACCCCAGCGGGGTCAGCGCATGGGCAGAGTCGATCCCCAGCTCATAGCAGGCGTGGCCAACCTCGTGGATCGTCGAATAGAGGCAGTTGAACGGGTCGCGAGGCGCGGTACGCGTGGTGATGCGCACATCGGCGCCAGAACCGGAAGAAAACGGATGCACCGCCTTGTCGATCCGGCCACGGGTAAAGTCATAGCCAAAGGCCGCCGCCATTTCGCGCGACAGGCCCAGTTGCAGCGCCTCGTCAAAGGTGCCGTCCAGCGGTTCGGGTTGATCCGGCGCGGCCAGCACCGCCTCTCGCAGCGCCACCAGACGCGGACGCAGCGCGGAAAACAGCCGCTCCACCTCGGCGCCGGTCATCCCCGGTTCGTAATCGTCCAGCAGCGCGTCATAAAG
>CAYGRI010000457.1:0-3697 GCA_964352155.1 uncultured Maritimibacter sp. | reverse complement strand
GTTCTGGGGGCGCCGATCTCGACCACGCTGATCGTCTTCGAACTGACGGGGGACTGGCAGACCGGCCTGGCGGTGATGGTCGCGGTGTCGCTGTCGACGGCGCTGGCCAGTCGCCTGGTCAAGCGCTCTTTCTTCCTGACGCAGCTGGAAAACCGCAACGTGCGGCTGTCGGCGGGGCCGCAGGCCTATCTGTTGTCGATGGTGCGGGTCGCCGGGCTGACCCGGGACGTGACCGACATGGCCCCGGCGACAGAGACCGCCTGCTGGGAGCTGATCGAGCAGGGCATCTACATCGATGGCGCGGCGACCCTGCAAACCGCGATGCCGGTCTTTGATAAGGGCGGCGTTACCTTCATGCCCGTCGTGACCCTATGGGGCGACGGGCGCCCGCCAGAGCTGCTAGGCGCGCTGTTTCATGTGGACGCGCTAAAGGCCTACAACCGCGCGCTTGCCGCCACCGCCGCCGAAGAACACCGCTAGCAGGTCCCGCCCAGGGGCGCCAAAAGGGCCGGAGGCGCGCAGGGTCGCCTGCCTGCCGTGCTTTGGACTATGACATGCGCGAACCCTCGGGAATTCGCGGAACATTCGAGGCACGGCGCCCCTACAATTCCTCGACGGCGGTCCGCGAAACGTCAAAGGCGAGGTATCCGGCAATCGCTTCCATACCGTCCTTCGGGGTCTCATAGCTCCAGGCGGCATCGGCGATCAGGCCGGACTTCCCGGCGATCCCGTAATAGGTGGCGTCGCCCTTGTGCGGGCAATGGGTCACCTTGTCGGATTTCTCCATGAAAGCCATGGCGATGTCTGAACGCGGGAAGTAGATCACCGGATCGTAGCTGCCTTCGGACAGCTCCAACGCATTGGAGCTTTCACCCAGCACCGCGCCTTGGGCCCGGATGACCCAGGTGCCGGGGGCCTGACGTATCTTGATATCGCTGTTCATGTCCCGCGGTCCTCTATCCATAGTGTCACGGGGTGTTGTAACACCCTTGTTACGACAATCCCATGTCAATCCAACCCCTGTCACACATCGGGTGTCAAACGCGCCCATCCCGGCTGCCGCGTCCCAACCCGACTCGGCCCGGACAGCACAGGCGCGTCAGATCGGCCGCGTCGCCTGGTCGAGCCATTCGTGCGTGCCGGGGGTCAGCTTGCCAGCCAGCTTGTCCCGAATGCCCTCGTGATAGGCGTTCAGCCAGGCGCGCTCTTCGCCATCCAGCAGGTCCGGCGCGATCAGGCGGGTGTCGATGGGAACATGGGTCAGCGTCTCGAAATCCAGCATCTCGCGCGCGTCGCCCTCCGGCAGATCCGGGGCCGTTTGCACCACCACCAGATTCTCGATCCTGACGCCAAAGGCGCCCTCGCGGTAGTATCCGGGTTCATTCGACAGGATCATCCCGGGCGCCAGCGCCACGTCAGAGATCCGCGAAATCCGCTGCGGCCCCTCATGCACCGACAAGAAGACCCCGACGCCGTGCCCGGTGCCGTGGTCATAGTCGCGCCCCGCCCGCCACAGCGCGGCCCGCGCCAGCGGATCCAGATCGCGGCCAGAGCGTCCCTTGGGCCAGCGCGCCCGCGACACCGCGATCATGCCCTGGAGCACCTGGGTGAAACAGCTCCGCTGCAGATCGCTCGGTGTGCCAATGGCAATCGTCCGGGTGATGTCGGTGGTGCCATCCAGATACTGACCGCCGGAATCCACCAGCAGCAACTCACCCGGGGCAAGGGGGCGGTTCGTCTCTTCGGTGACGCGGTAATGCACGATGGCCCCGTTCGGCCCGGCGCCAGAGATCGTGTCAAAGCTGATGTCTTCCAGCACATTCGTCGCCCGCCGGAACCCTTCCAGCGCCCGCACCACGTCGATCTCGGTCAGCCCGCCGCCGGGGGCCTCGGCATCCAGCCAGGCCAGAAACTCGCACATCGCCGCCGCATCGCGCAGATGCGCCGTCCGGGTGGCGGCGATCTCGGCCTCGGTCTTGCAGGCCTTGGGCAGGATGCAGGGATCTTCGTCCCTGGCGATCTCGATACCCGCCGCCTCCAGCGCCCGCACCACCGCCAACGGGGCAGAGCCGGGATCGACCCGGACCGGCCCCGACAACTGGGAAAGGGCAGGGGCGAAGGCGTCCCACCCGTCCAGGGTGATCGCCGGATCCGGCCCCAGGTCCGAGAATTTCTCCGGGTCCGAGAACAACTGCATCTGCCCCTCCGCATGGAGAATGGCAAAGGCCTGCGCCACGGGGATTCGCGCAATATCGCCGCCGCGGATGTTCAACAGCCAGGCCAGCGAATCTGGCAAGGTCAGCACGGCCGCGCTCTGCCCGGCATCCTTCAGGATTTCGCAGATCCGGGCGCGCTTGGTCTCGTCGCCATCCCCGGCGAGGTCCTTGGGATACTTCCGCACCGGTGCGGCGGGCCGGGCGGGGCGATCCTCCCAGATCCGATCCACCAGATTGTCGGTCTCGCGCAGCGCGATGCCGGTGCCCGCCAGCCGCTTCTCCAGCGCCGCGATCTCTTTCGGCGTATGCAGCCAGGGGTCCAGCCCCACCGTGCCGCCCTCCGGCAGCGCCTGCGCCAGCCAGTCGCCAAGGCCGGTCTCGGGCCAGTCCACCGGTGTGAACGCCGCCGCGACCTCTGCCTTGACCTGCACGCGGTAGCGCCCGTCGATGAAAACCCCCGCCTGATCGGCCAAAGCCACGCAGAATCCGGCCGATCCCGTGAACCCGGTCAGCCAGGCCAGCCGCTCGTCACAGGGAGCGACATATTCGCCCTGATGCCAATCGGCGCGGGGCACGACAAAGCCGTCCAACCCCTCGGCCCGCAGCACATCGCGCAACGAAGCCAGCCGCGGCGGGCCCTGATCCGGTGTGGTCGTCGCCTCGAAACTCTGGAACATGATGCCTCCTGCGGCTGCGTGTCTGGCGCAGTTAAACGCGGGAACAGGGCGGGCAACAAGCCCCACGGGCCGATAACGCCCACCGGATCCGATCCCCTTGGAGTTGCCCGCCAGATGCCCCGATCGTCAGACCAGACCGTATATCCCCGCAGCGGCATGGGACAGGACGTATCCAGCCCCCCAGTTCCGCGCTCGGCAGGTCAGCCCCCGCGCCCCGCATAGCCAAGCCACCGGATCAGGACGGCCGAGACACATCACCGCTGGGCAGACCACCGACCCCGGCAAACCGCACAACACGGACAATCCGGGGCTTCTTCTGGACAAAAATACTCCCGCCGGAGGCATCTTTCCTTTTCGGTCCGACGCGCGCTCACCCGGTCCGGCGCATCCCCAGAACACGGGCCCGCGCGCGCGGATCGCTGTCGAACAGACCTGCCAATTGCTCGGTCATGGCACCGGCGAGTTGTTCCACATCGGTGATCGTGACCGCACGGTTGTAGTAACGGGTCACGTCATGGCCGATGCCGATGGCGATCAGCTCGACCTGTTTGCGCCGTTCCACCATGGCGATCACGTCGCGCAGATGCTTTTCCAAGTAATTCGCCGGGTTTACGGACAGGGTCGAATCGTCCACCGGAGCGCCGTCGGAAATCACCATCAGGATCCGCCGCGCCTCGGGCCGGTTCACCATCCGCCGATGCGCCCATTCCAGCGCCTCGCCGTCGATATTCTCCTTCAGCAGGCCTTCCTTCATCATCAGGCCCAGGTTGGGCCGCGCCCGGCGCCAGGGGGAATCCGCGGATT
>CAYGRI010000456.1:0-3715 GCA_964352155.1 uncultured Maritimibacter sp. | reverse complement strand
CGGCGTTGGCGAGTGTATTGATGCCCTTGAGCATGCGGTCACGGGAGTCCGTGCCAAATTTGACGTCTTTTGCAGACATGTCAATATTCCTAAAAGATGAGGGGAGGACAGAAATGGTCAGTCGATGATGCCGAGGATGTCGCTCTCTTTCATGATCATAAGATCCTCGCCGTCGATCTTGATCTCGCTGCCGGACCATTTGCCGAAAAGGATCCTGTCGCCAGCCTTGACGTCCAAGGCGATCCGGTCGCCGTCGTCGTCCCGCGTGCCGGCGCCCACGGCCACGATCTCGCCCTCGGTCGGCTTTTCCCTGGCGCGGTCGGGGATGATCAGGCCACCCTTCGTCGTTGCGTCGCCTTCGATGCGACGGACCAGAACGCGGTCGTGTAGAGGCGTAAACATGATGGAATCGCTCCTTCTGGAGAGTTCCGATGGGTATGGCCAAAAATGCAGGTGCAATGGCGCTTGCCACGTTTCAGTGCCGTTGCAGAGGCACGCGCGCCTTGCGCGTGCTCCATTCCGTTTTGCGACGACCCCGATTGCGGTGTTTGAGCACCGCCGGGGCCTAGCCGGATTTATGTCAGCGTCTTCCCGCCAATCTCCGACGCGGGCCTGCCCGCGAGGGAATTGGCCGTGGCGGAGACTTTCGGTTTCTCCTGCCCCGGTTTCTTGGCTTGCTTGTTGCCGCGTTTATCGTTTTTCAATGTCGTGCCTTTCAGCAATGACGGGGGTGACGTCGCAATCGGCGACAGTTTGGGTCCGGGGACGCCGCCCGGGCGGGCCACGGACGTTACCCGGCGCCGCTGACAAAATCGCGCATCTGCGACATCTCGCCTTCGGCCATTGCAAGCCGGTGACGCGTCACGTCGATGATGCTGATCAGGGCGACGGGCACCCCGGCATTTGAACCCGTCCTGCATCAGCAGGGACCGGCCAGTATGTGCCGGCGTCATGCGTCGGTCTCGATGTCGGGCAGTACCTCGGTTTCAACCGCGATCATCATTTCCTCATCGTCCACCAAACCATCGGCGTTGGTGTCGATTTCCGCAAACAGATCTTCGGTGAGTTTGGGAAAGACCCTTTGAAGCTCAACGAGGGATGCTTTTCCGTCCCCGTCAGTATCGATCTGCGCGCTCATGGCATGAGCAGAGAAGGCTACGAAGGTCGCGAGAAGAGCACCCATTGCGGCTCTACTCATTTTTCTCTCCATCAGAGAAGCGGCGATCCATGATGGTTCGCCTGTTGGACAAGTGGCTCCAGGTAGCGCGGAATACAAGATGAGGTTGGAAAAAATGAGCGCCGTCGTGGCAGGAATTCAAGAATGATCGGCGATGTCTCCGTGCCAGCCGGAAAGCCGCGCCTGGACGCGTGCCGACATCATGGCCAAAGCACGAAAACATAGCCCATGTAGGCGGCCAGAAGGGCCAGGCCCTCCCAGCGTGCAATCCGCAATCTGGTCCACGCAAAGAAGACCAGCACCAGCGAGACGCCGACCATGACCACGCTGTCGAACCGGGCGATGTCGGACGGCACGTCGCCGGGCGCGATCAGCGCTGTCGCGCCGCCAATAAAGAGGATGTTGTAGATGTTCGAGCCGACAATGTTCCCGAAGGCGACGTCGGTCTGCTTGCGAATGGCTGCAAGGATCGACGTCACAAGTTCAGGCAGGGAGGTGCCGACAGCGACGATGGTCAGGCCAATCACCGTCTCGGAGATGCCGAACGACTGAGCCAGCGTGACGGCCCCCGCGACAAGGAGGTATCCGCCAAGGATGACAAGCGCGAGACCGCCAATGGTGATCAGGAGCGGCCAGAGGATCGGGTCCGGCGGCGCGGTGGCCAGGGTCGTGCCCGGGTCAGCGGCCCGCGGCGCCAAGCCCTGGTCGTGCCGGTCACCATGATCAGGCGGCGATGAGCTCTGCCTCTCTTGCCGAAAAGCGACATAGATGTAGGCGCAAAGGACCAGAATGAAGGTCGCGCCGATCCAGCGTTCCATCGGCATCGTCGCCGCCACAATTGCGAAAACCGCCGCGACAGCGATCATGACCCCCCCGTCCCGCCGGAGCGCCGCGGAACCAATCGCAATCGGGTAGAGCATCGCCGAGACACCGAGAATCAGCAGCATGTTCGCGATGTTTGATCCAACGATGTTGCCATAGGCAATTCCCGGCGCGCCGATCAGCGCGGCCTGAACCGAGGTGACGAGTTCCGGTGTCGAGGTGCCGAAGCCAACGAGTGTAAGCCCGATAACAAGCGGTGAGACGCCAAACCGGCTGGCGACCTGAACTGCACCCTGCACCAGGAAGTCTCCACCTGCAACCAAAAGGATAAAACCGCCGATCAATGGCAGCCATATATCAAACACCTGAGTTTCCTTGCTGTGATGCGTTTCGATCGCCCGACGCAGTCTTCTATTCCACGTTCATTGGCCGAACGACGAAGATCCGGCAACGGACAGGCCTTGACGTCACGGGCTTGTGCCCGACCGCCGCGACGCTCTGTATCGCGGCGGTCAATGTTGTCAGCTTCCGCCGTCAGTCCCTTCGGGCAGAGCCACGGCAAGGCGTTCGATCGCAGTAATCGCGGTCACGCCGTCCTCGCCCGCGCTGTCAAAATCGATCAGCACACGATCGCCACGACCGAAATCTTCGGGCATTACAAGAGTGTCCGGCACCTCCCAGACGGTTTTGTCCGTCAGGACGATGATGCGATCAACCCGATCAAAGCTGAGAACAAGGCCCTCCGTTTCGTCCGCGAGTGCGGGTGTTGCCAGAAGACCTGCGATAGTAAGTGCTAGAATGGAGCGCATGTTTTGCTTCCAAAGAGGAGGAAGCCATGGGTGCGAGTATTCACACTTGCGGCGGCCGTGCGGAGCCTCGCGCGCGGCACTGAATAGATGTGGCGTCGCAGGTTGCGCACAAGACGCGACCCGAATAATGCGCCGTTCCTGAAGCAGTTTTCGGCCAGTCTGGCGGAAAAGCGCGCAGGATCGATCCGACATGCACGACCGGAGTTCGGCGGCCGCTACCTGTCAGATCGTTTCGTCCTCATCCAGGATCGGAGGTAAGCGGGAAGCCCGGCCCGCGCTGCTGATCTCGCCGGAGGTGTTCGACAAGGTCCAAGAGCGGCGTAAGGCCAAGGCCCCGAAACTCAAGAACATCGGCGGTCACTTTGCCCTGCGCGGCATCGTGTGCTGCGCTGACGTGACGTCCCGCTGCGCTCGCCGGTCACCAAGGGCCGTGGCGGGCACTACCATTACTATATCTGACGGACCAAGAGCTGCGAGGCCTACGGAAAGTCGATCAAGCGCAACCAGATCGAAGGCCATGTGGGCGAGATGATCGCCGCGCTGCAACCGGCTCCGGGCCTGATCGCACTGGCGCTGGCGATGTTCCGCAAGGCCCGGGACGCGCGCCAAGTGCGGGCCCGCGACATCCCAAAGGCAGCAAAGCGCCAGATAGCCAGTCTGGAAGAAGAAACCGCCCCGCTGCTCGACCGCATCCTGGGCGCAAGCAATATGCAGGTGATCGCGGCTTATAAGGTAAGACTGGCCGGGATCGAAAAAGAAGAGGCCCTCATGGCTGAAAAACGCGACGCACCGGCGTCCCTTCCGGCGCGTTCGGAGGAAAACCGGAATCTTTGATTTTGTTCCTATCCAACCCATTGAAACTATGGAAAACGGGGTCAGTTCTGTTGCGCAGAACGGTGCTCAAAAT
>CAYGRI010000455.1:0-3722 GCA_964352155.1 uncultured Maritimibacter sp. | reverse complement strand
TACTTCAAGGCTGCCGGATATGTCTCAGGTTAATGGCGAAATGCTTTAGGGCCGGGCTCAAGCATCCGCCGAAACAGTCCCGCCGATGCACCGGCGGGACCAGACTTTGACGTGCCGTGGTCAATGGGCCAAAGGGCGCATCGCCTTGCCTTGGCGCGGTGGGCGTCAGCCCTGGTCCGCGGGCAGAAGCCCCATCTGCTGCGCCGCCGCCAGCTCGTCGGCGTTGATCAGGCCGTCGGCATCGGCGTCCGCCTGGACGAACATCGCTTCGGTCACCTCGGGATGGACGCTTTGCAGTTCTGTCAGGGACAGGCCGCCGTCCCCATCGGTGTCGCTTTCCACGAAGGTCAGCGCATAGGTGGCGACCGCGGAAACGGTCAGGATCGACATGGCAGCGATTGCGGATTTCATGATCTACTTTCTCCATCTGTTGGCGCCCCGTTATTTGAGGCGTGCGGACAGGAGGTCATGACCGCGCGGATCGCGCATCTGTCATCTGCGGATCGGCCGGAACTGCGCGCGAACTCGCGAAAAAGGAGAGCGCCTCGCAGCAAAATCCCGCCCGGCTAAGGCGCCGCAAAGGGACTGCGCGGAACGGCACCAACCGGGTCGGGCAATTCGCGCAGCGCACCGCCGAAACCGATGGCGGCACGGGCTGCGCGGGAAGTGGCCGGGCGGGCAGCAACACCGCTCGCCCGGCCGGATCGCTTACATCGCGGGCAGGATCACCTTGTCGATGACGTGGATCACGCCGTTCGAGGTTTCGATATCCGCGGTGACGACATTGGCGTCATTTACCATCACGCCACCTTCGGTCATGATCGTCACGTCGGTGCCCTGGACGGTACCGGCCATCATGTTGTTGGAAAGATCGGTCGACATGACCTTGCCGGCCACAACATGGTAGGTCAGGATCGCGACCAGCTGGTCCTTGTTTTCCGGCATCAGCAGCGTTTCCACGGTGCCTTCAGGCAGCGCGGCGAAGGCTTCGTCAGTCGGCGCGAAGACCGTAAAGGGACCTTCGCCCTTCAACGTGTCGACCAGACCGGCGGCCTGAACGGCGGCCACCAGCGTGGTGAAGCTGCCGGCCTCGACCGCCGTATCGACGATGTCCTTGGAGTGACCACCGGCGAACACCGGGGCGGCGATCATGGCGGCGGCGGTCATCGAAAGCAGAGTTCTGCGAAGCATGTGTTTATTCCCTCTTTGTTGAAGGATGCATTGCTGCATCGGGGCTATAACGGGCGCCGACGCCTTCTGGTTCACTTAAAAAACAAATACTTACGGGCTTGACCAGACGTGAAGCGGCGCTAAGCTTGCCGGGTATTGGCGGTCAAGACACATTCGTTTGACCCGGCTTGAGGCGGCGTGAACGAAACGCCTCGAAACGGCGCGGCGCCTCCATTGGCACCTGTGCGGCGATGGGCCGGGCGGTGTCCGCATTACCACGATTGAAACATCTACGACGTAGTTGTGACACGGAGTGTTTTTGAGTCTCTACCGCCCCGCCGTATCTTGTACTCAACGAACTGCAGAGGAGAGTCCCATGGCCGGACGCTGGAAAAACGATCTCAATTGGTCTGACGTGACGCCTAAGGCGGCGTTCTTTAACCGCAGACAGTGGATGAAGGGGGCAGGGGCCCTTGCGCTGGGCAGTATCGCCGCACCCGCGCTCGCCAAGCTGGGGGCGGTGCCAAGCGAATACTCCACTGATGCAAAGCCCAACAGCTTTGAGGACATCACCAGCTACAACAACTTCTACGAATTCGGAACCGGCAAGAGCGATCCCGCGAAATATGCGCAAAAGCTCACAACGGATCCCTGGACGGTCAAGATCGACGGGCTGGTCGACAAGCCCGGCGACTATTCCTTTGACGACATTATGGCGGGCGTGACGCTCGAAGAGCGGATCTACCGGTTCCGCTGCGTCGAGGCTTGGGCGATGGTCATTCCCTGGGTGGGCTTTGAACTGGCGGATCTGCTGAACCGGGTGGGTGTGCAGCCGGGGGCGAAGTATGTCTCGTTCGAAACCCTGGTCCGCCCGTCCGAGATGTGGGCCCAGGAACGGCCGATCCTCGAATGGCCCTACCGCGAGGGGTTGCGGCTGGACGAGGCGATGAACCCGCTGACGATCATGGCGACCGGCATCTACGATGAACCGATGCCCAAGCAGAACGGCGCCCCGATCCGGCTGGTCGTGCCGTGGAAATATGGCTTCAAGTCGATCAAGTCGATTGTGCGGATCAACCTGGTCGCGGAACAGCCCGAGGCGACCTGGAACATGTTGCAGCCGCGCGAATACGGCTTTTATAGCAACGTGAACCCCACTGTGGATCACCCACGTTGGAGCCAGGCGACCGAACGCGTTGTCGGCGGCGGCCTGTTTGCCAAGCGGCAGGACACGCTGATGTTCAATGGCTACGCGGATCAGGTGGCGTCGATGTATGACGGGATGGACCTGTCGAAATATTACTGACACCCGGCCAATGCCCGAAGTGATGTCACAGATCACCTGCCCGGCCTGCGGGCATCGCGAGACTGAAGCGATGCCCAATGATGCCTGCCAGTATTTCTATGACTGCAAGGGCTGCGGCACCGTGCTTTCGCCCAAACCGGGGGATTGCTGCGTCTATTGTTCTTACGGAACCGTCCCCTGCCCACCGGTGCAGACGGGAGATTGCGAGTGTAGCTGACCGATGACCCAATTTCTGAACGATCAAATCCGACGGGTGCCGCCCTGGGTGCTGTATATTCTGGCTCCGCTTCCGGGCCTGTGGTGGTTCTATCTGGGCCTCACCGGCGGCCTGGGGGTGGAGCCGATCAAAGAGCTTGAGCATCGGCTGGGGGAGTTCGCCCTGCAATTGCTGATCCTCGGGCTGGCCGTGACTCCGCTGCGCCAGCATCTGCGGATCAACCTGATGAAACACCGCCGCGCGATCGGCCTGATCGCCTTCTTCTATGTGTTCCTGCATCTGCTGTGCTGGCTCCTGCTGGATATGAATGCGCTGTGGACGCAGATCGTCGCGGACATCATCAAGCGGCCCTACATCACCATCGGCATGATCAGCTTTGTCCTGCTGATCCCGCTGGCGGTGACCTCCAACAACCGCTCTGTCCGCAAGCTTGGCATCACCTGGCGCAAGCTGCACCGGCTCGTTTACGGGGCGGTTCTGCTGGGGGGGCTGCATTTCCTGCTGCTGGTCAAAGGCTTTCAGCTGGAGCCGCTGATCTATCTGGGCGTCATCGTTCTGTTGCTCGCGGCGCGGTTGGTTCCGCAAAGACGGCGGGTGCCCGCGGGGGCATGATCCCGCCGAAGCCCAGCCACTCCCAAAACGCTGCTGTTCTCGCAGCGGCGTTCTTGAGTCCGAGGGGCGCGACCGCAGGTCTCCGTCCCTCCAGGCGGCAAATCTCCAGAACGGGATGCGAGTCGGTCGCCGACTCGCGGCAATCGCAGCTCCGAGTCGGGACCTATGCGCGAGTCGGGGGCAGAGTTCACACGTCTGGGCAGCAGAGTCAGTGGATGAGTCTGTGGATATCCCGACTCCGCCGGGTTTGCCGCGAGTTCCGCCCCCTGCGCGCCGTCCGGCGCTTCCAAAAAATCGGGCAAAGGCCAAGCACCGAGGCTTGAAATCATTAATAAATTCGGCTCCGACAAAAAAACGTCATGTTTCCGAAAAAACCACTTGCGCCTTTTGTTTGGTATCCGTAGATAGCGCTTCACC
>CAYGRI010000454.1:0-3737 GCA_964352155.1 uncultured Maritimibacter sp. | reverse complement strand
ACGGCCAGGGCAACTGGGAAGACGGCTACAATTCCGGCGCGCTGCGCAAGGCGGTTGACGCTGGCCTGGTCGACATGAACGACCTGGTCGAGATCTGGAAATCCAAAGTCATCCCCGAAGGCCCGATCGTTCTGCGCAAGGCCCTGCCCGCAGATGTGCGCGAGAAAATGACCGCACTGGTGGATGGTCTTTTCGAAGCGGACCCCGATTGCGCCTATGGCGTTGCTTCGGGTGACACCCTGGGCTTCCAGCCGGTGACCCACGACACCTACATCTCGATCGTCGAAGCCCGCAAAGCCAAGATCGGCGGTTAAACACGGCGGCTTTGCCGCGGGGCGGCTGCGCGTCTTTGCCTTGAACAGCGCGCAACCGCCCCCATCCAATCTGGGTGCCTGCACCCGGCTGATCCGGCCGGGTGCATCTTTTTGGAGATGATCCCATGGCAGACATATCGCTTGGCGGCGCAGCGCAAAGCGTGGACAGCATTCAGTCCAGCTACATGGCGCAGGTGCACCGTCGCCGGATCTACGGCGGTCTGGCGCTGCTGATCTTTGTCATGCTGATGGTGTCGGGGTTCAACGTCGCCGATGACCGGAACGCGGGCGGCTTTTGGGACGGTCTCCACCAGATCGGCGATTACCCCGCCGATGTCCTGTCCGAGGCCTGGGAAAAGCGCGCCGACCTGCCCGGGCTGATCGCCAAATATTTCCCCGCCCTGATAGAAACAATCAACATCGCCGCCGTTTCTACCCTGATCGGCGCGGTGGGGGGGCTGTTCCTGTCCCTTCTGGGCACGCGGGGCCTGGCCAAATGGCCGCGCCTGATCCCGCTGTTTCGCCGGTTCTCCGACATCATGCGCGCGGTGCCCGAGATCGTGATCGCGCTGGTGCTGATCTTCGTTCTGGGCGGCGGCCCCGTGCCCGCGATGATCGCGATTGCCATCCACACCGCCGGCGCCCTGGGCAAGCTGTTCTCGGAAGTGGCCGAGAATGCCGACCTCAAACCCATCGAGGGGCTGGAATCCACCGGCGCCAACTGGTTGCAGCGGATGCTGCTGGGGGTGCTGCCGCAGGTCGCGCCGAATTACGTCAGCTACACGCTGCTGCGTTTCGAGATCAACATCCGCGCCTCGGCCATTCTGGGCTTTGTCGGCGCCGGGGGTCTGGGTTACGAGCTGCGCAACTCGATGGCCTGGGGGCCGGGCCGTTTTGACGAGGCCGCCGCGATCTTTGTCCTGCTCTTTGGCACCATCGTGTTCTTTGACCAGGTCTCCAGCCACTACCGCAACCGGCTGACCGAGGGGCAAGCCCAATGACCGCGACCGATCTGAACCTCGCCAAGCACAACGCCACCGCGCTCATTCGGCGCAAGCGCCTGCTCGCCTTCGGCCTTCCGGCGGTGATCGCGGTCTATCTCGTCTATATCTTCTTCGCCTTCGACCTGCCCGGCCTTGCCCAGCGGGCCAATATGCAAAACGCGGTCACCCTTGCCTCGGACAGTTGGTCCCACAAGGTGCATGTCACCCGCGACAACCGCTCCGGCGAGATCACCTATGCGGTGGAGGGCGAGCGCAAGGGCCGCTACCCCGACGGCATGCGCCCCGATTGGGTCAGCGGCGACGAGGTGATCACCATCGACCTGGGCGCCGACCATATCGTGCGCTACCTGCCCGACAACCGGACAGAGATCGAGATTCCCGGCTTCGCGACGATCGAGATCCAGGCCGAGGGCCGCAGCCTGACCAGCAACCTGCCCGACGATCTGCCCGAGTGGATCTCTGCCTCCAACCGCCGCATCGGCATCACCACGCCCGAAGGCCGTATCACCCTGACCGGCGCCCGCACCGAAGTGTTCAACTACTTCCCCGGATGGGAGTTGTTCTGGTTCACCCTCGACAGCCCCTATTACGGGCATGGCCTTGGCACGATCCTGTTCGGCGACCGCATCGACCCGGCCCAAAGCAACATCGTGGGCGCCATTTCCGCCTGGTGGAACAACGCCATGTGGCGACACAAAGACGTGGCCTGGGCGATTGGCGAAACGGTCCTGATGGCTTTTCTGGGCACCATGGGCGCCGCGATCCTTGCCCTGCCGCTGGCGTTCCTGGCGGCCAAGCGGTTCTCTCCGATCATGCTGCTGCGCGCGGCGACCCGGCGGGTGTTCGACTTTGTGCGCGGGGTGGATGCGCTGATCTGGACGGTGGTGCTGGCGCGCGCCTTCGGGCCGGGGCCGCTGACCGGCACACTGGCGATCCTGATCACCGACACCGGCACCTTCGGCAAGATCTTTTCCGAAGCGCTGGAAAACGTCGACCAAAAGCAGATCGAGGGCGTCACCTCCACCGGGGCCAAGCCGCTGCAACGCTACCGCTTTGGCGTGATCCCGCAGGTCGTGCCGGTGCTTCTGGCGCAGATCCTGTATTTCCTCGAATCCAACACCCGCTCGGCCACCATCATCGGGGCGATCACCGGCGGCGGCATCGGCCTGATGTTGACACAAGCGATCCAAACCCAGAAAGACTGGGAAGAGGTCGCCTATTACATCGGACTGATCATTGTGATGGTGATGTTCATGGATTGGTTCTCTGGCTGGCTGCGCGGCAAGTTGATCGGACGCAACGACTGATGGCCCGCATCCTGGTGACCGGCAGCAACCGAGGCATCGGCGCCGCTCTGATGACCGCCGCCCGGGCCGCCGGACATGACCCGATCGGCACCACCCGCGACGGGCGCGACGGCACCCTGGCGCTGACGCTGGACGATCCGGGCACGATCTCTGGCCAGCTTGCCGGTCTGGGCGCCGTGGACATCCTGATCAACAATGCCGGCGTCATCTCCCCCCAGCGCCAGTCGCCCCTTGATATGGATTTCGCCGGCTTCGCCCACTGCCTGAATGTCAACACCATCGCCCCCTTGGCCGTCGCTCAGGCGGTGTTGCCCCGGCTGCGCGACAGTGCCGCGCCCAAGATCCTGACCCTGTCGTCACAGATGGCGTTCATGGGCTATCGCAAGGCCGACCGCATCGCCTATCGCGCCTCCAAGACCGCGGTGAACAAGGTGATGCAGGGGTTGGCCACCACCCTGGAACCCGAAGGCATCCCGGTCGTGCTGGTGGATCCGGGCTGGGCGCGCACCGATATGGGCGGCCCCGAGGCCGAGGATGACCCGCAGGAGGTCGCCCTTGGCATCCTCGCCCTGGCCGAAGGTGTAACCCTGCAAGACACCGGCAAGTTCTTTCACTTCACCGGCGAAGAGCGGGCCTTCTGACCATGCCGCGCCTGTCCGCCGACGCGCCTGTCATCCACCCCGATTGCCAGATCACCGACACCTCCTTTGGCGCCTATGTAGAGATCGGCAAAGGCAGTCGCCTGTCCCATTCGGTGTTCGGCGATTACAGCTATTGCGACCGCTACGCCGATATCGCCAACGCGCGGATCGGCAAATTCTCCAACATCGCGGCGCTGTCGCGGATCGGCGCGACGGACCACCCGCTGCACACCGCGACCTGCCACCACTTCCTGTACCGCTCGGCGGATTACTGGGACGATGCCCCGCAGGACGAGGCCTTCTTTGCGTATCGCAAAACCCGCATCGCGCATATCGGTCATGACACCTGGATCGGCGCGGGCGCGATGATCAAGCCAGAGGTGACGCTGGGCCACGGCGCCGTGGTGGCCGCGGGCGCCGTCGTTACCAAGGATGTCGCGCCCTACACCATCGTCGCGGGCACCCCCGCCC
>CAYGRI010000453.1:0-3743 GCA_964352155.1 uncultured Maritimibacter sp. | reverse complement strand
GGTGTGGACGGGTGCGTGTGATTTGCGTGGGATGGGCGCGTCCGCGGTTTCTGCATTTGCAGCATATACAGCGAGGGAGGCGTCCTTCGACCGCAGGTCAGGATCACCTGCGGCCAGAGGTAATTCATTTTCGGCCAGGGTCCTCTGGACCCCGCGTCTGATCGCGGAATGCTTTCGGACTGAGCCCCGTCCAGCGCTTGAAACTGCGGGCGAAGTTCGAGGACGACTCGAACCCAAGCGCGCCCGCAATGGCCTTGACGGGTTGCACGCTGCCGGACAGGAGGGTCCGCGCGCGCTGCTCGCGGAGCTGATCCACCAGTTTGCGATACGACGTGCCGGACCGCTCCAGCTGCCGGCGCAGACCGCGCTCGGAATATCCCAACTCTGCCGCGACATCAGAGAGCGATACCGTCAGGGACGGCGCGCCTTCCAGGATCGCCATGACCAGGGTGACCGGTGTCGTCACGAACGCCATCTCCGCCGCAAACTGCTCGCAAAGCCCCAAAAGCCGCGCGTGATTGATCGGATCGGCGCCGGGGAGTGGTCGGGCCAGCAGGTCCTCGGGAAAGATGATCTGGTTTTCGAAGGCCGCGAAATCGAAGGGAAACCCGATCCTGGCTTCGAGTTCGGGCCAGTTCTCCGGTCGTGTGACGGTCATCTCGGCACGGGTGGCGGCGTGGTCGGCCTGCAGCATCGCCTTCAGCAATCCATTGATGGCGACGATGGCGCTGCTGAACCCGAAATACTCGATGTCTTCGAAGGGAAATTTGGATCGCAGGCGAATGGCGGCTTCCCCGGCTTGCAAACCGGGGTGGTCTTTCACAAAGCTGACTTCGAACGCGGGGAAGTTCAGGAAGAAGAACCTTTTCAGAACGTCAAGCCCGTCCTCGAACCTTCCTGCATTCATGGCTGTGTAGGCGGGAAGCCCGATATAGGCGGGTTGGAACTTGAGAGCCAGCTTGACACCAATATCCGGATCCCCTGTTTGGTCGATGGCATTGAGGAAAAGCCGCCGCAATGGCCGAAAGCCGCATCGGAAATGCGGATCGCTCAAATGCGTTTCATCGAGCCCAGTGTCCGCAAGCAATGCGTCCGCCGGATAGCCGTCTTCGCGGAGCGTGCGAAAGACGAAGCCCGGGTAGTTCATTGGCAGGGCCGGATCGTCCGGTGTGAAGCTCTGGCGGTGCATCATGATTGATCCGTCATTGTCGTACAGAAAATGACCGAGTTCACGGTTTCGGGCAACAACCGAGCGCAAGTTACTTTCTTGCCTTGGTGATCTTTACAGAGGTGGTTCGGTTTGTCTGAAAAGGTTTGGACCTGTCAAGGATATGGTCCGCACGTTTGACCAGGTATCGTGTCACAAAGGAGAACACAGATGGCATTGCGACCGGCCTAGCCGCGCGGTTCAGGCACGATCGGCGAGCTTGACGTCCTGCGCGATCCGGCCATCCTCGAGCGTCACTATGCGGTCGGCAAGTTCCAGGATGCGGTTGTCGTGGGTGACCATCACGGTCGTTGTGCCACGAGAGCGACCGAGGTCCTTGAACAGGCGCACCGCCGCAAGGCCGCTCACCTTGTCGAGTGCCGCCGTCGGCTCGTCGGCGAAGATGATGTCGGGGTTCGAAACGAGAGCCCGCGCGATGGCCACGCGCTGTTTCTGCCCGCCCGACAGGTTGCCGGGAAGGTAGTCCAGTCGCTCGCCCAACCCCAGTAGGCCCAGCAGGTGATCCGCCGCGCTGGTGTGCCGGATCGGATCGCCCCGACCGTGAACCTGCAGGCCCATCATCACGTTCTGCCGCGCCGTCAGGCTGTCATGCAGGTTGTGGGCCTGAAAGATGAATCCCAGGCGCCGGCGCATGTCGATCCGAATGATCTCTTCGGCGGCAAACAACTCCTGTTCGAGCAGCCTCACACTGCCGGCATGAACCTCGCGCAGACATCCCATAATGGTCAGCAGCGTGGTCTTGCCAGAGCCCGACGGCCCCATGAGGATGGTCAGTGATCCGCGATCGACATCGAGGTTCACGTCGAAAAGGGCCTGTTTGCGGGCTTCGCCTTCGCCGAAGAAGTGGTCGAGCCCCCTGACCGAGATGGCCGTTTCTGTCATTGGGGCCTCAAAACAGGTCGGCCGGTTCGGCGGCGGCGAGTTTGCGCATCGCGAGGATGCCGGACAAGGCGCAGGCAAGGATCGTCCCGATGAAGACCGTGACGGCGCGCTCCAGTGTCATGAAGATCGGGATGTTCGTCAGGTAGGCCAGCGAGTGGTAGAACAGCTGCGAAAACGCCAGGCCGGGCCAAAAACCGATGGCGGCGAGGATGATCGCCTCTTCCAGGATGACGCCGACGAAAAAGCCTTGTCGGAACCCCATGGCCTTGAACGTCGCGTATTCGCTGATGTGGTCGGCGACATCGGCCGAGAGCACCTGGTAGGCGATCACTATACCCACAACCATCCCGATCGCCACGCCGAAGGCGAAGATCAGACCGGTAGGACGTTCGGTCATCTGGTAGCGGACCTCCTGTTCCGTCGCCTGTGCGACGGTTCGGATACGGACCGTGTCCGGCGGGTAGATCTGCGTCAGTTCCTCGGCGACCCGCCCGGCAACGGCACCGGGGCCGAGCGACAGCAGGATATGGCTGGGTGTTGCGGAACTGCGCTGCGGAAACAGGCGAAAGAAGGTCTGGTCCGAGACGAGGAACACCCCGTCGCCTCCGAACCCGCCGCCGACCGACACCGTTCCGACCGCTCCGAGCTGGCGTTTCTGCATTTCGAAGGGCACCGGCGCTTCGGGATGCGCCGCGGCGAAGCTGCGCATGTCGACAAAGCGGGTCATCGTGTCGACAAGCGCCGTGTCCGACAGGGACAAGCTGACCAGGGGGGCCGCGAGCGCGTCGTCAAAGAATGGCCCGGCATCCGGGGCCAGACCGAAGAACTGGATCGAGGAAGAGGCGTCCTGTCCCGAAAGCCAGGTCGAGCGGCCGAGATAGATTGGCGTGCCACCCGTCACATCGGGATGCGCCAGCGCCTGAAACAGCCTTTGTCGCGGGAGCGTCGAGGCATCGGACAACGTTTCGGATTCGGCGGGCGACATGATCAGAAGATCGGGCTGGAACAGCCGATAGGGAATTTCCACCGATTCCGCCATGGATCCGGCCAGGCCAAGCTGCACGAAGACGAGCACGTTGGCGAAGGCCACACCGGCCAGCGCGGCCATCAGTCGGCCCGGATTATGCGTCAGTTGCAGATATCCGACCGGCAACCGACCGAGAAGGCGCGAGAGAATGGCCGTCATTGCCCCGCTCCACCCTCGGGCGTGCCTGCCGCGATCGTGATCCGGGCGACAACCTCGAGGTTTACAAGAGCCGCCGCTCGGGCGCTCGACGCCTCGTCCAGGGCGACCGTGACCGTGAGCACACGCGCATCGGTGTTTGCTGCCGGATCCTCGGCGGTGACGCTTTGCCGTCCGACCAGCGCGCTGATGCGCGAGACCTTGCCTGTCAGAGGGTCATCCCCCAGCACGCCGGAGACCAGCGATACGGGCTGACCGACCGCGACGCGGGGCACCATCGTCTGGAACACCTCGAGTTCGGCCTCCATCCGCGCGGTGTCACCCATCCGCAGCAGCCCGTCCGTGGGCGGCCGTTCTCCAGCGCGCGCGGCCACTTCAATGATCGTACCTGCGCGTGGCGCGCGCACCCGCGCCCGGTCGAGATCGCGTCGCGCCTGTCGGACGGCGGCT
>CAYGRI010000452.1:0-3797 GCA_964352155.1 uncultured Maritimibacter sp. | reverse complement strand
TGCATCATCTCGACCGCGCAGCAGGCCAGACCGAAGGTCATCCAATGCAGCGAGCCGGTGCGCGCCCAGTTGATGATATCCTCAGTCGAGGTCAGCAGAAAGCCCTTGTCCTGCAGCTCGCGGTTCAGCGACTGGGTGGCCACCTCGCGGTCGGGACCGGCGTCGTTGAGGGCGGTGCTCACTCCCATTCCAGGGCTCCCTTTTTCCATTCATAGGCAAAGCCGACGGTCAGCACTCCCAGGAAGATGATCATCGACCAGAACCCGACCAGTCCCACATCCTTGAAGGCCACGGCCCAGGGGAACAGGAACGCCACCTCGAGGTCGAAGATGATGAAAAGGATCGACACGAGGTAGAACCGCACGTCGAACTTCATCCGGGCATCGTCGAACGCGTTGAACCCGCATTCATAGGCCGAGACCTTTTCGGGGTCCGGGTTGCGCACCGCGACGACGGCGGCGGCCAGGATCAGGATCAGGCCAAGCCCGATGGCAAGCCCCAGAAAAATCAGGATTGGCAGGTAGTCGGCGGCAAGGGTTTGCACGTAGAGGCTCCTTTGCATGGGCGGCATATGCACTCTGCTGGCAATGCCATAAACCCGGCCCGGTGGCGGGTCAACAGACAGACCCGCCCCCGCGTCGCTGGATCGCACCAGTTTTTCGTTCCAAGGCAAGACAATGGCGCAAAAAACGGCAGTTGCCGCCGCAGCCCCCGGCGGGCGGGCGCCGCGGCAGGCGCATGGGACGGCCTAGCCGAACAGCACCACCGGCAGCGCGCAGACCAGCATCACCACGGTGACCGGCCCCCACAGGCGGCGCTCTGCCTCGGAGGGGGTCGTCAGATTGCCCAGCGCGGTGACCGCCGTCATCAAGGTCGCGACCCAGCCCGCCCAGGGGGGAAAGGGCACGCCCTGCCCGGCGGCGGACAGGATCGCCAACGCCATCCACACAAGGCCCAGCGCCGACAACGCCGCCGCGGCCCGCGCCTTGGCGGGCAAGCGGCCCTTGTTCCGGCCGCCTTGCGTCAGATGCCCCCAGGGCGCCCCGGCGATCAGCGCCAGATGAAATCCGATCACCACGACGCACAGCGCCGCATAAATCCAGGCGACCGCCCCCATCATCGCGCCCACCCTGCGTCCGCTCCCAGGCCCGCGCCCACCCTTGCGCCCACGCGGCGATCACCCGGCCCGCAGATGTCGGCCCGCGGCCAGGAAGATCGCAGATCCGCAGCTCGCGACACGGGATCAGGTAGACGGGGATCCGGCACGCGAAAAACGCCGCCCATTTCGTTCAATTGCCGCATAACTCACTCTCCGATCTCACTCACCCGCGCATCGCCAGCGCCATCCCGGCCGCCCGGTCCAGCGCCTCCGCATCGAGCCCGGTGACAAAGCCCATTTCCGTCAGCCTGTCATGCACCGCCCGCGTCGCCACATTCCCGGCAGAGCCGGGCGCAAAAGGGCAGCCCCCCAGCCCGCCGATGGAGGCATCGAACACCCGCAGCCCATGGTCCGCCGAGACCTCGATATTCGTCAGCGCATGCCCGGCGGTGTCGTGGAAATGCCCGGCCAGCTGGAACGCGGGCACCACATCCAGCACCGCATCCAGCATCTCGGCCACCACCTCTGGCGTGGCCCGACCCAGCGTGTCGCCCAACGAGATCTCGTAGCAGCCCAGCGCGGCCAGGGCCGCCGCCATCAGCGCCACCGCCGCGGGCTTCACCGGCCCGTCGTAGGGGCATTCCACCACGCACGAGACATAGCCCCGCACCCGCAGCCCCGCCGCCAGCGCCGCCGTCACCACCGGGGCGAACAATTGCAGGCTTTCGGTGACCGAGCAATTGATATTGGCCTGGCTGAACCCTTCGGAGGCCGAACCAAAGATCGCCACCTCATCCGCCCCGGCGGCCAAGGCCCGCTCCAACCCCGTCAGATTCGGGGTGAGCGCGGCATAAGAAACCCAGGGGACGCGACTGATCCCGGCCAGCACCTCGGCGCTGTCGGCCATCTGCGGCACCCGCTTTGGCGACACGAAACTGCCGGCCTCGATCCGCCGGAACCCGACGGTGCTGAGGGCATCGATCAGGGCGATCTTGTCGGCCAGCAGGATCGGGCGCGGCTCGTTCTGCAAGCCGTCGCGGGGGCCTACCTCAAAGATCTCAACAGTCTCAGCCAGCAATGCGCGGTTCCTCCCAGGCCGGATAAAAGTCTTGTTGGTAAAGCCGTTCCTCGGGGTGCTGCGGCAGCGAGGCCACGAAGGCCGGGCGCGCAGTGATCCGCTCGAACCACTTGGTCAGCTCGGGAAAGGGCTCGATCGGCGCGAAATGGCGGCCCATATACACCGCATGCCCCACCGAGATATCGGCGGCGGAAAAGCCGCTGGTCAGCAGGCATTCGCGGTTTTCCACCAGGGTCGACAGCCGCGCCTCGATGGCGTCATAGCATTTCTCCAGCCGCTTTGCCTCGATCTTCATGATCACGGGCGAGCGCATGGAATCGTCGTACAGCATGATGTGTTGCTGGGTCAGCGCCGCCACATGCTGGCTGACCGTCTCGGCGAAATGCACCCAGACCAGCCAGTCGGGCCGGTCAATCGCCCCCGGCGGGCGCCCCAGGTTCATCTCGGGAAACTTCTCGCACAGGACTTCGGTGATCGCGCCGGTTTCCCAGATCACCTCGCCGTCGATCTCCAGTGCGGGCACCCGGCCCGCAGGGCTGAGCGACAGATATTCCGGCGACCGCAGCGATCTGTCGAACGGGTGGACTACAACGTCGAACGCCACCGCCAGTTCGTTCAGCAGCCATAGCGACCGCATGGAGCGGGTCTGGTGGCAATGATGCAGACGGATCATAAGGTATCCTTTTCTTCTTCTTCCAGCCGGACGAGCGCGGCCCCGGCCTCTACCTGCGTGCCCTCGGTCACCAGCACCTCGGCCACGATGCCATCGCGCGCGGCGGTCAGGACATGTTCCATCTTCATGGCTTCTAGCACCGCCAGACGATCCCCAACGCGCACCGCCCGCCCCGCCACGGCCAACATCTGCCGCACAAGGCCCGGCATCGGCGCCTCGATCAGATTGCCGCCCGCAAAGGCGCCTTGCGCGCGGTCCAGCGGGTCCAATGCCTCGAACGCGATGCCGTAGCCGGTGAAGATCGTGATCGTGGTCCCGTCGCGGGCCCAGGGCGCGGCGGGCTGCCCGCCCAAGGACCAGCCGTTTTGCCAGATCGCCTCCACCCGCGTGCCCGCCACATCCACCGTGATCCGGTCGCGGTCCGAGACCAGCACCCGCAAGGCATGCTCGGTCCCCGCGTGCTGCAGATCCACGCCGACCCAGCCGGAATCCCACAGCGAGAACCCCTGCGCCGGTCCCGGCGGGGCAAGCAGGCCCAGCGCGGCCAGACCGGCCTGGGCCACGATGCGCGGCGCCACTTCGGGCACAGCGGTCAACGCCTCAATGTCGCGCGCGATCAGGCCGGTGTCGACCTCCCCCGCTGCAAAGCCGGGATGCCCGGCCAGCGCGCCCAGAAACGCCAGATTGGTGACGGTGCCCGCCACCTCTGTCCCCGCCAGCGCCGCCGCCAGCCGCTGCAGCGCCATCGCACGGGTCGGGCCATGGGTAACGATCTTGGCGATCATCGGGTCGTAATGCGGGCTGATCGTATCGCCAGAACGCACGCCGGTCTCCGCCCGCGCGCCTGCCGGAAACGCCAGATGCGTCAGGGTTCCGGTGGCGGGCAGAAAGCCCTTGGGCACATCCTCGGCATACAAACGCGCTTCGAAGGCATGGCCGTTCAGAGG
>CAYGRI010000451.1:0-3800 GCA_964352155.1 uncultured Maritimibacter sp. | reverse complement strand
CGGTGGCGGTGGCGCCGCTGACGAAGGCGGTGATCGCCTCGCCCCAGCTATAGTTCGTCGCCCCCGGAGGGCACAATTCCCGCATCGAGGCGTAGAATTCCAGCGCATCGCGGGTGGCCTGGCTGTCCATCGCCACGTTCAGGTCGGTGTCAAAGACGGTGGCCCCGGCCTGATGCATCACCCCGATGAAGATCAGCGACGTCATCGAGTTGCGGCCATAGGGCAGGGGGGCGCCGTAAATGCCGTTCTTTTGCATCGCCATGCAGGCGGCGCGCAGCTCGTCCCAGGTTGTGGGGGCGGCGTCGATCCCGGCCTCTTCCATCAGATCCTTGCGCAGCCACAGCATGTTGGCCGCCGAATTGCCGATGCCGGTGCCCACGTAATTGCCGTCGGCCGCCTTGAAGACCTCGTTCGCGCCGGGATAGTAATCGTCCGCCCCGATTGCCTCGATCACGTCGTTGAACGGCTCGATCAGCCCGTTCGCATAATACGACTGCACCGCGAAAGAGGGCAGGTGGGTGACGATGTCCGGCACCTCGCCCGAGGAGAACGCCGCCGCAAGCTGGGGGGCATAGCCTTCGTCCGAGGTCGTCTCGAACACCACCTTGACGCCGGGGTTGGCCGCTTCGAACGCGGCGATCTGGAATTGATAGGCTTCCACCTGCAGGGGCGCGCTTTGCGGCGACCACCAGCGGATCGTGACATCCTGGGCGGACGCGCGGAACGGCACTGCGGCAAAGGCAGAGGTGGCGGCAAGGCCCTTCATGGCGGATCGTCTGGAAATGCCTCTCTTGCGGCTCGCTGAGTCGGTCATTGTCTCGTCTCCCTGGATCTTGATTGTTCACATAGCGCACTCTTGTTCGATATAAGACCAGAGAGGGTGAGTCGTGCAAGAGCGATTTGTTAGGAGGTTTCTTCTAGCCTTGCCTCCCGCACTTCGTGTTATGGGTCTGCCCGGCCCGTCGGTCGTTCGGCCAATTGATCGATCGTTCGGCCAGTGGGTCAAGCGGGCGGTCAGTCCGACGGGCAGGCAGTCAGCCGGTCGGGCGGGCGAAGCGAAGGAAATGAACGATGACGCAAAAGATGGATGAATCCGCTCTGGTCGCGCCCCAGGACAAGCCTCAGGACAGGCCCCGCGACCTGCCGCGCGCCGGTCTGATGACCGCGTCGCCCGACGATGCCGAAGACCGAGAGGCAGGCGCCCCGAACAACCGGGACTATGTCAATTCGCTGGCGCGCGGGCTGGAGGTGCTGCGGGCCTTCAACCGCACAGGTCGCAAGATGACCCTGTCCGAGGTCGCGGCGGAAACCGGCAACACCCGGGCGGGCGCGCGGCGTATCCTTCTGACGCTGGTCCATGAAGGCTACGCGGTGGCGGATGGCAAGCTGTTCGACCTGACCCCGCAGGTGCTGGAACTGGGCTATTCTGTCCTGTCGTCGAAAGGCGCCTGGGACATCGCGCGGCCTTTCATCGACCATCTGTCCGAAGAGATCCGCGAATCCGTCTCGGCCGCCGTTCTGGACAATTCCGATGTGGTCTATGTCAGCGGCGCGCAATATCACCGGGTGATCAGCGTCGGCATCACCGTGGGGGCGCGCTTTCCGGCCCATTGCACGGCGAATGGCCGGGTGCTGCTGGCCGCGCAGCCCGAAGCGACCTGGCCCGAGATGCTGGACCGGATCAAGCTGACCAAAATGACAGAGCGGACGGTGACGGACCGGTCGGCGTTTCTGGCCGTCCTGAAACAGGTGCGAACCCAGGGGTGGTCGCTGGTGGATCAGGAGCTTGAAAAGGGTCTGATGTCCATCGCGGTGCAGCTGCGCAACAGCCATGGCCATCTGGTGGGCGCGATCAACGTCGGCGTGCCGACGGTCCGGATGTCGGCCGCTGACATGGTGCAGGTGATCCTGCCGCAGCTCCAGGCCACGGTGGCAAAGATCACTCAGGCGCTGAAGCACTGACCCCATCGCCCGGCGCGGCCTGCCCCGGCGCGAGAGCCGCCGCGCGGCGCGTTGGAGGCTCCGCCAAACGAAGGCGAGGGCTGCGATACCCCCGCATCGGGTAAAAGCCGGTCCCTTGGCCGGACACTGTAGGGAATCCACCGCCCAAGCGCCTGCCAGGAAAGGTCCGACGCGTCGCGGCCTAGATCGTGTCGCGCGCGGTCGAATGCGCGCAGTCACATCCCGGCCCAAGGCAACATGCGCAAAACGCCCGGTGGGTGCGGCCTGAGCGCTCGATCCGGCACCGCGTGTCAGGCGGCGAAGCGCGCCGGGCTGTGGGGGGCGGGATCCTGCGGGGCTGTGCGCCCGATCATGTCGGCGATAGCCATGCGCGCGACGATGGGGCCAAGGGTGTAGCCCGCGTCTCCGGGGATTGCGAGGATCACGCGGTCCTGGCCGGGCAGAGGGCCAATCACGGACCCGCCGTCGACTGTGGTGTTCATCCCGGCCCAGGTGCGGATCACCCGCAAAGGGCCAAGTCCGGGGACCAGCCGCGCCGCCAGTGCCACATTGCCCAGCAGCGAGCCGGGCTCGACCCCCGGCGGCATCCAGGCGCCCCGGTCGCGGGCGGGCCAGCCGCCGCCGATCACGATCTGGCCGGTGCCGAATTGCTTGAGCGTGATTGAGCGTTCCGCATGCTGGATCAACTGGCTGATCTGTGCGGCGCAGGTCTCTGTTATGTTCATGTGCAGCGGCTCGGCGCGGGTCGGAATCGTCACCCCCAGATCCGCCACAAGCGGCCCCGCGCCCCAGGCCGCCGCCACCACCGCCCGTGCGCCCTCGTATCGGCCCGCGTCCCCCGTGGCGACAACGCCGCCCGGTGACAGACCCAGGTCGCGCAGGACATCCGTCACGATCCGGACGCCCAAAGAGTCGGCCCGCGCGCGCAGCCGGTTGTTCGCGGCCAGCGGGTTCAGCTTGCCCTCGTCCAGACACAGTTCCGCGCCCAGGATCTGGGGGCCGAGCCAGGGCGCAACCCGGTCCAGCGCGGCCCGGTCCAGCATCTCGACCCGCAGCCCCTGCCGCGCCTCGCGGGCGGCCTTCTGTTCCAGAAACGCCATCTGGTCGGCGGATTCAGCCAGCATCAGCCCGCCCTTGCGGATCAGATCGAAAGAGCCGTGTGAGGTCTCCAGCGCCTCCCATTCATCGGCGGCGGCACGATAGAGGGGCAGGGCCGCCTCGACCCGCGCCACCTGATCGGGATAAAGGCGCATGAAGCGGCTTTGCATCTGCACATGCAGGCTGCCGGCATTGGCATTCGTCCCGGCATTGACGCCGGCATCCACCAGCGTGACCTCTGCGCCCGCCTCGGCCAGATCGGTGGCCGCGACCAGCCCGACGATGCCGCCGCCGATGACGAGGATGTCATCCCTGCGGGTCATCAAGCGCCTGCTGTGCCGCCAGAATTGCGGCGATGCTGACCGGCTTGATCGGCACGCGCGGGGCGAAATGGCTTAGATCCTCCATCGGTTTGCCCGTGGCCCGGGCGACCAGACGGGTCGCCACCGGGCCGCAATACCGGCCCTGACAGCGCCCCATGCCCACCCGCGTCGCGCGCTTGAGCGTGCCCACATGGCCGGGCCGGGTGTCGAGCCCTTGCCGGATGTCCGCCAGTGTCAGTTCCTCGCAGCGGCAGACGATGGTCTCGGGCGGCACATCCTGCAGGCTTGCGGGCGCGGGGTCGTGCAGGCGCCACAGGGCGGCCAGCCTGGGGTATGGCGACGAGTACGACCAATTCGCCGACCGGCGGGCGCGCCGCCCAGCCCGGCGCAATCGCCCACGGCATACAGCCCCGGAAC
>CAYGRI010000450.1:0-3802 GCA_964352155.1 uncultured Maritimibacter sp. | reverse complement strand
TTACAGGGGAGGTTATACAGGGGAGGTTATACAGGGGAGGTTATACGGGTGAGGTTATATGGGGGCGGTGATCAGCCGAAGCACGCAGACCAGACAAAGGACCGAAATGGAGAACTCCACCGCCATGGCGATGACGAAGCTTTGCACGGGCATCCCGTCGGCCAGCAACGCCCAGCCGCGGCCCAAGCCGAACCCGGCATAGACCAGCGTCGCCGCGACCAGCGCGGGCAGCAGGAAGGCCGGCAGGAGTAGACCCGTGGCAAAGAACAGCCCCGCCGCCAGAAACGCCCCGCCCAGACCGCGATAATCATTGGCCAGACTGACATCCGGCGGCTGCGTGACCCCGGCTTTGGCAAGCATCGCGCGCGGCGCCAACACAAGGCCCGCGCCGATGCCAAGGGCGACAAGGGCGGCAACCGCAAGGGTGAGGTTTGGAAGAAGCATGGCGTGGGTCCTATCGGTTAAGGTGCCGGCGGGGACTGCAGGGGCGCGGGGCCCATGGCGCGGGCATCATGTGGCTCCTTTTGCCGACCGTGATCATCTTTCATAAAAAAACTGACCGCGGTCAATAAAAAATGACTGCGGTCAGTCATTTCTTGCCGAGGCGGAGAGTCTTGGAGTAAAGATCCGGGCTATGGCAAAGACGGTACAAAAACGCACGCTCGCGACGCGGGCCCGACTGTTGGAGGCGGCCGCCTCGGTGGTGGGCGAAAAGGGCTATGAGGCGCTGCGCGTCGACGAGGTGGTGCAGCGCGCCGGGGTCGCCAAGGGCACTTTCTTTGCCCATTTCGCCGACAAGGAGGCCCTGATGGACCTGCTGATCGGCGAGCGCATCGACCGCTGTCTCGATGATCTGGAACTGGTCGCCGCCCCGGCCTCGGTCGAGGATCTGGTGGACAGCCTGCTGCCCCTGTTCCGCTTCATGACCTGCGAGCGCTATGTCTTCGATGTGATCATGCGCCATTCCGGCGCTGCGACGGCAAAAGAGATCGGCGAGATTTCAGGCACTTACGGGCGCAAAGGGCAGATCATGGAGCGGTGGCTGGCCGAAGGGCCGTTCCGCAAGGATGTGCCCCCCCGGGTGCTTTCCGAAGGGGTCGAGGCTTTCGCGATCCAGTCCATGGCGCTGCAATATTGCGCCCTTCACAACAGCGAACCGATGGGGCAGCGCTTGCTAACCTATCTGCGCGCGTGGCTGCTGCCCAAGGGCTGACCCGGCGGGCGGTGTTGCCCGCGCGATAATCGCCCGGTGGCTGCGCGGGCGGCATCCAGAGACCTCTCGCCAAGCCCAGCCTGCGCGTGCGACTGGGCGCGCCCGCCAGGCATGCGACCTCGGTGTCACGCCGAGCCAGCTTGCGCTTGCGCCGCTGCCGCTGGGCTTGGCTCTGGCCGTCATGCGGGGTGGGCTTCTGTCCGGCCATAGGGCGCGCACTGAGAATCGGCGGTCCGCGTCTGGGCCCCGACAAGACGGGCGGGGGGCGCCGAGATCAGGTCTCGGTCGCGTCGCGCATACAGGCGATCAGGGCGGATTTACACTCGAACCCGATGCCGGGCGCGTCCGGCAGGGCGACCCGGCCATTTTCCACACCCATGTCATCGGCAAAGCCTCCGAACGGGGCGAACACCTCTGGGTAGCTTTCGTTGCCGCCCAGTTTCAGGCCCGCCGCGATGTTCAGCGACAATTGATGGCCGCCATGGGGCACCACATTCCGGCTGGAAAAGCCGTGATCGGGCAGCAAAGCCAGGGTGCGCAGGTATTCCACAAGGCCATAGGACAGGGCGCAGTCGAATTGCAGCCAGTCGCGGTCAGCCCGCATCCCGCCATGGCGCAGCAGGTTGCGGGCGTCCTGATGGCTGAACAGATTCTCGCCCGTGGCCATGGGTTTGTCATAATGCTGCGCCAGCTCGGCCTGCAGCGCATAGTCGAGCGGGTCGCCCGCCTCTTCGTACCAGAACAGGTCATAGGGGCGCAGCGCTTCGGCATAGGCGATCGCGGTGTCCAGATCGAAGCGGCCATTCGCATCCACCGCCAGGTTGCGGCCAGAGCCGACGATCTTGAGCACTGACTCGATCCGGCGCCGGTCGTCGTCCAGCGAGGCGCCGCCGATCTTCATCTTGACGACCTCATAGCCCATGCCGCGATAGCGCCGCATCTCTTCCTGCAACTGGGCGTCGTCCTTGCCGGGATAGTAATAGCCCCCCGCCGCATAGACAAAGACGCTGTCGTCGGCGGTGCCGTCGCCTTCGGTATCCGCCAGATAGCGCCATAGCGGCACGCCCGCGATCTTGGCGACCGCATCCCAGACCGCCATGTCGACAACCCCGACCGCGACCGAGCGTTCGCCATGCCCGCCTGGTTTCTCATTGGCCATCAGCGTCGCCCAGATCCGGCGCGGGTCCAGATTGTCGCCCGCGTCGTTCAGCAGGCTGTCGGGCGCCGCCTCGCGCAGGCGGGGCAGGAAGCGTTCGTTCAGCAGGCCCGAGGCCGCATAGCGCCCGTTGGAATTGAACCCGTAGCCGATCACCGGGCGGCCATCGCGGATCACATCGGTGACCACGGCGACCACGCTGGCCGTCATCTTGGAAAAGTCGATATAGGCGTTTCGGATCGGGCTAGAGATCGGAACCACGGCGTCTTTGATATCGGTGATGCGCATGGCGGATCCTGTTCTGGCTGGGGTGGCGCCGGATGTGGCGCGCGAGCCGATAGCACGGAACCGGCCCCCGCCGCAAATACCGGCTTGCCGGGGCGCAGCGCGGTTTTCTTCGGCGGCTACAACAATTCGTAACCTAAAGGCGGTATCCCACGCCCTGTGGCCGTCGGGGCTGCGTCTTCGGGTGGGTAATGAGTGGCTTGGTTCGCGTTTTCGGAGAACCCGGCGGCCACACTTTGGGTAGCGGAGGACGTGTCTGGCATAGCTGCGACGCCTAGCACCCTGGCGTCCTGCGGACAGGGGCCATTGTGGCCCGCACAGCCCTTTGGTGCGGGGGCGCGGGCCGAAGACGGGATTACTTCTTTTTCGCGGCGGCGCCGATGTTCAGCATGGGCTTGCCCTTGTTGAAATCGGCCGTCGCGCTGACCTTCTCCTTGGTTTTCTTCGGTTTCTTCGTTTCCTTGTTGCCGTTTCGTTTGTCCCCTTTGGACATGCGACATCCTCCTGTAGCGGAATGCAGACGGGGAAGGGGCTGACCGGAGCGCCCGTCCATCGAGCCGGTCAGTCGAGGCAAGCGCCCGCGCGGCTGGCGGGGATGCCGGTTCGGTCATGGCAGCGTTCGCGATCCGCGCGTCGGTCGCGCCGCCAGCGCCCGAGGCCGCCTGCGCCCCAGCCCGGCCGGGCCCTGCGCATCGGCGACCGGCCCGCCGACATCGGCCTTTGTCACAGCGCCGTGCCCGCAGGCGGGGCGGGCGTCGTCCAGCCCGTCCCGGCCGGGGCAACACCGTCCGCCCCCGCAGCCCGTATCGGACCCCTGCGGCCGCAGGAGGCGCCTGACGCGTCGGCATTGGCCCGAAGGCGGGCTGTGATAAGAAGGCGGGCTGTGATAAAGAGGGGAGCTTTGACGCTCTGCCTTTCAGACCGCCAGTATGTGACAAGTGGGGCCGCCCGCGCAGCGCCACAAGAGCGGTCCGGAAAGATATCCGGAAAGACCCGCGCGACAGACCCCGGGCGCGCCCGCGCGGGGCGGTGCCGACCCCGGCGGGCAGGTGTGGGATTCGGGTTGCAAGCGGGGGGGGCTGGGGCGATTAGGGCCTCTGATTTTGCAGGGCCGCGCGCAGCGTCTTGCGGCACGGGCCATAGGCCCA
>CAYGRI010000449.1:0-3812 GCA_964352155.1 uncultured Maritimibacter sp. | reverse complement strand
GTCACGGCGGGCGAGCTGATCAACGCGGTCAGCCAGAACAACCTGCTGATCGCCGCAGGCGAGGTGGACAGCGCGCAGGGCGCCTTTGCCGTCAAGATCCCGGCGACCCTGCAATCCCTGCGCGACATCCAGGCGATCAGCATCGTGGGCGACGGCGACCGCTCGGTCAATCTGGGGCAACTGGCCGACATCCGCCTGACCTTCGAAGACCGCACCGGCACCGCCCGGTTCAACGGCGAGACGACCGTCGCGCTACAGGTGGTCAAGAAGAAGGGCTATAACCTGATCGACACCGCCAATCTGGTGCGCGCCGAGGTCGAGGCCGCTCGCGCCCTCTGGCCCGAAGAGCTGCAGGCCGCGATCCAGGTCGGCACCTCGAACGACCAAAGCTACAACGTGGAATCGATGGTCGCCCAGCTGGAAGGCTCGGTGCTGACGGCGATCTCGTTGGTGATGATCGTGGTTCTGGCGTCGCTGGGCATCCGGTCTGCCCTGCTGGTGGGCTTTGCGATCCCGACCTCGTTCCTGCTGTGTTTCGTGTTGCTGTCGCTGATGGGCATCACCGTGTCCAACATCGTGATGTTCGGCCTGATCCTGGCCGTGGGGATGCTGGTCGACGGCGCCATCGTGGTGGTGGAATATGCCGACCGGAAGATCAAGGAGGGCTCCGGCCCGATGCACGCCTATGTTGAGGCGGCAAAGCGGATGTTCTGGCCCATCGTCTCGTCCACCGCGACGACCCTGTGCGCCTTCCTGCCAATGCTGTTCTGGCCGGGCGTGCCAGGCCAGTTCATGGGCATGCTGCCGGTGACGCTGATCTTCGTGCTGTCCGCCTCGCTGGTGGTGGCGCTGATCTATCTGCCCGTCATGGGCGGCGTCGCGGGTCGGATGAGCCGCAAGTTCGATCAGGCCGCCGTCTCGCTGCGGCGGATCCTGCCGTGGTGGCTGGTCCGCGCCGCGCTGGTGGTCCCGGCCGGCTATCTGGTGTTCATCGGGGCGATGCAAACGCTCAACCCCGATTACCTGTTCGCCCCCTCCGGCGGCAGCAATCCGATGCAGGGCTTCATGTCGGTCGTGCCGGGGATGCTGCTGTTCACCCTGGGTGCCGTGCTGACCGGCATCACCAGCAGCTCGATCCGGATCGAACGCAAGGCCAAGCGCATCCGCACCGGCCAGCGCCACAGCCTGTTCGGCTGGTTCATTAAGGTCATCGTCGGAAACCCGATCATGCCCATCGTGACGGTCGCGGCGGTGATCTTCTTCGTGATGCAGACATTCTCTTACTTCGGTCAGAACAATCTGGGCGTGGAATTCTTCGTCGAAAGCGAGCCGGAACAGGCCATCGTCTATGTCCGCGCCCGCGGCAACCTGTCCCTGCCCGAGAAGGACGCGCTGGTGCGCCAGGTCGAAGAGATTGTGATGGAGGTGACGGGCGTCGAAAGCGCGTTTTCCTTCGCGGGCGACGGCGGGCTCGATTCCAACACCGGAGGTTCGGAAGGCCCCCGCGACACCATCGGCCAGATCCAGCTGGAGCTGATCCGCTGGGACAACCGCCCCCGCGAGAGTGGCGAGAAATACCTGGGCCTGGTCGAAACCGAATCCGTGGCCGAGATCTATGACGGCGACACCGTTCTGGCAGAGATCGAGCGGCGGCTGGCCAATGTGCCCGGCATCAAGACAGAGATCCTGAACCTGTCGCGCGGCCCGGCCTCGGCCAAGCCGGTGCATCTGCGGCTGAAGGGCGAAAACCTTGAGGCCTTGCGCGCCGCGACCGAGCAGGTGCGCGCCCAATTCGACCGGACCGCCGGGCTGATCGACATCGAGGATACCCTGCCCCTGCCCGGCATCGACTGGCAGATCGACATCGATGTGGAAATGGCCGGCCGCTACGGCGCCGATGTGGCCTCGATCGGTGGCATGGTTCAGCTGATCACCCGCGGGCTGCTGCTGGACACGATGCGCGTGCCCTCTTCGGACGAAGAGATCGACATCCGCGTCCGCTTCCCCGAGGCGGATCGCGTGCTGTCGACGCTGGACAGCCTGAAGGTCCGGACGGTGGACGGGCTGATCCCGCTGTCGAACTTTGTGACGGTGCGCCCGGTCGCCAAGCTGGCGCAGATCGACCGGGTCGACCAGAAGCGCTATTACGACATCAAGGCGGGCGTGGAATCCGGCCTCACGGTCGAGGTTCCCGGGTCCAACGGCGAGGCCCGCGAGGTGCCAATGACCCCGACGGAGCGGATTGAGACCCTGACCACCTGGCTGGAAACCTCTGCCAGTCTGCCGGCGGGGGTCGCCTGGGAATGGACCGGCGACCAGGAGGATCAGGCGGAAAGCCAGGCCTTCCTGCAATCGGCCTTTGCCGGGGCGCTGGGGCTGATGTTCATCATCCTGCTGGCGCAGTTCAATTCGTTCTACAACTCGGTGCTGGTTCTGGCCGCCGTTGTCCTGTCGACGACCGGGGTGCTGATCGGGATGCTGGTGATGCAGCAGCCGTTCTCGATCATCATGACCGGCACGGGGATCGTGGCCTTGGCCGGGATCGTGGTGAACAACAACATCGTCCTGATCGACACCTATCAGGAATATTCCCGCTACATGCCGAAGATCGAGGCGATCATCAAAACCGCCGAAGATCGCCTGCGCCCCGTCGTCCTGACGACGATCACCACGATGGCCGGGCTGGCGCCGATGATGTTCGGCCTGTCGCTGGACTTCATCGCCGGGGGCTATTCGATTAACTCGCCCACGTCGCTGTGGTGGAAGCAATTGGCCACGGCCGTCGTGTTCGGTCTGGGCATTGCGACAGTGCTGACACTGGTCTTCACGCCGTCGATGCTGGCGATTCGCGCCTGGATCGGCATCTATGCGCTGGCGCTGGCGCGGCTGCTGGGCAAATTGTCGATGCCGCGGCAAAGCCGGATCGCCCGCGACTGGGGCCTGCGCCGCACCGCCAAACGCACCCCCCTGCCCGAAATCCTGTGGGAGCTGCAGGCCTCTATGGTCGAGCCAGGCCCCGGACCGGGCACGGACGATGATGGAGATGACGTCGAGAACATGGGCAGCGACGAGGCCCTGCTGAAGATGCTGCAACTGCGGGCGGCGGAATAGGGCCGCCCGGCCGCCACTATCGCGTCAGGACGAGCCCCAGATGCGCCCCGAACTTGCGGCAATAGGCAAACCAGTCGCGCGCGTCTTCTGAAAAGAGGAACAGAAGGCCGCGCGAATCCCAATCCTCTGCGGCGGCGGCATAGAGCTTTGCGACCTGCCGGGTGGGCGGCCTGTGCCCCTCGCGCTTGGCCTGGGCAACGGCCTCCATGTAATAGGCCTCGCGCAGCTGGGTCAACTTGCGGCCGTTATCGGTGGACCGACGCTCTGGCGCGAGGCGGTTCGATATGTCCATAAGCGCCGCGCATTGCGCCAGGCTTTGGCTATAGGGTTGGCCCGCATTGGCGGGAAAAGCGGCGATCAGGCACAGGAAAACAAACGGACGCATGGCGAAGCCTCTTGACAGGTTCCGCCCGAAGTCTCGCCTGCAACTGTGGCCGGAGGTAGGTCGGCACGCGACAAAACCTCGGCGCGCGCCCTGTGCCCTGTTACTCTGCCGCCACTTTGCGACGGGGGCCCAGCATGTCCTTGAGGTAGTGGCCGGTATGGCTCGCCTTGACCTTGGCGACCGTTTCCGGCGTACCCTCGGCCACGATCTGGCCGCCGCCATCGCCGCCCTCGGGGCCAATGTCGATCACCCAGTCGGCGGTCTTGATGACGTCGAGGTTGTGCTCGATCACGATCACCGAATTGCCCTGCTCGAC
>CAYGRI010000448.1:0-3848 GCA_964352155.1 uncultured Maritimibacter sp. | reverse complement strand
GGCCTGTGGTATCAGACGATCCAGCCCAGCGAGGACCGCAACTGGGACATCGACGTCTCTCGTGGGGTCAAGGCGGAGGTGGAGGGCGATTTGGTCACCCTGCGCGACATCCGCGATTTCGATTGGATCTCCCCGACAGAGGCGGAACCGCACTGGATCACCCGCAGCTATGACCTGACGCAATTGCAAAGCGTGGACATGTTCACCTCGGTCTGGAGTAATCCCGACATCGCGCATCTTCTGGTCAGCTTCGGTTTCGCGGATGGCGCCCATATCGTGTTCTCGGTCGAGATCCGGCGCGAGCAGGGCGAGGCGTTCAACGAGATCGGCGGCTTCTTCCGCCAGTTCGAGCTGGTGCTGATCGGCGCCACCGAGGAAGACGTGATCAGGCTGCGCACCAATGTCCGACAGGAGGAGGTGCGCCTGTATCCGGTGGATCTGACTGCCGAGCAGAGGCGCCGGATGTTCCTGTCCTACGTCGATCTGGCGCGGGAACTGGAGGCGGCGCCAAGGTTCTACAACACGCTAAGCGCCAATTGCACGACGGTGGTCTATGAGCTGGCCAAGGTCTTGCAGCCGGACCTGCCGGTCGATTGGCGGCTTGTGTTCTCGGCCCATTTGCCGGGCTATCTGTATGAGCTGGGGGTGCTGGGGGCCGAAGGGATCACCGCGGCCCGCAAGGAGGCCGCATTGATCACCACCCGCGCGCAATCGGCGCCAGCCGGCGCGTTTTCGGAGGCGATCCGCGCGCCGTAACGGTCAAGGCCCCGCGCTGCCGGTCGGGTCATGCTTGAGAATCGCGACGGGCCGCGCCAGACCGGTGCCCAGCCCGGATTGCCTGACCGCGCGGTCTCGCGGCGGTAGCGGATGACAGAATCGCGGCGAAGGCGCTGGCCTCAGGCATCGCGGCGCTTTTCCTCTTGCCGCCTGCGAAATACAGTCGCGGAATGTCCGAGTCTGGTCCTGCCTTCCAGCGCCCGCTCCGCATCGGGTTTCTTCTTGTAGACGGTTTCGCCCTGTTGTCGGCGGCGGCGGCGATTGATCCCTTGCGCGCCGCGAACCTGCTGAACGGGCGGCCCTTGTACAATGTCGCCTTTCTGTCGGCCGGGGCTGGGCAGGTCGCGGCCTCTGCCGGGGCGGTCTTTCCGACCCGCCCCTTGTCCGAGATATCGGGCGCCTTTGACCGGGTGTTCGTGATTGCCGGGGGCGATCCGATGCGCGCCGACCTTGCGGGGATAGAGGCGCCCCTGACCCGGCTGGCGCGCGAGGGTGTGACGCTGGGCGGCATCTCGGGCGGGGGGGTGATCCTGGCCCGCTGCGGTTTGATGGAGGGACGCCGGTTTACCGTGCATTGGCATCACAACGCGCCGCTGGCAGAGATGTCGGGCACGCTTCTGATCGAGCGTCGTCTTTTCGTGATCGACCGCGACCGCTACACCTCGGCGGGCGGCGCGGCGGCCTTTGACATGATGCGCGCCATGATACGGACCGATCATGGGGACGAGATCGCCGCTCGGGTCGCCGCCTGGTTCATCCAGACGGATGTCCGCCCCGCCGACCGGTTGCAATCCGGCGCCGCGCGCTATGATGCCGCCCAGCGGCACCCGAAGGTGGCCGCCAGCGTGGAGTTGATGGACAGCCATCTGGCCGACCCCCTGTCGTTGCATCAACTGGCGCAGCTGGTCGGGCTGGGGCCGCGACAGTTGACGCGGGTGTTTTCGCGGATCATGGGGGACACACCGATCCGGTTTTACCTGCGCCACAGGCTGGCGCGGGCGCGGGAATTGCTTGATCAGACGGAACTGCCCGTCGGGCACGTGGCCGATGCCGTCGGCTTTGCCAGCCCGGGGCATTTTTCGCAGGCCTATGCGGCGGAATTCGGAGAAACCCCCACCGACCGACGCCGTGGGCGCGACGACGGCGGATGACCCTCAGCCGGATCCCGCTTGGCGCCGGGCGGGTCCAAAAAAGCCGGGCTGTCATGCCCCGAGCGCCCAGCGCTTCAGTCGACGGGCAACCCGCTTGGAACCGTTTCGGGCCGGCCGAGCGGGCGGGTTTCGGCGGTCTCTCCGGTCAGGGCATGCAGAAAGGCGATCAGATCGGCGATGGCGGCGTCATCCAGCGGCGGCAGGGTGATGTCGATTGCGGCGGCCTGGCGCGCCATCTCCAGTCGGTCTTGGGCGATCACGAAATCCACCGGCGCCAGCCAATCCGCCGGACGCAGGGCCGCCATGTCGGGAGTCCAGGCGGCGCGGCTGTCCAGCGGGTCTATATGGTGGCGCAGCATCGCCTCGAGCGTGGGCATCGCCCCGTTGTGGCCATAGGGCGCGGTCAGGGCCACATTGCGCAGCATCGGGGTGCGAAAGGCGTAGGCATCGGCCAGATCGTTGCTGTCGCCCATGCGACCCACATCGCGCGGCATCGGATCCCAGCGGCGGGTGCGGCCCGGGCCGAATTGCGGCAGGCCAAGGGCATGAAACTCGAAATCCGACAGCAGCGGCCCGGAATGGCAGCCGGAACATCCGACCTTGCCGTAAAACAGCTCCATCCCGCGGCGCGCCGGGGCGGACAGCGCGGTGGTGTCGCCGGACAGATAGCGGTCGAACGGGCTGTCGTGGTTGCGCCATTCTGTCCCGACGAAAGCGGCAATGGCATCGGCGATCCGGAGGATGGTGATGTCGTCGGGCGCGGTCACCTCGTCAAACGCAGCGGCGAAGAGGTCGGCATAGGCCGGTATCCCCTGCACGCGGCGGGCGAGGATCGGCCAGGCCTCGTCCACCCGGTCCTTGATCTCGCCTGCCACCTCGTTCTCGCCGGAATTTCCGGCCATCTCCGCCTCGGAGGTCATGGGAAACAGCGCCTGCGCGGCCAGGATCGTCGTCAGCCCCGGCGGAAACCGCTCTTCGAACGGGGTGTCGTAGCCGTTGCCGTACAGGTCAGAGATCGACAGCCGCCCATCGTGAAACAACACGTCGATGTCCGCGTGGCCCAGGTTCCACAGGCCCGGAGAGTTGCGCGGAATCCGCTTGAGGATGCGGTCGGCGCCGCGGCCGGTGGTGCGGTCTGGGCCAATCCCTTCGCCGCCCTCGCCCACGCCCAGCGACAGGCCGTCCGCCCCGGCCAGCGTGTGGTGGTGGCAGGTGCCGCAGGAAATGTTGCGGTTGCCCGACAGGATCGGATCATAGAAAAGCAGCCGGCCGATCTTGGCCTTTTCGGGGTCGAATGCGATGAAGTCGGCATCCGTCAGCGGGGCGGGCAGGTCCAACGCCATGCCGGGCGCCGCAGTCAGGGCCGACAGGAGGATCGCATGAAGACATCTTTGCACTGGGTTTGCGCGGCGGCTCTGGCCGGTCTGATGCTGGCCACCCCGGCGCGGGCCGATCTGGAAAAGGCGCGCGACCTGATGGAATCGGGCCGCTTCGAAGAGGCGCGGGCCGCCCTTTGGCCCGCTGCCCGGTCCGGCAATGCCGAGGCCGAGGAATTGATCGGCGTCATGTATGCTTTGGGTCTGGGGGTAGCGCGGGATCCGGTCCGCGCGATGGAATGGTACATGCGTGCCGCGATGAAGGGGCATGCGGGGGCGCAATCTGGCGTCGGCTGGTATTACGAGCTTGGCCTTGGCCTGCCGGCGCCCGATCTGGTCCGGGCGTATATGTGGTACGCGCTGAGCGCGATTGGCGGCGACCCCGACGCGGCGATCAGCCAGGAAGAGGTGCGCAAGAAGATGACGCAGGCAGAGGTGGATTACGCGCATGTCCTGATCGATGATTACAAGGTCTGGCTCTATCCATTCCGCTGAGCGGGAAAAGTGCAAGTCTCGATTTGGGGCCGCCGGGGCAGGGGCAACT
>CAYGRI010000447.1:0-3858 GCA_964352155.1 uncultured Maritimibacter sp. | reverse complement strand
CACAGTGGGGGCATGGCAGGCCTTCGCCATGACGAGGTGCCGGCCATCCGCAACGCGGCGAGCGGGTGCTGTCGCGGCGTGAAGCCCAGACCTATGGCGCGGGCGGCGCCGTCAACATCACGATCATGACCCGCGATGCTGAGAGTTTCCGGCAATCCAGGACGCAAGTCGCAGCCGACATTGCCCGCGCCGTGTCGCTCGGGCGGAGGGGCATGTGATGGCGTTTCACGAGGTCCGGTTTCCCGACAATATCAGCCGGGGCGCACGGGGCGGTCCGGAGCGCAGGACGCAGATCGTCGAGCTGGCCTCTGGCAGTGAGGAGCGCAACGCCAGCTGGGCCAACTCGCGGCGGCGGTATGATGTCGCCTATGGCATCCGGCGCGCCGACGATCTGGCTGCCGTGGTCGCGTTCTTCGAAGCGCGCAACGGTCGGCTGCACGGGTTCCGGTTCAAGGATTGGGGCGACCACAAATCCTGCCTGCCATCGCAGACGATCGCACCGACCGATCAGAAGATCGGTACCGGGGACGGCCAGACAACCGAGTTTCAACTGATGAAGCTCTATACGTCCGGGGCGCAGTCCTGGCCGCGCGTCATCGAGAAGCCTGTCGCCGGATCGGTCCTGATCGCGCTGGACAGCATTGCGCAGGCGACTGGTTGGAGCGTCGATGCCGCAACGGGCCTGGTGACCTTCAATTCCGCGCCCGTGGCGGGCACCGCCATAACCGCGGGCTTCGAATTCGACGTGCCGGTCCGGTTTGACACGGATGTGCTCGATGTGACCTTGGATATCGAGAGGCTCGGCTCTATCACTTCCATTCCGCTGCTCGAGGTCCGGCGGCCACCGGGGGCCTTGGTCGCCGCACCGGTTGTTCCGGCCATCCCCACCTATCTCTGGGCGGACGTATTCGCCGATCACCGGCTGACACCAGCTTACGCCGACAACGCGGCCGGGCAGGACTGGACAGGCTGGGGCGACAGTGCCTCCAACCCGGCCGAGGTCCCGCTGGAATGGTTCTTGCAGAATGTCCTGCCAAATGAGGCCTCGGACGGCGCGATCGTCGATCTCGACAGCCCAAACGGCGCAATCCACCTCAAGGGCCGTATGCAACCGCCAGCGGGCTCACGTGCGAAGTCGATTACGCTGGATCTGTCGGGCAACGTGATCGAGCGTGGCGAAGGTGACGACTATTGGGGGCAGTTCTTCCTCTGGGGCGAGAAGGTCAACGATCCGGCCATGACGAGCGAAGCGGTGATCGGGGCGGATTCCAGTGCTGGCGACACGGTACTCTACCTGAAGACCCCGGACCCTGACACCGAGGCGCTGCTGACGGCCGCTGTGCCCGGGTCGATCATCGAGATCCGGACCAACACGACCCGCAAGAGCTACCACCCGGATGAAAGCCGCACGACCTGTTTCGTGGCCTCAACCGACCCGGTGGCCAAAACCATCACGGTTCAGAATCCACTTGAGATCGACGTGCCCAGGGACAACCCGGTGGGCAGCTGGGAGACGTCCGATCCCTCGACGGTCACGCTTCTGCAGGGCTCTTTGTTGCAGGCCAATGCCGCTGCGGGTTCCAGCACCATTGTCATGGCGAATGCTACGGGGCTGTCGGTTGGCGATTGGCTTGTCGTCGGCACGGCGGAGCTGCCGGGATACCAGAACAACCAGTTCATGGATTTTGTTGTCGATCCGAACCAGATCGGGCCGGATCTCGATATCACCTGGCCGGCCGATTACGGCGGCACGCTGATCGCCATCAACGAGGAATTGCATCAGATCGCCGCCATCACCGGCAACACGGTCACGCTGGCGGGCGCGCTGGGCAAGAACAAGCTGGTGGCCTGGCAGGCCTTCGCCTTCAAGGTCGATCCGGTCGAGGGGTTCACGCTGATGGGCGGCAGCTTCGTGGGTGCAAAAGCCCATGGCAGTGCGGCGGCCTGGGATCACCAGTATATCTGGTGCCGGTTCATGGTGAACAGCACGATCCGCGATTGCGCGTTCGACACCGATCCGACGAAGACGACGAACTTCCGGCGCACCGGCCAAGCCGTGCGGTTCGATACTGGCGACGGCAACGTGATGGACAATCTGACCATCGGCCGTCCCGGTTCCATCGACGCGGGCGAAGGGTATGGGGTCTCGTTCAGGAAAGGCGAGCGCAACTCGGTCATTCGCAACAGCTATCTCGAAGGCTGCCGCCACAGCATCGAGTTCTGGTCCAGCTCGGGCGGCTGCGTGGCCGAAGACAACCATTGCGCCGATGACACCTCCAGTTCCATCGACACCCACGGAAACTGGAACACCGGGATCATCATTCGCCGTAACCTGCTGACGCGGGACCGCAACAGCGCGGCCGTCAGCCCGGACCTCGACCCGAATGAGGCCACGGATGCCATCCGGATCGGCAATAACAAGTTCATCTTCGATGAGAACATCCAGGTGCTGGACAACCAGGTCGTCGGTTATGACGGAAACGCGCTCAGTATCGTGCCCGGGGCTTGGGATGTGACGGTGGACGGGCTCACCATCGACGGCTGCTGGCGGATCCTGAACATGAAGCAGAACAGCCGCCACAGCGACCTGTTCATGCGCGACATCGTGATCCGCAACGTGAACGCCATCAACATCAAGGATCGCTGGCTGGATATCCGGCACAACAGTCATGCGGGCAGCCGCATGCAGGCGAAAGGTCTGCTGCTGAAAGACTGGACGATCGGGGCAACGGGGCCGACAGGGCTCCCCGCCAGCCCCGAACCAGGCACCGAGGTGACTGGCATGTACTTCCTGCATGTCGATGGGCTGACGCTCGAGAACTGGACCATCACCGATGCCAACCTGACCAACGACAACTGGCTCATGGTGTTCGACGAGATCAACGATGTGACCCTGACCAACGTTTCGATCGCCTGCTTGCCTTCCGGCGAGGCAGACAAGGGCCTCAACTTCAACAACGCCACGAACATCCGGGGCGGCGTAGCGCTGACCGGGCTGCTGTCGCCGCAGGGCGGGGGCGATCCGTTCCTCCTGTATTTCAACGACGGCACGGGGACCGCGAGCAGCACCGATACCGCGTTCACCCTCACGCATGATCTGGGGGCCAGTCCGAAGGTTCTGGGCGGGCCGCCAGCGGGCTTCACCCTCAGCCTCGTGCAGGTCTGACCCGGATACCGCCCGAACCACCTCCAACCGCAGGGTCCGACATGACCGACGAACAGGAAGAACGCTGGCACGAACGCGGCGTCGAATTCGGCCGCTTGCAGGCAGGCCTTCAGGATGCGCTGCGGCGGCTGGAGCGCACCGAAATCCGGCTTGAGCGCCTGATCTGGTGGATGATGATCACCGGCGTCGGCGCGGCCATGGGCTCGGCCAGCTATGTGTTCCGCCTCATTGCAGAGAGACTTTGACATGCAGATCGTATCCCCGACCGTGCTTGCCGCCGGGACGCTCAGCGCGGTGGTTGGCTACACGTTGCCCGACATCCAGCGTGTGATCGACCCGCCGCCCATTGTGGTGCATGCGCTGTCGATCAGCGAGGAGCGCTGTTCCTGGCAGGGCGTCGAGTATCGCGGCTGCGTGGTGCAGGAGCGGACTGTCCATGCGAGCGGCGAGTTCTTTTACGCGGCCTGGGACGCCGCGGTTCTCTTCGACGACACGCGGCGGCCGGTTCCGGGCTGTGCGGGTGATGGCGCGTGGCAGTACCGAGTCGGCTCAACCGCTGCGGAAATCCCGTTGCCAGTCTGGGTCGGCAGCGATGACTGCACCTATGAACACCTGCGCGCCACCTATGGCGATCGCGGGTTCCGGCTCCTGGCCTCGTGGCATTGGGGCTCGGACCAGATCACGCATCTCAG
>CAYGRI010000446.1:0-3863 GCA_964352155.1 uncultured Maritimibacter sp. | reverse complement strand
CTGCCGAGGATAAGAATGTTCATGCTGCCCCCTGTTCAATCCGGCGCCTGATAGGCCATCCGGGGCGGGGCTGGCAAGCAGGGCTTTCCCCGGCGCGGCGGATCGGGCAAAACAAGGCATGTCCGATCTGATTGACGATCCCGCCGACGCGGGCAATGCACATGAATTCACCGTGTCCGAGATTTCCGGCGCGGTGAAACGGGTGATCGAGGGCGAGTTCGGCCGCGTCCGCATCCGGGGCGAGGTGGGTCGGGTTTCGCGGCCCCGGTCGGGGCATCTGTACCTGGATCTCAAGGATGATCGCAACGTATTGTCCGGGGTGGTCTGGAAGGGCGTCGCGGGGCGCCTGGCCACGCAGCCCGAAGAGGGGATGGAGGTGGTCGCCTCGGGCCGCCTGACCACTTTTGGCGGGCAATCCAAGTATCAGATGGTGATCGAGGATATCCGGCCCGCCGGGGTTGGCGCGCTGATGGCGATGCTGGAAAAGCGCAAGGCGGCGCTGGCGGCCGAGGGGCTGTTCGACGCGGCGCGCAAGCGGCCGCTGCCGTTTCTGCCGGATGTGATCGGGGTGGTGACCTCGCCCTCGGGCGCGGTGATCCGCGATATTCTGCACCGTTTGCGCGACCGGTTCCCGCGCCGTGTGCTGGTCTGGCCAGTGGCCGTGCAGGGCGCCCGTTGCGCGCCCGAGGTTGTGCGCGCGATTGAAGGTTTCAACCGGATGACGCCGGGCGGGGCGCTGCCGCGTCCGGATCTGCTGATTGTCGCGCGGGGCGGTGGCTCGATCGAGGATCTGTGGGGCTTCAATGAGGAAACCGTGGCCCGGGTGGCGGCGGCCAGCGAGATCCCGCTGATCTCGGCGGTGGGGCATGAGACGGACACGACGCTGATCGACTTTGTGTCCGATCAGCGGGCGCCGACCCCGACGGCGGCGGCGGAACTGGCGGTGCCGGTCCGGTTGGAGCTGCTGGCCTGGACGGATGCGCAGGGCGCCCGGACCAGCCGCGCGCCCTGCCGCGCCCCGAGGCGCTGGCCGCCCAGGCCCGGCAACGGCTGGATTACGCGGCAGACCGGCTGGATCGGGCCTTTGCCACCACGCAAGAGCGGCGCAAGGCGCGGCTGGCGACGGCGGCGGCCTCTTTGCGGCCTGCGACCCTGCGCCGGGCGGTGGCGGACCGGGGGCTGGCGGCGGAGCGGCTGTCGCGGCGGCTCGCCCCCGCTTTGGCCCGGCTGTGCCGCGACGGCGCGCGCCAGCTTGGCGCCGCCTCGGCGCGGCTGCGCCCCGAACTTCTGACGCGGGATCTGGGGCGCAACCGCGAGCGGTTTCAGCAGGCGGCGGCGCGCGCGGGTGGGGCGGGCCAGGCCCAGGTCACCGCGTGGACACGGCGGCTGGACGCGCTGGAGCGTCTGCGCCAGAGCCTCGGATACCGAGAGACCTTGCGGCGTGGCTATACGGTGGTGCGGGCGGATGGCGCGGTCGTCACCACTCTGGCCGCCGCCGAACCTGCGGGGGCGCTGGAGATCGAGTTCAGCGATGGCACGCTGACGGTGGGCGGGAAACCGGCGCGGCGGGTGAAGAAACCCGCGAAACCGCCGGAACAGGGGTCTTTGTTCTGACGGCGTCAGCGTCGGACTGGGCCAGAGTCAACCCGCGCCAGGGTCTCGCTGGGCCAAGGTCCGACGGAGCCAAGGTCTGGCCGTGTCAGCGGCTGATCGTGTCAGGAAACGATAGAGGAATCGGCGCCGGATCAGAGCGTGTTGCGCATTGAAACATCATACCGGGCGGGACGGGCCGATTTGCACGCCCTGCCTCGGTCCGGTATCCGAGGCCGCGACTCTGATCGGGCGCGAGATGCGCTAGACGCCCACGTCGGGGCCGGGGCAGTACAGGGGCTCTTCGCTGTTCAGCGCTTCGTACAATTCGCGGCCTTCCTCCGACCCGATGAACAGGGCCGACAGGCGCCCCCCCTTCCGGGTAAAGCGCCAGCATTTCGGCTCTGGATTGTCTTCGTAGACAAAGCAGATGTTGGGGCCGTCGTCATACCAATAGCCGTCCCAGCATTCGTCGCCGAAATAGGCCCAGCGCACCCGCCGCCCGGGCAGATATTGCTCCACCCCATAGGCGACGCCGTCGTCGTGATAGGTCAGGGTGCGGCCTTCGACATAGGCCTCGAACTCGGCCGCTGACATTTCCTCTTCCGCCACGGCGGGCAGGGCCGTCAGAACGGCAAGGCAGGCGGCGGTGAGAATGGAACGGGCGTACATTCGGTGAGAGTGCCAGAAAACGGCCCGCTCTACCAGCCCCGGCGCGCGCGCCCCCGCGATCTGGCTTGTCGCGTCCGGCCGGGGTCGCGCATTGGCATGCCGGGCCGGGGCGGGATGTGCAAATCCTGGGCCCGTTCGGATCTGCCGGTGGCGCGGATGTGCCGCGAAGCGCGCTACTCGGCGGCGTGCCGAAGCTCTATGCCTGGGTGCCAGGCCAGTGCGCGCGGGTCCATGACCTGGCGCCACAGGCGGGGCACAAGGGCAAGGCTGGCCATGGCAGGCAGCGAGCGGGGCAGCATCGGCGCCATCCCGGGCGCGGGGAGGGTCAGTTCGGGGAAGGGTCTTGCGGGATGGGCGTGATGTTCGGAATGGCGGGTGGCGTGCAGCATCATCCGCCCGCTCAGCCAATGCGGCGCGTTCCAGCTGTGCTGCGGGCCGGGCGGTTCGGCCTTGCCGTTTGCGGTGATCCGCCGCGACAGCCCGTAGTGTTGCACATAGTCGGACAACATCAGCTGCGATTGCGCAAAGGCGGCCAGCAGCAGATAGCCCAGCAGCCCGGCCGGGCCGTACAGGGCGGCGACGCCTATCAGCCACAGCGCGGCCCCGCCCAGATAAAGCACGTAAGGGTGCAGCCTGGATTGGCCGCCCCGGCGGCGCAGCGCGGTTTCGGCGGCCAGACCGCTGCGGAAAGATCCGGCCCAGGCGCGCGGCATGAAATGATAAAAGCTCTCTCCAAGCCAGGCGGAATTCGGATCCCGCGGTGTGGCGACATGGACGTGGTGCACAAGCCGGTGGGCCGAGGCATGGTGGCCGAACAGCAGCGAGATGTAGATCCAGCGGCCCAGATCGCGCAGCCCGCGCGGGCTGCTGTGGATCAACTCATGCGCCGTGGCGTTGCTGACCTGCCCAAGGAACAAGCCCGCCGCCAGGAACAAACCGGCCCTCTGGCCAGGGCTCAGCTCTGGCCCGGCGATCGCCTGGACCGTCAGGACCAACACCGCCGTGTGCATCCCGGTGAGCGCCACCAACAGCCAGCCATGGCCCCGGAACGCGCCGCCGTCCTGCGGCGCCGCAGCCCCTGCCAGTTCATCCAGCACATAGACGCAGCCGCCGATGTAAATAAGCGCCGCCCAGATCCACAGCCCCCCAAGACCGGCGGCGAGCACGATCAGAAGGCCGGGAAACAGCGAAGCCGCCGCAAACGCCACGCCTGCGGAGGCCAAGGGGGCACGGTCGGGCAAGCAAGCAGCCTTTCGCGGTGAACCTGAACGATCGCCCCACAATGGCCCAAGCCGCGTAAAGGCCGGATTAAGTCTGCCGTCGTCCGGCGCAGCGGCTGCAACCTTGGGCGCGCCGGTCCGGGGCGTGCAAGCCCCGGTCGCGCTGGGGCCTTCCATCGCGGCGCGGAAGGGATTACCTGATCAGGACGGGTCAGACAGGAGCGGGAATGTCCTTTTTCGGAAAGCTCAAGCAGCGGATGTTCAAATCGTCCTCCAAGATCGAGGCGGGCATCGAGGACATCGTCGGCGATGGCGGCACCGAGGCGCCGCCCGAAGACTCAGCCGTCCTGGAACTCGGTGCCGCCATCGGCAAGGGTGTTG
>CAYGRI010000445.1:0-3871 GCA_964352155.1 uncultured Maritimibacter sp. | reverse complement strand
ACCCGCCCCCGCCCGCCGCGCGATCCGCTGCTGCGGGCGCGTTTTTCTTCAGCATCCCGCCGGGAGGTTTAGGCCATGCCAGCTCGAATCATCGAGACCAGTTCCACTGTGTTCCAGCGGGTGGCGGTTGACCCGATCACCCTGGACATCGTGGAGAACGCCCTGCGCAATGCGCGCAACGAGATGGATGCCGTGCTGTTCCGCACCGCCATGTCGCCCGGCATCCGCGAACAGCACGACGCCTTCCCGCTGATCGCCAATGAAGAGGGCAAGATGGTCGTGGGCCAGTTCGGCTCTTTCCTTTACGGGTTCATGCAGGGCTATGAGGGCACGATCGAAGATGGCGACATCTTCATCACCAACGATCCCTACAGCTGCAACGGCGCGGTCAGCCATCTGAACGACTGGCTGCTGATGATGCCGATCTTTCACGACGGCAAGCTGGTCAGCTGGGCCGCCATGTTCGGCCATATGACGGATGTGGGGGGCAAGGTGCCCGGGTCGCTGCCGACAGATGCGAAGATGATCTATGAGGAGGGGATGATCGTGCCCCCCACCAAGATCTACCGGGGCGGGGTTCTGCAGGACGATCTGTTCGCGATCTTGCTGGCCAACACCCGGATGCCTGAATGGAACAAATCGGATTTCTTCGCGATCATCGCGGCCTTGCGGCTGGCGGAACGCCGGGTGCGCGAGAATATCGAACGCTTCGGCACCGACATCTACATCAGCGCCATGCGGGACATGCTCGACCGCAACAAGGCCGCCATGGGGGCGATCATCCAGATGATCATCCCCGAAGCGGTGGACGGCAAGAAGGCCTATTTCGAGGATTGGATCGACGACGACGGCATGGGCAACGGCCCCTACAAGATCGCCTGTCACCTGCACCGCGAGGGCAATGTCGCCTATTTCGATTTCACCGGCTCGGATCCGCAAAGCTTTTCCTCGATCAACTTTCTGCTGAACGAAGAGATGTTCAAGATGTTCTTCGGTGCCTTCACGATCAACCTGTTCGACCCGCAGATCCTGTTCAACGACGGCTTCTACGATCTGGTCGACGTGCATATCCCGGAAGGCTGCATCCTGAAGCCGAAGAAACCCGCCGCCCTGTCCTGCCGGACCCATATGCTGGGCCGGATCTTTGACCTGATGGGCGGGCTGCTGGGGCAGGGGGCGCCCGATGCGCTGAATGCCGCCGGTTTCTCGGACAGCCCGCATTTCATGTATTCGGGCTTTGACGCCTCGGGCGAGTGGTACCAGCTGTTCCAGATCGGCTTTGGCGGCGTGCCCGGCCGCCCCGCCGGCGATGGTCCCGACGGCCACTCGCTGTGGCCCGCCTTTACCAATGTGCCCAACGAATTTCTAGAGGCCTATTTCCCCCTGCGGATCCGCACCTATGCCACGATCCCCGATTCCGGCGGTGCGGGTCTGCACCGGGGCGGCAATGGCATCACCATCGCCTATGAAATGCTTGAGGCGGGAGAGGTCTCTATCCACGACGACCGCTGGCTGACCTATCCCTGGGGCGTCAACGGCGGCGCGCCGGGCATGCGCTCGACCAAGCGGTTGGTGCGCGCTGACGGGACAGAGGAGAACATCCCCTCGAAATGCGACCGGATCGCGGTTGCCCCCGGCGATATCCTGCATTTCAACACCTGGGGCGGCGGCGGCTGGGGCGACCCGCTGGCCCGCGACCCGGAGCTGGTGCTGACGGATGTCAAGCGCGGGCTGGTCACGCCGGAAGGGGCCCGCCGCTACGGCGTAGTCATCGCGCAGGGCAAAGTCGATCCGAAGGCCACCGACAGCCTGCGCCAGCAAATGGCGGCCAAGCGCCCGGAGATGCCGCTGTTCGACCGGGGCTTCACCTCGATCGACGAGCTCAAGCAGCGGAGCCTGCGGGAAACCGGCTTTCCGCCGCCAGCAGCCCCGGTGTTTCGCGGCTCCTACCCGAAAGCGGCGGAATGAGGCGGCCGCGTCCCGTCCCACAGACCTGCGCGGGGCAGGCGCCCCCGAATGGCGCAGCGCCGGCAAGGAGGCAGAGCCCATGACCGACGACCTCGACACCAATTACGCGCGCGCCGGCTACCACGCGGCCCAGACCCGGGGCAGCCGCCCGGCGGTGATCTTCATCGACTTCGCCAAGGCCTATTTCGACCCCGACGCGCCGCTTTATGGGGGCGAGGGCTGCCGCATTGCCCTCGATAACGCCGCCCGCATCGCCCCCGTGGCCCGCGACCTCGGGATCCCGACGATCTTTACCGAAGTCCTCTATCAGCCCGGCGGCGCGGATGGCGGTGCCTTCTACGCCAAGGTCCCCGCGCTGTCCTGCTTCGATGCTGGGCGCGAGACCCAAAAACTCGCCCCGCCCTTGGCCTATACCGACCAGGATATCGTGGTGACAAAGCAATATCCGTCCGGCTTCTTCGGCACCTCGCTGGCGGCCACGCTGCACTGGCTCAAGGTCGACACGCTGCTGCTGACGGGGGTCACCACCTCCGGCTGCGTGCGCGCCACCTGCATCGACAGCATCAGCCACGGCTTCGTCACGCTGGTGGTCGAGGATGCGGTGGGCGACCGGGCCGAGGCCCCCCACCAAGCCAACCTGTTCGACATGAGCGCCAAATACGCAGACCTGATCCGCACCGACGACGCGATCGCCTACCTGAAATCCGCCCAATCAACCGCACCCACCGGAGGATGACACGATGACCCGACATATCGCCATGGCCCTGGGCCTTTGCGCCCTTTCCACACCGGCGCTGGCCGACCTCGACGCCGCGCGGGCGCTGGTCGCGCAATACAGCGAAACGCCCAGCTTCACCGCTCCGGGGCCGGCCTTCGATGCCCGGACCTGCATGGCCGACAAGAAGATGTTCGTGATCCCGCTGACCAATGCCAACCCGTTCAACGCGGCGATCAGCCAGGGCTTCGTCGATGCCGCCGCGATGGTGGGTTTCGAATTGCGCGACTGGGAAACCCAGATGGATCCGGCCGGCTGGATCCAGGGTATCAACACCGCCGTCGCCGAAGGCTTTGACCTGATCGACCTGCAAGGCGGCCTGCCGCCGGAATTCGTCCAGCCCCAGCTGCTCGAGGCGAAAGCGGCGGGCGTCAAGGTCACCGCAACCCACAACTGGGATGCCACGACCCAGGAAACCCCAGCGTTCATGGATGGCGCGGCCAACACCGATTACGTCACCATCGGCAAGATCATCGCTGCCTGGGCGATGGTCCAGACCGAGGGCAAGGTGAACGCCCTGGTGCTCGGCCCCGATGAGATCACGCCCACCGCCCCCCTGCGCGACGCGATCCTGGGATATCTCGCGGAAAACTGCCCCGATTGCACCACCCGCTACATCAACGTGCCGGTGAACGACTGGGCGACCCAGGGCCAGCCTGCGGTGCAGAACGCGCTGCTGTCGGACCCGACGATCAACTACGTGCTGCCGGTCTACGATTCCATGAGCCAGTTCATCGTCCCGGCCATCCAGATCGCGGGCTCGGACGCAAAGATCGTCAGCTATAACGGCACGCCCTTCGTCCTGGACATGATGCGCGAGGGCGACATCGTGGAAATGAACGTAGGCGAAAGCCTGGGCTGGGTCGGGATGGCCGGAACCGATGCCAACATGCGCCTGCTCTGCGGGCTGGATCCGGTGACAAAGCTGAACACCCCGGCCTTCATCTTCACCGATGACAACGTCGAAAGCGCGGGCATCCCCGCCACCTTCAACGATGGCTACGGCGATGTGCATATCCAGGGCTTCCGCACGCTCTGGGGCCTCGACTGATCTCTGCCGCGGCCGCGCCGCCCGCCAGGGCGCCCGCGCGGCCCCACTCCCGGAATGAAAGCATCGCCGCCATGACC
>CAYGRI010000444.1:0-3872 GCA_964352155.1 uncultured Maritimibacter sp. | reverse complement strand
CAAGAAGTCAGGGCCCCATATATCCAGAGGCCCCGAAGCCCCAGGCCGAAAAAACCTCCAGGGCCCCCAAACATCCCTGGCCCGCGCAACTGCGCCCGATCCTCCCCGCCTCGCCCCGGTTTGGCGCGCGGCTGATGCCCCACCGTGACACAGGCACCCCGCCCTTGTCATCGTGTCAGGGGGCAACTGGCGGAATAGTCTTGCGCGGTAGCGCGCCTTTGGATCACGCCGCGGTCAGGGATCCGGCCCGACCCGGACGAGCTGCTTGCCAAAGTTCCCCCCCTCCAGCAGCGCCAGAAAAGCCTCCGGCGCGGTCTCCAGCCCCTCCGACACCGACTCGCGATAATAGAATTCGCCCCGGCTCACCAGCGGGCCGACCTCTTCCAGGAACGGGGCCAGACGCGCCGCATGATCGAAGATCAGGAACCCCTCCACCCGCAACCGCTTGACCAGGATCGTGCGCCACACCAGCGGCAGCGCCATCACATCGCGGTACCCGGCCGCCGAATACCAGGCCACCATGCCGCATACCGAGATCCGCCCGCGCTCGTTCATCCGCGGCAGCACCGCTTCCAGCACCTTGCCGCCCACATTCTCGAAATAGCAATCCACCCCCTGCGGCGTCAGCGCCTCCAGCGCCTCGGCCAGCTTCGGGTCCCGGTGATCGAGGCAGGCATCATACCCCAGCTTGTCCACCGCAAAGCCGCATTTCTCGGCCCCGCCCGCGATGCCGATCACCCGCAGCCCCGCGCGTTTGGCCAATTGCCCCGCCAGCGATCCAACAGCCCCCGTCGCCGCGCCAATCACAATCGTCTCTCCGGACTGGATCCGCAGAATATCCGTCACCCCGACCCAGGCGGTATGGCCCGGCATCCCCAGCACGCCCAACCCGGTCGAGACCGGCGCCAGCCCCGGATCCAGCTTGCGAACCTCCTGCGCCCCGGCGATGCCATGGCTGGCCCAGCCAAGCCCCGCCAGCACGATGTCCCCGGCCTCCAGCCCCTCGGCCCGCGACGCAATGACCTCTGCGACCACTTCGCCGGTCATCACCTCGCCAATCTCCAGCGGCGCGGCATAAGAGGCCGCCGCGTTCATCCGCCCGCGCATGTAGGGATCCAGCGACAGCCAAATCGTGCGCAACAGAACCTGCCCGGCCTCTGGCGCGGGCAACTCAACGGTCTCGGACCGAAAGTCCTCCAGGCTGGCGTCGCCTTGCGGGCGCCGGGCCAGAACGATGCGGGTGGCGGCTGTCATGGGCATGTCTCCTTCTGTCCCGGGTGACGGTATGTTGGACGCGGGGGATTGCAATGCTCAATTCCCGGTCTTATCCGAGTGTTGCCTGCAAGGCCGACCCGCCGGGCCCCGCCCGGCAGAGCCGCGCGACGCCCGCAGGCAGACCGGGCTGACCGCACAAAGCGGCGGCCGGCCACGGGAGGGACAGATGGCAAACGCATTGTACGACAGCTTGTTCGGCCGCCACACCGGCGCGGAGACCCCATTCCTGCATCTGCCCGGCGGGCAGACCCTGACCCATGACGCCTTTCTGCGTCAGGCCGCCCGCTTTGCCCATGCCCTGACGCAGGCCGGTCTGCGCCCCGGCGACCGCCTGGCCGTCCAGACCGCCAAATCCCCCGAAACGCTCGCCGTCTATGCCGCCTGCGTCCAGGCCGGCATCGTCTTTCTGCCGCTCAACACCGCCTATACCGCCGGAGAGGTGGACTACTTCGTCGGCAATTCCGGCGCCCGCCTGATGCTGTGCGACGCCAAGGCCGAGGCCGCGCTGGCACCCGTCGCGGCGGCCCATGGCACCGCGCTGATGACGCTGAACGCCGATGGCAGCGGCAGTTTCGCGCAAGCCGCCCTGGACCAGCCCGACAGCTTCCAGACCCTCGACCGGGACGCAGACGACCTAGCCGCCTTCCTTTATACCTCTGGCACCACCGGGCGGTCCAAGGGCGCGATGCTGACCCAGAACAACCTGCTGTCCAACGCAAGGGTGCTGGCCGATACCTGGCGCTTCACCCCCGACGACGTGCTGCTGCATGCCTTGCCAGTGTTTCACACTCACGGGCTGTTCGTCGCCACCAACATCACGCTTCTGGCGGGCGGGGCGATGATCTTCCAGCCGGGCTTTGCCCTCGACACCGTGCTGGCAGAGCTGCCGCGCGCCACCACCATGATGGGCGTGCCCACCTTCTACACCCGCCTGCTGGACGACCCGCGCTTCACCCGCGATCTGGCACGGCATATGCGGCTGTTCATCTCCGGCTCTGCGCCGCTGCTGGCCGAGACCCACCGCGCCTTCGAGGATCGCACCGGTCACCGCATCCTGGAACGCTACGGGATGACAGAGACCAATATGAACACCTCCAACCCCTATGACGGCGCCCGCCGCGCCGGCACGGTGGGCCTTCCGCTGGACGGGGTAGCGGTGATCGTGACCGACCCCGAGACCGGCGCACCCCTGCCCCAGGGCGAGATCGGCATGATCGAGGTGCGCGGCCCCAATGTCTTCAAGGGCTATTGGCAGATGCCGGAAAAGACCGCCGAGGAACTGCGCGACACAGGCTTTTTCATCACCGGCGATCTGGGGCTGATCGACGATCAGGGCTATGTCCAGATTGTCGGGCGGGGAAAGGATCTGATCATCTCGGGCGGCTACAACATCTACCCCAAAGAGATCGAGATCCTGCTGGACGATATGCCGGGGATCAAGGAAAGCGCCGTGATCGGCGCCCCGCATCCCGATTTCGGCGAAAGCGTCGTGGCCGTTCTGGTGGCAGAGGATGGGGCCGCGCCCGACGCCGCAAGCGTCACCGAGGATCTGCGCGACCGTCTGGCGCGGTTCAAACAGCCGCGCCATGTGGTCGTGGTCGACGCCCTGCCCCGCAACACCATGGGCAAGGTGCAGAAAAACCTGCTTCGCGATCAATTCGCCCACGTCTTTCAGCCGTGACCCACTCTACCCTGATCCTGCACGATGTGGACAGCGGGCGCGAAGAGATCGCGTTTCGCTCCGACACTCTGATCGAGGCGCCCAACTGGTCGCCCTGCGGCGGCTTCCTGATCGTGAACGGCGGCGGCCGGGTGTTTCGCCTGGATCTGGGCGACGACCGGCTGCAGCCCATCGTCACCGGCGACCTGACCCATCTGAACAATGACCACGGCCTCTCGCCCGACGGGCAGACGCTGGCGATCTGCGAAAGCCCGGCGCGGGGGACGGCCTGCATCTACACCCTCCCCGTAGGCGGAGGCATCCCCCGCCGGATCACCGACCGGATCCCGTCTTACTGGCACGGCTGGTCGCCGGACGGGGCGCGCATCGTCTATACCGCGCGGCGGGGCGGGGTGTTTCACATCTGCACCTGCCCGGCCAGCGGCGGCGCCGAACAACAATTGACCGAAGGGCCCGGCCACCGCGATGGCCCGGATTACACGCCCGATGGCGCATGGATCTGGTACAATTCCGATCATCACGGCGAAACGCCCGACCTGTGGCGCATCCCCACCGGCGGCGGCACACCCCAGCGAATGACGGCCGATGCGCGCGTCAACTGGTTCCCGCATCCCTCGCCCGATGGCCGCCATGTGGTCTACCTGTCCTACCTGCCCCATGTCCAAGGCCACCCCCGGGGTGAAGAGGTGGAACTACGCCTGATCCCGCAATCCGGCGGTACCCCGCGCGGCATAGCGGCATTCCACGGCGGCCAAGGCTCGCTCAACGTGCCCAGCTGGGCACCGGACGGCAAACGCTTTGCCTATATGCGCTTCGAACGCGACTGACGCCGCCACCGCATCCGCGCCCCGGTCCCGTCACAGGCCCGCGCCATCGGGCGGGAGAGGCTTCGGCACCCTGGGGCCGAAGCCTCTCC
>CAYGRI010000443.1:0-3873 GCA_964352155.1 uncultured Maritimibacter sp. | reverse complement strand
GGATGTTCTCGTAGACGTTCATGTTCGGGTAAAGCGCATAGCTTTGAAACACCATCGCCACGTCGCGGTCTTTTGGCTCCAGGTCGTTGACCCGCCTGCCATCCACCAGGATGTCGCCGCCCGTCGCATCCTCCAGCCCCGCGATCATCCGCATCGTGGTGGTCTTGCCGCAGCCCGACGGCCCCAGCAGAACGAGGAATTCCTTGTCCGCAATCGTCAGATCAAAGTTGTCGACACCGACGAAATTGCCCCAGCGCTTGCTGAGATTGCGCAACTGAATTTCAGCCATTCGGCTTCTCCCGATGGAATTCCGCAGTTTTGCATGCGTTTGCAAAGCAGCCTAGACACTGGCGCACCGACTTGGCAAGGTGTTTTTGAATGCGTGTGCAAAACAAGTCCGAAATCAGGATCGAACCAGAATGACCCCCCAGACGTTTCAGGCCGAAAAACAAGTCGTTATCGACTATTACGCGCAGCTCGATGGGGCCGCGCCAGAGGATGTCGCGGCGGTGGTCGACCGATTTGTGGCCGCGGACTACCTGTGGCGGGGGTATCATCCGTTCAACGAGCTGGAATCGGGCGCGCAGGTGGCCCAGACCTTCTGGCGCCCGCTTCGGACGGCGCTAACCAGCCTGCAGCGGCGGATGGATATCTTTCTGGCGGGCCACAACGATCTGGCCGGGCATGAAGGGGTGTGGGTCGTCTCCATGGGGCATCTGATGGGATTGTTCGATCGGCCGTGGCTGGGCATCCCCCCGACCCGCCGGATCACAATGCTGCGCTACTGCGAATTCAACAAGGTCGAGGGTGGCAAGATCACCGAGACGGCGATGTTCTTCGACATCCCACATCTGATGATGCAGGCCGGTCTGCGCCCGTTTCCGCCCCAGACGGCGGCGCAGCTGGTGCAGCCCGGCCCGATGACCCATGACGGCCTGCTGTACGACGCTCAGGACCCCGCCGAGGGCCGCAAGACGCTGGCGGCGATCGAGTACATGATCTCCGACATCAAAACCTGGACAGGCGGCCGCGAGGAACCGCTGGTGGACGAGCTGCGGCGCAGCTGGAACGAAGACATGATCTGGTGGGGGCCCACCGGGATCGGCGCAACCTACACGATAGAGCGCTATGCCGAACAGCATTCCGGCCCGTTCCGGGCGGGGTTCAGGGACCGGATCTTCAACGGCCATCTCTGCCGGATCGCCGAGGGCAATTTCGGCGGCTTCTTCGGATGGCCGAACCTTACGCTGACGCCCGCCGGGGGGTTCATGGGGATGCCCGCCACCGGCCGCCCCGGAGATATGCGCGTCATCGACATGTACCGCCGCGACGGCGACAAGCTGACCGAGAACTGGATCTTCATCGACCTCCTGCATTTCTGGAACATGCAGGGCGTCGACATCCTGGCCCGCACGCTGGAATACAGCTAACAGGCGCAACACGAAACGCGCGGCGTCGGGCCCCTCGGCCCTGGGTCATCGCGGCGTCTTTCGCAGTGTTCCCTCCCGGCAAAGGGGCCGGTGACGTATGCGTCGGTGGCATGGCGCCCGCCCTTTCAGGCGTGATGGACCCCGCCCGTCAGCGCCCCAGCCAGCCGCCATCGACCGCAAGCACCGTCCCGTGCATGAAACGAGACGCCTCGCCTGCCAGAAACACAATCGGATCGGCGATCTCATCCGCCGTGCCCCATCTGTTCGCCGGGACCCGCGCCATCAAAGCCGCTTCGCGGTTGGGATCGGCTTGCAGGGCCGAGGTATTGTCCGTCGCGATATAGCCCGGAGCAATGGCGTTGACGTTGACCCCCGACGCGGCCCATTCGTTGGCAAATGCCTTGGTCAGCTGCGCGATGCCCCCTTTCGCGGCGGCATAGCCCGGCACCGTCAGCCCGCCCTGAAAGCTGAGGATCGAGGCCACGAAGATCACCTTGCCCGCCCCGCGCTTGACCATGGCCTTGCCGAATTCGCGGGTCAGGAGGAACGGCGCGTCCAGGTTCACCCCCATCACCGCGTCCCAATCGGCATCCGAATGCTCGGCGGCGGGGGCGCGACGGATGATCCCGGCATTGTTGACCAGAACATCGACCCGCCGATCCGCAAGCTGCCGCACCATGGCAGAGATCGCGGCGCGGTCGCCCAGATCGCAGGTCACGTTGTCAAACCGCCGGCCCGCCGCGCGGACGCTGTCGCCAATCGCGCCGCCATCCCCCGTCAGGCTGGAGGACACGCCGATCACATCGGCCCCCGCCTCGGCCAGCGCCTTGCAGGTGGCGGCGCCGATCCCCCGGCTGCATCCGGTCACCAGCGCGGTCTTTCCATCTAGCCGGAACGGGTTCGTTGCATCTGACATCATTCCATCCTTCGATTGCGGCATGGGGTGGCACGACCATCTCGCGCGAAGCCGCGATCAAAGCCGCACAGCACGCCGCTCCGTTGATCGCCCGGTGGTCATAGCTGAGATCAAGGGGCCGCATCGGCACCGGCGCGAACGCCTCGGCAGTCCGAACCGGTGTCAACTCGGGGCGCGTCAGCCCCGGCATCGCCCCCTTGGGCAGGGGGACGATCGGCGTGTTTGAGGTGCCGCCGATGCCCAAAGCCACGGCTGCCGCGCCGGAAGACACATGCGTCGGGCCAGGCGTCCTGGCGAAGCGGCGACGTCGGTTGGCATTGGCCCTCAACGTGCCGATCCGGCGAATCTCGGAGGACATCCGCAGGGCCTCCCCGGTGCCGGTCTTCGTCGTCTCGGCGCGCATGGCTTGGACCCTGTGCAATGTGACCCCGCCCACAGATCGGGGCGGGGCCGATCGGGGAGGTCAGTAGCGGTTGGCAATCGGCAGATCTTCCGCCGGGAACAGGCTGATAACCTCGCAACCGGTGTCGGTCACGACGACCTCTTCCTCGATCCGCGCGGCGGAGTACCCGTCGGCGGCGGGGCAATAGGTTTCCAGCGCGAAGACCATGCCGGTCTTGATCTCCATCGGGTGGTCCATACTGACCGCGCGGCTGATGATCGGCCGTTCGTGCAGCGCCAGCCCCAGGCCGTGGCCGAACTGCAGACCAAAGGCGGCATCTTCGTTCGGAAAGCCGATGTCTTCGGCCGTGGGCCAGACGGCGGCGACCGTATCGGTGCTGACCCCCGGCTTGATCAGCGCGATAGAGGCGTCGATCCATTCGCGCGCCTTCACATAGGCGTCGTTCTGCGCGGGCGTGGCGCGGCCGATGTTGAACGTCCGGTAGTAGCAGGTGCGATAGCCTTGGTAGGACTGGAGAATATCAAAGAACGCCTGATCGCCGGGCCGGAAGTAGCGGTCGGTGAAGTTGTGCGGATGCGGGTTGCAGCGCTCGCCCGAGATGGCGTTGATCGCCTCGACATCGTCGGACCCCATCTCGTACAGCATCTTGTTGGACAGGGCGACGATGTCATTCTCGCGCACGCCCGGCTTCAGCTCTTCGTAGATCATGTGATAGACGCCATCAACCATGCTGGCCGCCTGGGTCAGCAGCTGGATCTCGTCCCAGTTCTTGATCTCGCGCGCCGCCAGCATGATCTGCTGACCGTCCACCACATTCAGCCCCTCGGCCTGCAGCGCGTGGAACATCGAGGTTTCGGCGTAATCCAGCCCCACCGGCATGTCGGCCATGCCCGCGTCCTTGATCAGGCCCGCGATCTCCTTGGCATATTTCTGCATCAGGCCGAATTCCGGCGGGATCGTCCCCCGCATCCCCACCACCCCGGCGCGGCAATGGTCGGGGACCAGCCAGTCAGAGAACTTCTTGTGATGCATCGCGGCAGAGCCGAAATCCCAGACATAAGGCGCATCGTCGCCGGTCAGCAGGCAAAAGCGGCACATCTTGTCCCGCTCCCACTCGCCGATCT
>CAYGRI010000442.1:0-3916 GCA_964352155.1 uncultured Maritimibacter sp. | reverse complement strand
ACGACCTATCAGAACATGCTGGTGTTCCGCCGCGCGCTCGATAGCGTCTCGGCCAGCGTCCCGGCCCCCTATCCCAGCGCCGAAGCGATCACATCCGTCCATATGGCGCAGGCCCCGGCCCCCGCACCCGAGACTGCTCCCGTTCCCGCTCAGACCCCTGCTCCGGCCCCCGCTCCCGCCCCGGTTGCCGCGCTGGCAAGACCGCCGGCACCGGAACCGCAGCCCATGCGCGCCACCGAACCCGCGCGGCGCCCGGTCGCCGTGGCCGACCCGTTCGACGCCCCCCCCGAGCCGCAACCGGAGCGGGAAGAGGTCGCGATGATGCCCTCGTTCCGTTCGGCCACCCATGCGCAGGAAGAACCCACCTTCACCAGCCGGAGCCGCGAAAGCCGCGCGCCGCGGCTGGGCGCTGCGCGGCGCCCGGATGGCCCGGGCAAGCCGACTCTCGTCACCCGCTAGCGCGGCCTAGACCTCGATCTGCAACGCCAGCGCATGCAGCCGCGTCATCACCTCGGGGCCCAAGGCCGCGTGGATCGCACGGTGGCGCTCAATCCGCGTCAAGGGGGCAAATTGCGCAGATCGGATATGCACACGGAAGTGGCTGTCGCCGCCTTCCCTGTACCCCGCATGCCCCCGGTGTTTTTCGCTTTCATCCTCGACCGTTAGACGATCGGGCGCGAAAGCGTCGCGCAGTTTTTGCTCGATGATGTGTGACAGTCGCATTTTTTCCTATCTGACCCCTTCTACTCAGCCCCAAAAGCGTTAGAGTTTCATGCCCGAGTAGCAAAGGCTGTCCCCAATGGCGAATCCTGATCCGTTCGGTTTTGATCTCCGTGTCTCTTCCGACAAGAAGAAGCGTAACCGCGGAAAGCGCGGAATGTCCGGCGCGTTCGAAACCTCGCAGCGCGTGTGCGAACACCCTGGATGCGAGGAAAACGGGCAATACCGGGCCCCGCGCTCTCCGGACCATCTGGACGAGTACCTGTGGTTCTGCAAGGAGCATGTGCGCGAGTACAACCTGAAATGGAACTTCTTCAACGGCACCACCGAGGAAGAGTTCGAAGAGCAGATGGAATCGGACCGGGTCTGGGGGCGCGAAACCAAGCCCTTTGGCAAGCCCGGCGACAAAAGCGGCACCAAGACGGGCGACGAACAGCGCGCCTGGGCGCGGCTGGGCATCGACGATCCGCATCAGGTGCTGGGCCAGAACGCCACGCGCAACCCTGGCAAAAGCGTCACCGGCACCCGCAAGTTGCCCCCCACCGAACGCCGCGCGATCGACATCCTCGAGGCGAAGGACCACTGGACCAAGGCCGAGATCCGCAAACAATACAAAAGCCTCGTCAAGGATCTGCACCCCGACATGAACGGCGGCAACCGATCCGACGAGGAACGCCTGCAAGAGGTCGTCTGGGCCTGGGATCAGATCAAGGAAAGCCGGTACTTCCAGTAGCGCCGGGATCGCCGCGTTCCCCCGCGGGCGCGGATTGGGCGGCACGGGTCCATAGGCCGTCATTGGACGGTGCAAAATAGTCTGCGCCTGGCCGGGGCCGATGCGTTGACCTCCTGCCGTTTATCTTACATGTAGACCTGCGGCAGGGCATCCGGCCCCGCTGACAGGCAGAACCCCCAATATGAGGTCGAGATGGCGGACGGGACATTGGAAGTGACGGCAAAGCCAACGGAAGAGATCGACGTCCGCGAGGTCTTCGGCATCGACTCGGACATGAAGGTCAAGGGCTTCGCCGATCGCACCGACCGGGTGCCGGACACGGATTCGACCTACAAGTTCGACCCGGACACGACCATGGCGATTCTGGCGGCCTTCTCGCGCAACCGGCGCCTGATCATCCAGGGCTACCATGGCACCGGCAAATCGACCCATATTGAACAGGTCGCGGCGCGGCTGAACTGGCCCTGTGTGCGGGTGAACCTCGACAGCCACATCTCCCGGATCGACCTGATCGGCAAGGACGCGATCAAGCTGAAGGACGGGATGCAGGTCACCGAGTTCCAGGAAGGCATCCTGCCCTGGGCGCTGCGCAACCCCACCGCCATCGTCTTCGACGAATATGACGCCGGCCGCGCCGATGTGATGTTCGTGATCCAGCGCGTGCTGGAACATGACGGCAAGCTAACCCTGCTCGACCAGAACGAAGTCATCACCCCCCACCCGTATTTCCGTCTCTTCGCCACGGCGAACACGGTGGGCCTGGGCGATACGACGGGCCTTTACCATGGCGTGCAGCAGATCAACCAGGCCCAGATGGACCGCTGGTCGCTGGTCTGTACCCTGAACTACCTGCGCCACGATGCCGAAGCCGCGATCATCTTGTCCAAGAACCCGCATTACAACAATGAAAAGGGCCGCAAGCAGATCAGCCAGATGGTCACGGTGGCGGATCTGACCCGCACCGCCTTCATGAACGGCGACCTGTCAACGGTGATGAGCCCCCGGACAGTGATCAACTGGGCCCAAAACGCCGAGATCTTCCGCTCCATCGGCTACGCCTTCCGGGTCTCCTTCCTGAACAAATGCGACGAGCTGGAGCGGGAGACGGTGGCCGAATTCTACCAGCGCTGCTTTGATGAGGAACTGCCCGAAAGCGCCGCCTCCATCGCTATCGCCTGACCCAATACGAAAAGGGGCCCGCAAAGACCCCTTTCCAACATCCCGGCTGGCCGTTTCTTCTGGCCGGAAATACTCTGGGGGAGCCCGCAGGGCGGGGGCAAAGCCCCCTCTTCCCCTGGGCGTCAGGCGGCCTTGCCGTCTTCCACCGCCCGCGCGCCTTTCAGCAGGTCGGCCCACCAAAACAGCTCCGCGATCATCTGGTCCGCCGCGCCGCCAATCGCCGGTTCGATCTCAGCCAAAGGCTTGGGATTGCCCCCCAGCGGATGCACCTTCAGGAATTCGCCGCCGCCGATATGCACACCGGGCGAGAGCGGCACCATCTTCAACTCCACCGCGATCTCGCGCAGATGCTGTACAGCGCGGGCGGCGCCAACCCCGCCATATCCAATCGCGGCGGCCGGCTTGCGGCCCCATTCCACGGCCGCTTGATCCAGCGCATTCTTCAGCGCAGCCGGAATCGAATGATTGTACTCCGCCACGACAAAGACAAAGCCGTCAAATCCGGCCAGATCCTGCTGCCACTTCACCGCGCGGGCGTCCTTCGACGGCATCCAGCGGTTTGACGCCATCTCATCAAAAAACGGCAGGTCGTAGGTGGCCAGGTCAAGGATCTCGGCGGTCATCCGACCGTCGGCCTCGATCCGGTCCTTGATCCAGCCGGCGGGAGTCTCGCTCCAGCGGGTCGGACGGGTTGTACCAAGAATGATACCGATACGGGGTTTCGTCATGGGAGCCTCCTGTGTTCAGGGCAATCACTGATGGGACACAGATAGACCCTCCGCCCCAGCGCACACAACGTCCGAAAACGCACATGTGCACCCACATCAGCGCACCATACGCCAAACCGGGCGAGCAGGGTTAATTCTGCCGAAACCAGGATCTGTTAGGCCCACAGGAACACGTCAGACCGCATCCGCCCTGCGGCCACGATGTCGCGCGCAGAACGCCCGTGCCGCCCCTCTCCTATCGCATAATTACTAGGCGATATCCTTGGTATAACGGTGTCTTTATGAGCACAATTAAAACTGGTTTGATCCTCATCCTAAGCGCCCTGCCGCGCATGGCCGCCCCCCACGGCCTCGACCTTGTCCGCGAATTCGCCAATTGCACCGGGCGCTACTCGGCATTGCTGGAACATCACTGGCTGATCGACACCGCCCAGGCCGACCGTACCCAGGCGCGCCGCGACATGTTCGCTGATCTGCTGAATGCGGTGCGCGCGCCGGATCAGGGGCCGCAGGTGCTGTCCTGGCGGATCGAGGCCAAGGTCGCGCAAGCCGCGCT
>CAYGRI010000441.1:0-3931 GCA_964352155.1 uncultured Maritimibacter sp. | reverse complement strand
CTGGAGCGGTCGGCGAAGCTGAACGAAGACAGCGGCTCGGGCTCTCTGACGGCGCTGCCGATCATCGAAACCCAGGGCGGCGACGTGTCGGCGTTTATTCCGACGAACGTGATCTCGATCACCGACGGCCAGATCTTCCTGGAAACCGAGTTGTTCTTCCAGGGCATCCGCCCCGCCGTGAACACCGGTCTGTCGGTGTCGCGGGTTGGCTCTTCGGCGCAGACCTCGGCGATGTCGTCGGTGGCGGGCCCGGTGAAACTGTCGCTCGCCCAGTACCGCGAGATGGCGGCCTTCGCGCAGTTCGGGTCCGACCTTGACGCCTCTACCCAGCAGCTTCTGGCCCGTGGTGCGCGCCTGACCGAGCTGATGAAGCAGCCGCAATACGCGCCCTTGACCAATGCCGAGATTGTCTGCGTCATCTTCGCGGGCACCAATGGCTTCCTGGACAAGCTGCCGATCGACCGGGTGCGCGACTTTGAGGAAGGCCTGCTCAACCACATGCGTGGCAAGCGCAAGGACATCCTCGACTGGATCTCGAACGACGATCCGAAGATCAAGGGCGAGCCGGCCGAAAAGCTGAAAGCCGCGATTGCGGAATTCGCACAAGACTTTACGTGATCGGGGGCAGTTTGAATGCCTAACCTCAAGGATCTCAAGAATCGGATCGCGTCGGTCAAATCGACGCGAAAGATCACCAAGGCCATGCAGATGGTGGCCGCGGCCAAGTTGCGCCGGGCGCAAGAGGCCGCGGAAGCCGCGCGGCCCTATGCCGACCGTTTCAACAAGGTGCTGGGGAGCCTAGGCGCCGCGGCGCAGGAATCCGGACAGGGCCCCAAGCTGCTGCTAGGCACCGGTAGCGATCAGGTTCAGTTGCTGGTCATCATGACGGCGGAACGCGGTTTGTGCGGCGGCTTTAACTCGTCCATCGTCAAGCTGGCGCGGGTCAAGATCAACGAATTGCTCAGCGCCGGAAAGACGGTCAAGATTCTGACTGTTGGCAAGAAGGGCCGCGAACAGCTCAAGCGGGAGTTCTCCGACAGCTTCATCGGCCATGTGGATCTGAGCGAGGTCAAGCGGCTGGGCTATGCCAACGCGCAGGACGTGGCGCGCGATGTGCTGTCGCGGTTTGACGCGGGCGAATTCGACGTGGCCAAGATCTACTACAGCAAGTTCGAATCGGTCATCAGCCAAAAGCCGACCGAGCTTCAGGTGATCCCGGCCGTGTTCGATGCGCCGGAAGAGGCCCTGTCGACCAACTACGATTACGAGCCGGATGAAGACGGCATCCTGCGGGATCTGCTGCCGCGTGGCGTGGCCACACAGATCTTCACCGGGCTGCTGGAAAACAGCGCCTCGGAACAGGGGGCTCGGATGTCGGCGATGGACAACGCGACGCGGAACGCGGGCGATATGATCGAGCGGCTGACCATCGAGTACAACCGTTCTCGCCAGGCCGTGATCACCAACGAGCTTATCGAAATTATCTCGGGCGCCGAGGCGCTTTGACCGAACCGGAGACAAATTGATGGCAAATGCAAAAGGCAAGGTCGCGCAGGTCATCGGGGCCGTCGTCGACGTTCAGTTCGACGACCACCTGCCGGCGATCCTGAACGCTCTGACAACCGACAACCAGGGCAACAAGCTAGTTCTGGAAGTGGCGCAGCACCTTGGTGAGAACACGGTTCGCACGATCGCGATGGACGCCACCGAAGGTCTGGTGCGCGGCCAAGAGGTTGTCGACACCGATGGCCCGATCATGGTGCCCGTGGGCACCGCGACCCTGGGCCGGATCCTGAACGTGATCGGCGAGCCGGTGGACGAAAAGGGCCCGATCGAGGCCGAGGAATCTCGCCCGATCCACGCCCCTGCGCCGGACTTTTCCGACCAGTCCACCGGGGCCGAGGTTCTGGTGACCGGGATCAAGGTGATCGACCTGCTCGCACCCTATGCCAAAGGCGGCAAGATCGGTCTGTTCGGCGGCGCCGGCGTGGGCAAGACGGTTCTGATCATGGAACTGATCAACAACATCGCCAAGGTGCACTCTGGCCTGTCGGTGTTTGCCGGTGTGGGCGAACGGACCCGCGAGGGCAACGACCTTTATCACGAGATGATCGAATCGGGCGTTCTGACCCCGGACAACCTGCCCGATTCTAAGATCGCGCTAGTCTACGGCCAGATGAACGAGCCTCCGGGCGCGCGTGCCCGTGTGGCGCTGACCGGCCTGACCCTGGCGGAACAGTTCCGCGACGCCACCGGCGCCGACGTTCTGTTCTTTGTGGACAACATCTTCCGCTTTACCCAGGCAGGTTCGGAAATGTCCGCGCTTCTGGGCCGTATCCCCTCGGCCGTGGGCTACCAGCCGACGCTGGCGACCGACATGGGCGCGATGCAGGAACGGATCACCTCGACCAAGAATGGCTCGATCACCTCGATCCAGGCCGTTTATGTTCCGGCGGACGACCTTACCGACCCGGCGCCTGCCACGACCTTTGCCCACCTCGACGCAACGACCGTTCTGAACCGTGCGATCTCCGAGCTTGGGATCTACCCGGCTGTGGACCCGCTGGACTCCAGCTCGCGTTTGATGGATCCGCTGGTGATCGGCGAGGAACATTACCAGGTGGCGCGCGACGTGCAGGGGATCCTGCAGCGCTACAAGTCGCTGCAGGACATCATCGCCATTCTCGGGATGGACGAACTGTCGGAAGAGGACAAGGTGACCGTGGCCCGCGCCCGGAAGATCCAGCGCTTCCTGTCGCAGCCGTTCGACGTGGCGAAGGTGTTCACCGGGTCCGACGGCGTTCAGGTGCCGCTGGAAAAGACGATCGACTCGTTCAAGCGGGTTGTCGGCGGTGAGTTCGACCACCTGCCCGAGGGCGCCTTCTACATGGTTGGCGACATCGACGAGGTGATCGCCAAGGCCGAGCGCATGGCGACCGACGCCGCCTAATCATAACCGCCTTTTGCCCGTCCGATGGATGCGGCAGGAGGCGGCCCTTACAGGAGAGAGATCATGGCCGATACCATGCAATTCGACCTCGTGTCGCCGGAACGGATGCTGGCCTCGGTCGCGGCCACGGCTGTGAAGGTTCCTGCCGCCGAGGGCGATATGACAGCGATGCCGGGGCACACCCCGGTGATCACGACGCTGCGGCCGGGGCTTGTGTCGGCGGAAGGGCCGGACGGCACCACCGACTATGTCGTTTCGGGCGGTTTCGCGGAGATTTCCCCGACTTCGATCTCGGTGCTGGCCGAGCGGGCGGTGCCGCGGAAGGAAGTGACCCAGGACTTCATCGACGAGCTGCGCGCGGAGGCCGAGGCGGCCCATGCCAAGGCCGAAGGTGGCGACAAGGATGCGATTGCCCAGCTTTTGGGAGATCTGTCGCAACTGGCGCAAGACATGGTTTGACGACCTTCTACACATGCGCGATTTTGGAGCCCCGGCACGGACAGCGCCGGGGTTTTTTCTTGCGTGCCCCGCATTTCCGCCGCAATCCGGATCTAGCAAGGTTGTTCCTGGAGACTGAACAATGAAACGCCTTCGCAATCATTATATCGGCATCGATCAGGGCGGGCTGGTCCTGTTCTCGGATTTTGAGGAAGATGGCCAGATGTGGTCTAGCGCGGGGGACCGGATGCGGCGCCGCAAGGTCAAGTTCGCCGAGGCGTACCGCGCGGCCCCGGCGGTGCATGTGTCGCTGTCCATGTGGGACATGGATCAGGGGACCAATCAGCGCGCCGACATCACGGCAGAGCGGATCTCCCGGACCGGGTTCGATCTGGTGTTCCGGACCTGGGGCGACACGCGCGTGGCCCGCGTGCGCGCGGATTGGATGGCAATCGGCGAGTTGCGCCACGCCGACGAGTGGGATCTGTACTAAAGCTTTCGACTTTTAACCTGAGGCATATCCGGTAGCCTTGAAGTAGTTCC
>CAYGRI010000440.1:0-3951 GCA_964352155.1 uncultured Maritimibacter sp. | reverse complement strand
AAATCAGCCTATGTGACTCCCCTTTGATTCAGCTCGACTTCATCTCGCTCTAGTGTTGAATTCCTTAGAAAGCCTCGGCTGCTATCAGATAACAATCCCGCCGTTATCCGCTGTCAGCGACCTGACATTGCCTGACAGGGACGAACCGCGCCTTATCGGGTCATCGACGTGACGCCGTCACGCCCCCGCACCAAAGAGACGGAACGATGACCTTCTGCACCGCCCACTATCAGCGCCAGCCACCCGCGCCTTCCAGCCCGCCGTCCCCCACAACCCGCCAGACGCCTCGACCCGCGCCCAGCCCCGTCTTTGCGGATTGGGCGAGCATCTGATCCGCACGCCACGCGACCATCTGCAGGCCAGCGGGCCTTCACCCAGTTTACCGGCCCCGCGTCCCATGACGGGTCACCCGGCCACCAAGCCATTCAAGACCAAACCCTTTTGCAAATATCCAGACCCGGTCCCCCAAAGGGCCGGGTCTATTTGCCTGCCCCACCACTGGCCAAAAAAAAACCCGGCCAAAGGGCCGGGCTTTTGTTGGTTGTCTGCGACAGCTGTCAGTGCAACTTGGCGGCAACCGTGTCAATGGACGAGTCGATCAGCTTGTTGGCCGAGGTCGCGTTCATCTGCTTGGCAATGACGTCGCGCGCGGCGGCAATCGCCACGTTCACCGCTTCGTCCCGCACCGCTTTCACGGCCTTGCTCTGGGCCGAGGCGATCTGGTCCTCCGCCGCCTGCAACCGGCGCTCCATCGAAGCTTGTAGATCCTTCTTCGCCAGCTCCGCGGCCACCACAGCCTCTTGCTTGGCATGTTCGACGATCCGCACGGATTGCTCTGCGACTTCCTTCTGCCGACGTTCATAGGACGCCAACACCGCCTGCGCCTCTTCCCGAAGCGCCTTTGCCTCGTTGAGTTCAGAGCGGATGGTGTCGGCCCGCTTGTCCAGCATGCCGCCAACCATCTTTGGCACCCCAAGAAAGACCAACGCGCCGACGAAGATAAGGAACGAGATCAGGACGACGAAGTTCGTGTTCCACAACGAGATGAAGGGGCCGGACGCCGCGAGGGCGGGGCTGCCTGCCAGAACAAGGGCAATGGTCAGATAGCGCATGACTCAGGCTCCCTTCAATTGTGCGTCGACAGCCGCATCGACCTCGGACTGGTCGGCGTTGGCCCCGAAGGTCGACACGATCTCAATCGCGGTCGCTTTGGCGACTTCCTCGACACTGCCGACGGCATTGGCACGGATCTCGGCGATGGCCTTTTCGGATTCCGCGGTCCGCGCGGCAATCTCGGCATCCGCCTTGGCATTGGCGTCGTCCAGCTCTGCCTGGATCTCGGCCCTGGCAGCGGCGATGATCTTCTGCGCCTCCGTCCGGGCATCGGTCAGCGCCTGGTTGTACGCCGCCTCGGCCGCCTTGGCCTGAAACTTCAGTTCTTCGGCCGCCGCGATGTCGTTGGTGATCGTCCCGGCCCGCTCTGCCAGGACCGACGCGATGCGCGGCAAGGCAATGCGGTCAAGGATAAAGTACAGCGCAACAAGCGCCACCACCAACCAGAAGATCTGGTTCGGCCAGCTGGAAAAGTCCAGCTGCGGCATGCCAACGGCCTCCGCGCCACCATGAGCCGCATCGGCCCCGGCATATCCGGCGTCTGTCGCGCCATGGGTGTCTGTGTTTTCGGCCATTGTCCCCTCCTGCCACCTTGTGTCAGCGGGCGGCGCCCGGAGCCATCAGCCCCGAACCCGCCCGCACGTAAGGAGTGTAAGAGGTCTTAGACGGCGAACATCAGCAGCAGCGCCACGAGGAACGAGAAGATCCCCAGCGCTTCTGCGAACGCGATGCCGATGAACATCGTGGCGGTCTGCGCGCCGGCGGCCGAGGGGTTGCGCAGCGCGCCGGACAGGAAGTTGCCCACAACGTTGCCCACGCCGATAGCAGCGCCGCCCATACCGACAGAGGCCAGGCCTGCGCCGATGAAAGCGCCCATTTGTGCGATATCGCCTTCCATGATCGTTCTCCTTACATTCTGGAATTGGCTAATGTTTGTCGTCGCTCGGATGCGCCGGGGCGCACCGGTCGTCAGTGATGCGGATGCAGCGCGTCCTTGAGGTAGACGCAGGTCAGGATCGTGAAGACATAGGCCTGGATGAAGGCCACCAGCGTCTCCAGCGCATAGATCGTCGCGATCGCGAGGATCGACAGCGGGGTCACGAGGATGCCGATGCCCGACAGCAGGATCAGGGGGGCAAAAGCGGCGAACACCTTCACCACGGCGTGACCAGCCATCATATTGCCCATCAGACGGATGGAATGGCTGACGGGCCGCACAAAGTAGGAAATCACCTCGATCAGCGCCAACACGGGCCGCAGCGGCAGAGGCGCCGAGGACACCCAGAACAGGCGCAGGAAACTGGGGCCATGCAGGACAAAGCCGGTGATGGTCACGCTCAGGAAAACCGCCATCGCCAGGATGATCGTCACCGCCAGATGCGAGGTGGTGGTGAACGCAAGCGGCAGCAGGCCCAGGAAGTTCGAAAATACGATGAACATGAACAGCGTGAAGATATAGGGAAAGAACTTCACCGCGTCCTTGCCAGCCACATCCTCGACCATCTTGTAGATGAAGCCATAGGCCAGTTCGGCCACCGACTGCACCTTGGTCGGGATCACCGCGCGCCCCTTGGTCCCGTTGACCAGCAGCAGCGTCACCGCCACCACGGTCAGGAACAGCCAGAAGGTCACGTTGGTGATCGTGTACCAATGCACCGGATCGCCAATCTCACCGAACAGCGGCTTCACAATGAACTGATCCATCGGGTGAAAGACCAGGCCTTCGCTCTCAGTTTCCGTCGCCACGTTGCTCGTCCCCGCTTTCGTCGGACGCTGGGCGCCCGGTCTCGTTACGCTCGGACGCCGCGCGCCCTGTCTTGTCATTCCGGGCGACCGCGCGGGCCGCTTCGTCCGTCTGTGCCGCACGCGCCGTGCGCATCATCGTCTGCACACCGGCCGCAAAGCCGGTCAGGGTGAACAGAACCAGAAAGATGGGCAATGTCCCGAACAGAACATCCAGCCCGTATCCGATCCCAAAGCCGATGCCGATCCCGGCCACCAACTCGATCACCATGCGCCACGCCAGCTCTGCGCCATGGGCGGCACTCGTCTCGTCAGGGGGCGGCTTCGGCGCATTGGCCTTTTGCAACGCGGCCAAACGCGCTTCCAGCTGCGCCATCCGCTCCTTGTCAGCGGCATCCACCATTCCGGCCCCCAATCGTGGCGGACATTAGAAACGCCCCCGGCCGGAGTCAACCCGCATAGGCCAAGCCCGCAACCCCCATAACACACTGAAATTAAATAACTTCACCCGCGCGCGCTCCACCGGCGGCACCAGCCCGGCCCCAGATCGCGCGAAAATCGGAATTCAACCGATCGGTTGACCATCCCGGGGCGCCCTGCCAGACCACCCGCATGGAGCCAAGCCTCGACACCGTCTTTGCAGCCCTCGCCGACCCGACCCGCCGGGCGATCCTGTCGATGCTGCTCGAAGACGACATGGCCGTCACCGATGTGGCCGAGCCCTTCTCAATGTCGCTGGCCGCGATCTCCAAACATCTGTCGATCCTCGCGGCCGCCGGTCTCATCAGTCAGGAAAAGCACGGCCGGGTCAAATGGTGCAAACTGGAACCGGACGCGCTGAAATCCGCCTCGGTCTGGATGCAAGGCTTTGGACAATTCGAACCGGTCAACCTCGACGCCTTCGAAGCCTTCCTCAAACGCGAACTCAACGAAGACCCCGCGCCAGACTAAACAGCCCGCCGACCGCGCCCAAACGCCAGCCCGCATCCCAAAGCCGAACGGGCACGGCCCAACCGAGCGCGCAGATCATACCCCAGCCCGCCCCGGTCTTTTCCCATCTTCTTCTGGCCCGAAATACTCCGGGGTCCGGGGCAG
>CAYGRI010000439.1:1844-3952 GCA_964352155.1 uncultured Maritimibacter sp. | reverse complement strand
CCCCAGCACCCTCTCAGCCCCGGCTCGGCCCTGCCTTAGCCGTGGCCCTCACCTCGCGGCTTCGCCCGGCGCCGCGAGCCCGTTCCTTGCCCCCGCGTCCCGGCTGCAAGCCACCGCGCCGCGCACAGACCCAAGTTGACTCCGGCTCAAGTAGACTCCGGCCCGAGTTGACTCCGGCCCGGGCCGCATGATTGACACGGGCCAAACCGAGGAAAGGACACAGGCATGACACAGCTGTCTTCGAGATTGACGGGGCTCACCGGCAGCGGCGGCGACGGCTGGGACGTGCACCGCCGGGCGCAGGACATGCAGGCGGCAGGCCTGCCTGTGACCGACCTGACCGTGGGCGACCATGACGTGCGCACCGACCCCGACATCGTCGCCGCGATGGGCCGTGCCTCCAGCGGTGCGAATCTGGGCTACCCGCCGATGCCCGGATCGCCCGCCCTGCGCGATGCCATCGCCGCCCGTGTCAGCGCCCGCACCGGAGTGCCCACCACCCGCGACAATGTGGTGATCACCACCGGTGGACAGGGTGCCCTGTTCGCCGCCCATGCCGCCGCCTGTGACGCGGGCGACGAGGCGCTGTTCATCGACCCCTATTACGCCACCTACCCAGGCACCATTCGCAGCGTGCAGGCGATCCCGCGCGCCGTGCCCGCCCTGCCGGAAGATGGCTTTCAGCCCCGCCCGGAGGCGATTGCCGCCGCCATCGGCCCGCGCACCCGCTCACTGCTGATCAACAGCCCCCACAACCCCACCGGCGTCGTCTACACCGCCGAGACGATGGACGGCATCGCCCGCCTTTGCCGCGACCACGACCTGTGGCTGATCTCGGACGAGGTTTATGACACCCAGGTCTGGGAGGGCACCCATATCAGCCCGCGCGTCCTGCCGGGGATGGCGGACCGGACGATGGTCGTCGGCTCCATGTCGAAAAGCCATGCGATGACCGGCAGCCGGATCGGCTGGATCATCGCCTCGGAGGACACAGCGGCGCATCTGATCAACCTGTCGACGCACACGACCTATGGCCTGCCTGGCTACATCCAGGAGGCCGCCCTGTTCGCGCTGTCCCAGGGCACCGCGTGGGAAGAGCGCGTGGCCGCCCCCTATCGCCGCCGCCGGGCGATGGCGCTGGAGCTGCTGGCGAACGCTCCGCATATACGCCATGTGCCCTGCGACGGGGCGATGTATATCATGCTCGACATCCGCGCGACCGGGCAGACCGGCATCGCCTTTGCCGAAGGGCTGCTGGACGCCGAAGCGATTGGCGTGATGCCCGGCGAAAGCTTTGGCGCAACCGCGGCAGGCCATATCCGCGTCGCGATGACCGTGCCGGAGGCGGCCCTGGCCGATGCCCTATCGCGGATCATCGGCTTTGCCGAAAGGACAGCCCATGCCGCCTGATATCGGCGCCACCTTCCGCGCCCTGCACCGCCCCGGCGACCCGTTCATCCTGGCCAACGCCTGGGACGCCGGCTCTGCCCGGATGCTGGAGGCGCTGGGGGCCCCGGCCATCGCCACCTCCTCGGCCGCCCATGCCTTCGTGCTGGGCCGCCCCGACGGCGGCACGATCTCTCGGGACGAGGCGCTGGCCCATGCCGCCGATCTGGTTGCGGCGGTGACGGTCCCCGTGTCGGGCGATTTCGAAAGCGGCTTTGGCGCCGACCCCGAGACCTGCGCCGAAACCGTGCGGCTGGCGGCCGAGGCGGGCCTGGCCGGCATCTCCATCGAAGACACCGATTTCGATGGCGGCACCCATTATCCGCGCGAGCTGGCAATTGACCGGATCCGCGCCGCTGCCGCCGCCGCCCGGGCGCTGCCGCGCGATTTCGTCCTGACCGCCCGCGCCGACGGGGTGATGACCGGCACCTATGACATGGCCGAAGCGCTGGCCCGCATCCGCGCGTTCGATCAGGCCGGGGCCGATTGCCTCTATGTGCCCCTGCCCCCCGGCATGGAGGCGCTGGCCTCGGTCGTGCAAGCCACCGCCCTTCCGGTCAACGCGCTGGCCGCTGGCCCCTTTGCCCAGGAATCCCGGGCCGCCTTCGCCGCCATCGGCATCGCCCGGATCTCGCTGGGCTCGGCCTTGGCGCGGCCTGCGT
>CAYGRI010000439.1:0-1834 GCA_964352155.1 uncultured Maritimibacter sp. | reverse complement strand
TGGCGCGGGTCACCCATCGCGTGATCCACGACGCAGGCCGCGCCATGTTCGGTCAGGGCGATTTCTCCGCCCTCAGCCAAGGGATGCCCGGCGATGCTGTCGACGCGCTGTTGAAACGGTAGCCCCCGGTTGACCCGCTGGCCCGTGCCGCCCGCTTGGCAATTGCGCGGCGCCGGGGCTTTGCATAACACTTCGGGACAGCGCGAGGACAAACCGATGAACCACGACGATCTGCGCCATTGGTCGAAGAAGGCCGCTGACTGGGCCCACGACTATCATGCAACCCTGCGCGACCGCCCTGTCCGCAGCCGCGCCCGCCCCGGCGAAACGGCGGCCAAGCTGCCCGGCCACCCGCCCGAGGCCCCCGAAAGCCCCGAGGCGATCTTTGCCGATTTTGAGCGGATTGTGCCCGACGCCATGACCCACTGGCAGCATCCCAGGTTCTTCGCCTATTTCCCGGCCAATGCCTCACCCGCCTCGATGTGGGCCGAGCAACTGGCCAATGCCATGGCGGCGCAATGCATGTTGTGGCAAACCTCCCCCGCCGCGACAGAGATCGAGCAGGTCACCACCGACTGGCTGCGGCAGGCGCTGGGTCTGCCTGACAGCTTCACCGGCACGATCCACGACAGCGCCACCACCTGCACCTTGTCGGCGGTGATCACCATGCGCGACCGCGCTTGCGACTGGGCCAGCGTTGACGAGGGGCTGACCGGCCCGGCAATGCGGATCTATGCCTCGGCACAGACCCATTCCTCGGTCGACAAGGCGGCGCGGCTGGCGGGGATCGGGCAGCGCAATCTGGTCAAGATCGCCACCGACGCGGACCATGCGATGGACCCGCAGGCGCTGGAGGCCGCGATCCGCGCCGATCTGGCCAATGGCCTGCGGCCTGCGGGCGTGGTGCTGTGCACCGGCGGCACCGGGATCGGCGCCTTCGACCGGCTGCGCCCGGCCATCGCGGTCGCCAAGGCGCATGGTCTCTATACGCACGTGGATGCCGCCTGGGCCGGGTCAGCGATGATCTGCCCCGAATTCCGGCCCCTCTGGGACGGGGTCGAGGCGGCGGACAGCCTCGTCTTCAACCCGCATAAATGGCTGGGCGTGCAGTTCGATTGTGCGGTGCAGTTCCTCGCCGATCCCGGCCCCCAGATCCGCTCGATGGGCCTGCGCCCGGACTATCTGCAAACCCTGGGCGCCGACGAGATCGTCAATTTCTACGAATGGACGGTGCCGCTGGGCCGCCGCTTTCGCGCGCTGAAACTGTGGTTCGTGCTGCGCGCCTACGGGCTCGAGGCGCTGCGGCAACGGATCCGCAACCACGTCGCCTGGATCGAGGATCTGGCCCAGATGTTCCGCGCAGATCCGGCCTTCGAGATTGTGACAGAGCCGCGCCTGGCCCTGTTCACCTTCCGCCATCTGGGCGCGGCAGCGGACCCGGACAAGACCACCGAAGCCCTGCTCACCGCGATCAACGACGATGGCCGCATTTACCTGACCCAGACCCGGCACGACGGCAAATTCGTCATCCGCGTCACCGCCGGCGGCTTCGATTGCACCCGCGACGATGTGATGTCCGTCCATAACGTGGCAAAGGACCTGGCCGCCAAGCTCTGACCCGCCGCCTCTGACACCGGCGCGCCATAGCCAGGGCAGAACAGCCAAGCAGCCTGCCGCGCCTCCTCTCTGGAGCGTCTTTTGGGGGGGAGCCCGAGGGGGCACAGCCCCCTCGGCCGGTCGGATCGCGCAAGCGCTCCGACCCGACCCCCGCCCATCATTTCGGAACGAGCGCCACGCCGCCCGCAAACACCGCCCCGCCGTGGCCCACCCGCGG
>CAYGRI010000438.1:0-3960 GCA_964352155.1 uncultured Maritimibacter sp. | reverse complement strand
TCCCCCAGACGTGCGCCCGTGCCAGGTCCGGCCGGGGAGCGGTTTCGGCTTGTTGCTTGGATCTCCCTGACCTTGCCCCCGAGGCTGGTGCGGTCGGGCCGCCATGTGCTGCTTGCTTGCCTCTGCCGGATGCGATCGTAGCTTTGGGCATTCCCGCCACAAAGGCCGCAGCATCAATCCGACCAAGGACAGGCCTTCGGTCTAAGGTCGCCCGACAGCCCGCCCCGTTCACCCGAACTGACCCTGGCTCCCTTGCCGGTCGGAAACCGGCAGGGGCGCGTTTTTCAGAGGTGCACGGATCTTATTGGCACGCGAAACTGTCCGCGGTTTCGATGTCGCCACCGGTGTACATGGCGCTTGCCGGATAAAGGCACAGCGGGCGGCTGCGGGTCTTGGACCAGCTTTCAGGGATGTCAGGATTGCTTGCGCCGACCGTCGCGGTGATCGAGGTCGGAGCCTCCCCTTGTTCCACCCAACGCACCAGCGCATCCAGACCATCGTAGCTCTCTGTCGAGGGGCCGCCCGTGCCATGCCCCATCCCGGGCACCAGGAAGACCCGGGCGAAGTCTTCGGCATGTCCGCCATATCTCGCATCGAGCTCTTCGAACCAGGTGACGGTGTCGCGGGCCGAAAAGATCGGATCGGACACCCCATGTATCACCAGCAGTTTCGCCCCCCGGTCGCGGATTGCGTCCAGGTGAGTCGGGTCGGGCGGGGTCATGAACTCCCACGAGCTTTCCGTGTAGGTGTCGTCGCTGGAAAAGATCGCATCCATGGCGGCGTCCACATCCTGTGTCGCGCTGAAGGCGTAGGTGCTTTCGGGGTCCGTCCCGACCGGCTGCGGCGGGGTCATGAAAATGTTGCTCATGGCGACGGCGGTGCGGCGGTTGTCTGTGGAATACTTGAACTTCCAATCCGCCCAGTTCTGCGAGGCCAGGCCCGGGTCAAAATACCAGTCGCTGTAGATATCCCGACCGTCTGGCGTGACGCCCCCGGCAAAGGTCCGCGCCACAACCGCGACTTGCGCGTTGGACAGACATGTCCCGTCACGCGCGCCTTCGCAGACCGGAACATGGCGCAGGATGTTGAATGTCTCCTGGCAGGCCAGCGTGTTCAGGACCATGCCGTCTTCCAGACCATCTAGCCCGTCGCATTGACGCAGAATGGCATCGGCGATGACGGCTCTCTCGGCCCCGGTCACGGCTGTCGCAAGGCCGGTGTCCGGGTCGGTGGGCATGGCGTGCTCGGTCGCAATCGTGGCCCATTGCTGCACGCTCCAGACCTGGTGCACGGCGGATTTGGGCAAGCGGAACCCGGGATACAGCGCCAGAAACCCGTCGAACTGATCGCTGTAGCGGGCGCTCGCCACCATCGCATGGCGCCCACCGTTCGAGCCGCCCCCGATGTAGGACCTGTCCGGCCCCTTCCCGTAGGCGGCTGCAATCAGGGCCTTGGCCATCGGCGTCAGATACCCCACGGCCTGATAGCCGTAATCCAGCCGCGCCTGTGGATCCACGCCAAAGCTGGCCGACCGGGTCGGATGCCCGGCGTCGGAACTGATCACCACGAAGCCTTTTTGCAAACCCGTCTCGGCGGGGCGGCCCACACGGCCTATGGCAGGGGCCACAAAGCCATCGACGCCGCCATTGGCCTGATAAAGAAAGCGCCCGTTCCAGTCGGTGGGCAGGCGCATCTCGAAGATCGCGCCATAATCCTTGCCATCAATCGGCCCGACGCGATCGTTCATCTCTCCGGTCACAAGGCAATATTCCGGGTCGCCCTCTGCCGCCGCGACAAGGCGCGCTTCGGACAGCATTGTGTTCTCGAACGTGAAGTCGCCAATCAATGCTTCGCAGATCTGACGGGGCGCGGGGGTTGCCGCACCCAAGGCCGGCAGGTCCGCGGCGGCCAGTTGTGGCACCGCCACTGCCACAGCCACCGTGGCAAGCGTCGCCAGGGGCAGTCTCTTGAGCGTTTCCATGAACATCTCCTCCGTTTTTCATGGCATGTCGTCTTGGGTGTCTGGTTTGCGCGTCTTCGGTGACTTTAGGTCAGTCTGCGTCAGGATCTGTCAGAGGATCTGGCCCATCTTGTCGCGTTGAGTATGCGGTGGATTTGCGGTGACGCAAGCGCCGCGTATGGATGGGCCCGGGGGTGGCCCGTTCGCGCTGTCGCCGAAGGTGCCGCGCCGGTTTCCCGGGGCCCCGGCGCGGCGCGGTTGTTCGCCGGGGCAGGGCGCCGAACGCAGCCCTGCGCGTGGCAAGCGGGCCTGGTTCAGCCCGGCTGAGCCAAGCGCCGCTTGGCATGCCAACATCGCTTTTCTGTTTGATGACAGGCAGATACAAGATCAGCAAACGGCGTTGCGCCTGATGTGTGAACGCGCCGCGACCCCTGGCCATGCCACTGGGTCTTTTGTCTGGGAGCGTGAGAGTACGAACGCTTTGACTTTGCCGGCCGCCGCGCCTTACTATAGAATTAGAAGCAATGACAGTGAGGACGGCACTTGGCCCGCAAGAGAACAGAATTGCTAACAGAGGTTGAGCTTGAACTGATGATAGCGCTCTGGACAATCAAGTCTGGCAATGTGCGGGATGTCATGGCCGCGATGCCCGATGGGACCAAGCGCGCCTATACGTCCGTTGCGACAATCATGAAAATCCTTACCAAGAAGGGCTATGTGACGGCCGAGCAGAAGGATCGGGTTCTGGTTTTCCAGCCCGCCATAACCAAGAGCGACTATGAGGGTCGTTCAATTCGCAACCTATCGGACTCATTGTTTGGAGGAACACCGACGGCTCTTGTCGCCCGCTTGGTGGATGACGGTGAGTTGACCGATGACATGATCCGCGAGATTAAGCAGATCATCGATGTGAGGATCAAAGAGGATGACAGCACATGACATCGTGGGGGGAGCAGCCTGGATCCAAGTCTTGGTTCTTGTGGCTGCGATGGTTTTTGCTGCGTTTGAATCACTTTTGTCTGCAACGGGGAGCCGCCGACACTTTCTGACACGGCGACGGCTTAGCATGATGGCATGCGGCAGCGTGTTCCTGGTGGTTGCGATCTTGCCGTTCATTTCGCCTTGGATCGCAAGCTTCAACCTCGTCGATGCTGTTCTGGCGCAGTACCTCAAGGGCAATATCGGCGTGTTTACCGCTTCCGAGATGCAGGCGGTGGTCAATATGCCCCGCATGATCGTCGACGATCTGGCGCGCGGGACCAGCTGGATTGCAATTGCCACCCTCACCATTTTTGGCGCGGCGGCCGTTGCGCGGCTTGTCTATCTTGGTGTGAACGTTCTGCGCATTCACCGCGCCATCCGCGCGGGCCATACGTTGCACGAGACTGCGAATGTGAAGATCGTTGCCTCGCCCGGCACACGGGTTCCTTTCTCGACCCGCAGCCTGTCGCGCTACATCGTTGTTGTGCCTGCAGACATGTGCGGCGACGACATCGCGATGATGCGGATGGCGCTTGGGCATGAGCTGCAGCACATCCGGCAGGGGGACGTGAACGCCGAAATCATGCTGTCGCTGGTGTCGCCGTTTCTGATCCTCAACCCCGGGTTCTGGTTCATTGCCGGACGGGTGCGCACCCTTGCGGAACTGGCCTGCGATCGCGCGTTCCTGGCCCGCGACCGGATGGCGGCGCGCGAATATTCGTTGCGTCTTTTGCAAACAGCGCGCGCCTATTGCGCCGACAGGTCGTCCGAACCGACAGCCTTCGGCGTCTCGCTTGTCGGGCGGTCGCTGCCGCTGATGTCGCGCAAGAGCATGTTGAAAGCGCGGATCGAAGAGATCGCCGCGGACGTGAACGCGCCCTTGCGCGAAGATCGCCTTTTCGCCGGCATTGCTTGCCTGTGTCTGGCGTCGCTCATTTTTCTGGTCGCGATCTTGTTTGGGTCGGCCGGCGATTGGAGCCATGACCGCATCATGCTTTCCACGGTGGTCAACCTGGAAC
>CAYGRI010000437.1:0-3962 GCA_964352155.1 uncultured Maritimibacter sp. | reverse complement strand
GTTCGTTCTGCTGGACGATCTGTTCGCCGATCTGCGCGCCCTGGTCGAGGCGGGCGAGGCCGGCGCGGCGGATGGCGACGCGGCGAACCCGGCCTGGAACCACGCCCACAAGGAATTCCACCAAAGCCTGATCGCGGCCTGTGGCTCTGCCTGGCTGATCGAGACCTGCAGCCAGCTGTTCGATTCGGCAGAGCGGTACCGCAGCCTCGCCCGGCTGGCCGGAGTGTCGCGCAGCGATCCCAAGGATGAGCATCAAGAGATCATGCAGGCCGCCATAGACCGCCAGACCGACCTGGCGGTGGCGCTGCTGACGGCGCATCTGAACCGGACGGCGACGCTGGTCCGCGCGGTCGTGTCGGTGTCAGAGGCGGAAGGCTAGGGCCGTTCGGCCTCGCGCGCGCCTGCCAGGGCGCGTGGTTTTCGACCTGACGCTGACGGCGCGCCACATCCAGTTTCGATGCCGAAGCGAACGAAGGGTGTTTTGCAAACCCCGCCCCTGTCCGGACTTTGAGCTTGCGCATCGAACAGGGCGCGGTATGTCGCGCCAAATCGACATCACCTGCCGCACCGAATGCACCGTGGTTGGAAAACCCTGCCTCGGCCGGGCCTGTGAGTTAGCGCCGATCGGGCGCGACCCGATCTAGATGCCCCGCGACGCGCGGACCTTCTTGTTGGACGAGAACTTCATCCCCGGCGCAGCCAACCGCTCTGGCGACCCGGCCCAGGCATAGGCCAGCAGGCAGGGGGTATGATCGCCGGTGGTGATCCGGTGCTCGTCTCCGGGCCGGTTCACGATCAGCGAACCCGGTGCGTAAACGGCCGCGTCATTTTCAGACCAGGCGCCCGCGACCGAGATGTAGCTTTCCTCGATATCGGTATGGCTGTGCTGGGGATAGGTCGTTTTCGGCGCGAACAGCACGAAACCAAGCACCAGCTTTTCCGACCGGATCGGCCCCTGAGGCCCCGCGATGTCACAGAACGCATATTTCTTGGCCAGCGGACGCGGTACCTTCTGGTAGCCGTATTCCCAGGTCAGCTTGTCCGACACCCGCGCCAGCGCCCGCGCCATGGACTGCATCACCCCACGCTCGCCCAGATCCAGCGCGCGGGGCAGATGCTCTGTCACCGGCTTGGTCTCTGGCACACGCGGCATGATCGCCGCGTTGGTATCGATGATCGCGGTCAGCATCTCGCGCACCCGGCGCCGGTGGCCTCGGATCAGCTTGCTGCCGCCGTCCGAGCCATAGCGGTACATCGCCTCGAATTCGCGCAGCAAATACAGCCAGTTGGGGCAATCGTACAGGCGCAGTTCGGGAAGGATCAGCGGCTGGTCCGCGGTGAGTTGAGCATCTTTGGCCACTGGATCGCACTCTTTCTGCTGCGGTCAAAAGAGGCATGCATGCCCCCAGAGCTTGCTCTGTATGCTTAAAAACGCGCCGGATCTCGCCGGTTTGCGACCCGGCCAACGGATGATTCCGACAGATCCGGTGCAATGTCGTGGATGCGCGAAGAAGGCCGCGCGACCGGGGCGTGCGAACGTCAGGCCAAAACCGGCGCAGCCGGACGGCCACCGCCCGCGCGGCGCGTCAGAGGTTCTCGGTCTGCGGCATGCCCAGAACGTGGAAACCGCCATCGACGCGCACGATCTCTCCGGTTGTGCAGGCGCCATAGTCGGAGGCCAGGTACACAGCGGTGCCCCCCACCGCGTCGAGCGTCGCATTCGCGCGCAGGGGCGCGTTCACCTCGGTGTGCTTGAAGGTCTTGCGCGCGCCGCCGATGGCGGCCCCGGCCAGCGTCTTCATCGGGCCGGGGGAGATCGCGTTGACCCGGATCCCTTCGGGCCCCAGGTCATTGGCCAGATAGCGCACCGCCGATTCCAGCCCTGCCTTGGCGACCCCCATCACATTGTAATAAGGCGTGACCCGGTTCGATCCCTGATAGGTCAGCGTCAGGACCGAGCCGCCGTTGGGCATCAAGGCCCGCGCGCGGCGGCTGACGTCGATCAACGAATAGCACGAAATGGCCATGGAATTGGTGAAGTTCATCAGGCTGGTGTCGATGAACCGCCCCGTCAACTCGGACCGGTCGGAATAGGCGATGGCATGTACCACGAAATCCAGGCTGCCCCAGCGATCCGCCAGAACGCCAAAGGCGGCGTCCATCTTCGCTTCGTTCATCACGTCGCAATCTACGAGGATGTCGCAGCCCAAGGTCTCGACCAGCGGCTGCACGCGCTTGCCAAAGGCTTCGCCCTGGTATGTGAAGGCAAGGTCGGCCCCCTCGGCGGCCATGGCCTTGGCAATTCCCCAAGCAATGGAGCGCTCATTCGCAACGCCCATGATCAGCCCACGCTTGCCGCGCATCAAGTCAGCCATTTTGCGTCATCCGTAAAATTTGCTCAAAAGCATGGACCCGTTGGTCCCGCCGAAGCCGAAAGAATTGGTCATTACTGTATCAAGTCCCGCGCCCATCCGGGTGTCCGTCGCGATTTCGGCGGGGGTCAGGCCCGGGTCTAGCGTGTCTACGTTGATCGAGGGCGCGATAAAGTCGTCTTGTAACATGAGCAGGCAGAAAACCGCCTCCAGCGCGCCGGCGGCACCCTGGGCATGGCCGGTCATCGACTTGGTCGAGGACACCGGCGGCGTTTGACCTTCGCCGAACAGGCGGCGCACCGCCTCTATCTCGCCCACGTCGCCGACGGGGGTCGAGGTGCCATGGGCGTTGATGTAGCTGACCTTGCGCCCTTCGGGCAGGGTCTTCATCGCCAGCCGCATCGCGCGTTCGCCGCCTTCGCCCGAGGGCGCGACCATGTCATGCCCGTCGGACGTGGCGCCAAAGCCCGTGACCTCGGCATAAATCCGTGCGCCGCGGGCCTGGGCGCGCTCCAGATCCTCCAGCACCACCATGCCGCCGCCGCCCGAGATCACGAAGCCGTCGCGGTCCGCATCGAAGGCGCGCGAGGCGCGGGCGGGCGTGTGATTGTATTTCGACGACATCGCGCCCATCGCGTCGAACAGGCAGGACAGGGTCCAGTCCAGCTCTTCGGCGCCCCCGGCGAACATCAGGTCCTGCTGGCCCAGCATGATCTGCTGCGCCGCCATGCCGATGCAATGCAACGAGGTGGAACAGGCGGAGGTGATGGAAAAGTTGATACCCTTGATCTTGTAGGCCGTCGAGAGGTTGGCCGAGATCGTGGACGACATGCATTTGGGCACCGCGAAGGGGCCGATTCGCTTGGGCGCGCCCTTTTCCAGCACCGTCTGATGCGCCGCGAACATCGCCGAGGTCGACGGCCCGCCGGATCCGGCGATCAGCCCGGTCGAGGGGTTGGACACATCCGCGTCGGACAGGCCCGCATCCGCGATCGCCTGGGCCATGGCCACATGCGCATAGGCCGCCCCGGGCCCCATGAACCGCAGCAGCCGCTTGTCCACATGGGCGGCGACGTCAAGATCGATCGCTCCCTTCACCCGGCTGCGGAACCCGCGTTCGGCATAATCCGGGGCGGCGACGATTCCGGATCTGCCCGTCTTGAGCGATTGCAGAACCTCCTCCGCCGTCGTGCCAATGGATGACACGATTCCCAATCCGGTGATTGCAACACGGCGCATGGCAGATCTCCCTGTGTCCGGGCTCAGGTCGTTGCGGGGGCCGCAAGGCCGACACGCAATCCGGTCGCCTCGCAGACCGTTTCACCATCGGCCATGACGCGGCCGTCGGCAACACCGAGCTTGAGCTTGCGGTCGATCACGCGGGTGAAATCGATGTGATAGCTGACCATCTTGACGGTCGGACGCACCATGCCCGAAAACTTGACCTCTCCCGAGGTGCCAAGGGCAAAGCCCTGACCCTGCCAGCCCCGCCAGCCCAGGTTGAACCCGGTCAATTGCCACAAACCGTCCAACATCAGGCAGCCCGGCATCACCTCGTTGCCCGGAAAATGGCAGGGAAAGAACCAAAGG
>CAYGRI010000436.1:0-3975 GCA_964352155.1 uncultured Maritimibacter sp. | reverse complement strand
ACCACGTAATAGGTGTCGTGATAGGCCCGGTCCACGGCGGCCTGGCTGAGGACGATGCCGGTCACGCCACCGACGGTGAACAGGAAGATGAAGCCGAAGGCCCAGAGCATCGGCGTCTTGAACTCCACCGAGCCGCCCCACATCGTCGCGATCCACGAGAAGATCTTGACCCCAGTGGGCACCGCGATGACCATCGTTGCCAGCATGAAGTAGCTTTGCTGGGTCAGTGACATGCCAACGGTGTACATGTGGTGCGCCCAGACGACAAAGCCCAGGGCACCGATGGCGATCATCGCCCAGACCATCGGCAGGTAGCCAAAGACCGGCTTGCGGCTGAAGGTGGCGACCACATGGCTGATGATACCAAAGCCCGGCACGATCACGATGTACACTTCGGGATGGCCGAAGAACCACAGGATATGCTGGTACAGCACCGGATCGCCGCCACCGGCGGGATCAAAGAAGGTGGTTCCGAAGTTCCGGTCGGTCAGCAGCATGGTGATGGCGCCGGCCAGTACGGGCAGGGCCAGAAGGATCAGCCAGGCGGTGACAAAGATCGACCAGGCGAACAGCGGCACCTTGAACAGGGTCATCCCCGGGGCGCGCATGTTCAGGAAGGTGGTGATCATGTTGATCGCCCCCAGGATCGACGAGGCGCCAGACAGGTGCACCGCGAAGATTGCCAGGTCCATGGACCAGCCGCTCTCGGTCGTTGACAGCGGCGGATAAAGCACCCAGCCGACGCCCGAGCCGAGCTGCCCGTTGCCACCGGGCGAGATCACCGAGGCGATGGCAAGCGAGGTGCCGGCAAAGAACAGCCAGAACGACAGGTTGTTCATCCGCGGAAAGGCCATGTCCGGCGCGCCGATCTGCAACGGCATGAAGTAGTTGCCGAACCCGCCGAACAGGGCAGGGATCACGACGAAGAACATCATCAGGATGCCGTGGCCGGTGATCAGCACGTTCCAGAGGTGCCCGTTCGGGGTACAAACCTCGGACGAGGGGAACAGCCGGGCGCCCTCCATGCACATAAGCTGCACGCCCGGGCTCATCAGCTCCATCCGCATGTAAACGGTGAAGGCGACCGAGACGAACCCGAAGGCGGCCGCGGCGAATAGGTAAAGGATCCCGATATCCTTATGGTTCGTAGACATGAACCAGCGCACAAAGAACGATCTGTTGTCTTCGTGTTCGTGCCCATGGACGGCGGCGTCGGCCATGCGTCCCTCCTGAATTGCGGTGTTTTTGTCGCATAGAATCCCCGAGTCACGTCGGAAATCCCCGTTTGGACCCGGTTTTAGAGTGCTGTCCCACGCCCCGCAACGGCGGATGTCGGTTCTGCGTCAAGAAGGCCCACTCAGATTGTCGCAGTCTGTCTCCATTTCAAGGGTGTTTGGAGGCGGATGGAGAAGCCTTCGTGGCGGCGAACAGGGCAGGGCAGGGCGCGTCAGCCTCGAAGATGCCCGGCTCAACCTTCCGGGGCGGCGCCGGAATCGGTGGCCCCGGGGGCGCCGATTCGGGGCGATTTTGGCGTATGAACGTCGCGCTTCTGCGCCGCGGGCAGCTCCGTCAGTGACTAGGGCAGCGTTCTTTCGGGCGCGCGCGACGGGCGGCCCCCGCCGCGCGCGGCGATAGGAGGCAGGCGGTTTAGCCGGGAAAGGTGCGCCGCAGGGCGACGTCCAGGTCGGACATCGTGACGGGCAGGCCCAGGTCCACCAGGCTGGTCACCCCATGCCCGCTGATGCCACAGGGCACGATGCCGTCGAAATGTGACAGGTCCGGATCCACGTTGATCGAGATGCCGTGATAACTGACCCATTTGCGCAGGCGAATGCCGATGGCGGCGATCTTGTCTTCGCGCGGGGTGCCGTCGGCCAGGGGGGGCTTTTCGGGCCGCGCCACCCAGACGCCGACCCGCCCGTCGCGGATCTCGCCCTTGACGTTGAACGTGTCCAGCGCCGAAATCACCCATGTTTCCAGATTCTTGACAAAGGCGCGCACGTCGCGGCCACGGGTCGACAGATCCAGCATCACATAGACGACCCGCTGGCCGGGACCGTGGTAGGTATATTGTCCGCCCCGCGCTGTCTGATGCACCGGGAACCGGTCGGGGTCGGTCAGGTCGGCGGGCTTGGCCGAGGTTCCGGCGGTGTAAAGGGGGGGGTGTTCGACAAACCACAACGCCTCATCGGCGCGTCCGGCCGCGATCTCTGCGACGCGCCGTTCCATGAACGCGATCGCGTCCTCGTAGGATGTCGGGGTGTCCGTGTGCAGCCATTCGACCATGGGGCGGCTTTCGCCGAATCCGCGCGGGAAGTCCAGCCCATGCGGGCAGTGACCCGCGCCAGGACAGGCAATAGGCTTTGTTTGAACCAATAATGATGTGCAACCGACAGACGAGTCGCTATCATGGGGCCGTCGAAGATTGGCGGCCTGTTCCAGGTTCCGGCGCATCAGGAGAGACTTATGTTCAAACCAAGGTTAATTGCACTTGCGGCCGCGGCGGCCCTTCTGGCCGCGCCCGCGCACCGGGCGGATGCGAACGATTTTGCAGCGGGCGTGGTGACGGGGGTCATCGGCTCGATCATTGTGAACCAGGCCAACACCCGGCCGCCCCGGAACCGGACCGTGGTCGTGAACCGCGAATCGCCCCAGCGGGCGGCCAACCGGATCACGCAAAGCGCGCTGAACTACTTCGGATTCAACGCGGGCACCGCCGATGGCGTCTTCGGGCCAAAGACGGCCACCGCCGTCCGCGCCTATCAGGCCTATATGGGCTTTCCCGAAGTCGGCCGCCTGACCACGCCCGAGCATGACATCCTGGTCAACGCCTACAACCGCGGGCAGCTTGGCGACGCCGAGACGCTGCGTCTTGTCAGCAGCACGCCCGAAGGCGCGCGGGTGCTGCTGAAGGCCGCCCGGGATGCAATGTTCGGCTATGCCGCCTCTGCCGGCGGGGCGCCCGCCAGCGCGCCGCCCGCGGTTGCAAGCGGGTCCGAATCGGTCGCGGCCGGCACTCCGCCCCCGGCGGTCGCCCCGCCGGCAACGGTGCCGACCATTCTGCCCCTGATCCCCGTGCCCTCGGGCAAGACCGACCTGGCGAGCCTGTGCGGCGCCAACAGCGGCCCGCGGATCACTTTGGCGTCGATGAATGACCCGGCGGATGCGCTCAAGCAGGCGTTTTGCGATTCGGTTGCCTCGGCGACAGAGACGTCGACCAGCCTGGCCAACTCCGTCCCCGGCGTGACCTTGGCGCAGATCGAAGCCCAGTGCACCCAGCTGGGACCGGTCGTGGCGGGCTATGTGGGCTCTCTGGCCGCGAAACCGCGCGAGGCAGTTCTGGCGGATGTGCAGGCCTTCGTGGATGAAACCGGCGCCGATCCGGTGCAACTGGCCAGCACCGCGCGGATCTGCCTTGGCACCGGCTACCGGATGGCGAACATGGATGTGGCGGTGGGCTCTGCGCTGCTGCTGACAGCCATGGGAGAGCCCGCCTACGGCGAGTTGATGGGGCAGCATCTGCATCACGGCGTCGGCGTGGCGCAAAATTCGGATCGCGGGCTGGAATGGCTGGTCTGGAGCACCGAGCAAATCGCCAATGGCGCCACCCCAGTGTTTGACGACGGCCTGCATGGCGACCTGGTGGGGCAGGCGGTGTTCCGCCTGAACGGAGGCGTGCCGGACTCAATACCCGCCGCGGCGGCGAAGTCGACCGGATCCAAGGGCAAGTCGCCCATGCGCCTGTCCGAGTAACCCGTCGTGGGCAAAGGCTGGCCGCGTTGCGACCGGCACGACACACAGCAAATGCCCCGGGCCGCGGATCGGTCCGGGTTTTTTGTGCCGCGAATAGTGTGCCTCACCGCGTGATTGGGGGTTCACATCCGCCAAAGCCTCGGCTAAATGCCAGCGAACCAAGTCATGTGCGGTCGTGGCGGAATTGGTAGACGCGCAGCGTTGAGGTCGCTGTGGGGTAAC
>CAYGRI010000435.1:0-4044 GCA_964352155.1 uncultured Maritimibacter sp. | reverse complement strand
TCTCTTCCCAGCGCTCCCGCGAGGCCGCGAGCGCCCGCGACGTGGCAGTCAGCGCCGCCACATCCTCGCCCCGATGCGCCGCCGCCAGCAAGATCGCATCCGCGCGCCCGGCCCCCAGCCGCAGCACATCGTCCAGCCACGCCGCGAGATCCTCGGCCGTGGTCACATCGCCCGACGCGATCACCTGCTCCAACCCATGGGAATAGGCATAGGAACTGACCGGAAAGGCCGGCGACATCCATTGCACCAACGTCAGCAATCCACTCACGGCCGGTCGTCTTCCTGCGACTGGGCATGGCCGCCTTGCGCGTTCATCGGCCCATTGTCGTGAGAGTGGTCGTGAGAGTGGTCGTGAGAGTGGTGGTTGGGATGGGAATGCGTATGCGGATGGGCGTGAGATTGGTCATGCATGTGATCGGGCCCGTGCTCCGTCCGGTGGTTTGGCCCGTGATCGGACAAGTGATCGGACAAGTGATCGGACAAGTGATCGGCCTCATGGGAATGGCCCATAGTGCGGCCATGGCCATAGGCGCCGCCCTCGGGCGTGAAGGGTGCCACGATCTCGCGCACCCCGGCCCCCAGCCCCGCCAGCATCCGCGCCAGCACCGGATCGCGCTGGATCACCAGACGCGTCTCTTCTATCTGGCAGGGCGTGTGCCGGTTGCCCACATGCCAGGCCAGACGCGGCAGATCGCCGGTCACCTCCAGCAATTCCTCTTCAGCGGCGGCCACCGCGACCAGACGTCCGTCGGTCAGCTCCAGCCCGTCGCCGGCATTCAGGCTGACCGCCTCGGCCAGATCCACGACAAAGCTGGTGCCTCCCGCCGCCACCAACCGCTTGCGCCGCAACAGCCGCGCGTCATAGGTCAGCACAACCTCGTCCACCGCGCCAGAGACCGGCCCGCGCCGCACCGCAACCGCACGCAAATCCGCGCTCACCGGACCGCCTCGATCTGAACATAGGCGGCTTCATAGACCATCTCTCCCTCCAGCGGCCCGCTGGACGCGATGAAGGAAATGCCAAGCTCCGGCAGGTAGAAATAGCGTTCCAGGAACCCGTCGGCACTGTCCCCCAGACGGGCCAGCACCGGGATCACATCATAGGTGCAGGCACCGATGGTCAGCGTCGTTGCCTCGCCAAACTGATAGCTTTGCGGCTCTTCGGCCGGGTCGCCCCCGTTGACGGAGACCCCGCCCTGCCAGCTGCCGCCCGGCACCGGCACCGGCAGATCATCGGCGGGCACCGGATAGGCAAAAACCTCTGCCGTTTCGGGGATCGCCGTGCCGTCGGCGATATCCTCGAAGGTGAGCATATACAGACCCTTGGCCAGTGTGTAGCGATAGCCATTGCCTGGATCGTAAAAGCTGGTGACCTGCACCGTGCCGTCGTCCAGCCGCGAGAATGTCTCGACCTCGTGTTCCAGCGACAGGATCCGGATCCCGCCGTCCAGATCCGCCGCGGTCGGACAGGCCCCGAAAGACGCGGCGGGCGCCAGGATGAGGGCCAGAATCGTCGGGTATTGCATCGCGTCGCTCCTTCTCGGCCAGAAGTGTCCCCGCATTGCTGCGCGGACACAAGGGCCGATGGAGCCGTGGGTCACATGAACAGCTTGTCGCGGAACACGTGGCGCGGGATCGCCTCGCGCGTCAGGCCCATCGCGGCCAGCTGTTTGTCGGACATCGCGTAAAGCCGCTCAATCTCGGCACAGCGGACCCGGGCCGCCGCGAATGCATTGAACCCCTCGCCCAGCCCGGCAAAAAATGTGCCAAAGGCGCTGCGCACCGTTTTGCGGTTGGTCCGGTCACGGACGGAATGATCGTATGTATGTGCCATCTGGAAACCCTGCTGTGCTATTCGGTCAGAACTGGTTTCCTCCCTTGTCACCGAACTTAGACTTGCTGCAGCGCAGCAACAAGTGCGCCAGGCAGATGGCGGATATTCCGCCGGCGCATAGCGGGGTTAATATGTTTATTTATCAATATTTTATGCGGGCATCACCGCCCAAGGCGGCCACTTCACCCGGCTGGAGCCGCCGCGACCTGTGCTGCATTTGCAAACAACTGTCCGGGAAGCGCTGCGGAATACGGCACCCGGGCCAGGTCCATCAGATGCCAGGCCAGCACCTGGTTCGAGGACATCACCGGCAGGCCCAGACGCGCCTCCAGCCCGTGGATCAGATCCAGCGCCCGCAGGTTGGTGCAGGACAGAAACAGCGCGTCGATGCCCCCCACCGCCGCCACCCGCTCTGCCGCCGCCTGGATCGAGGGGGCGTCCAGCCGCGCCACCTTTGCCTCTTCGGCCACCTCGAAACTGCCGAAAACCGGGGTCGCGATCCCCTCGGCGGCCAGCACGTCGCGCAACCGGCCCGACACCTCGGCCACATAGGGCGACAGCATCCCCAGCCGCGACACCCCCAGCCGCCGGCAGGCCGCGACCAGCGCCGTCACCGGGTTGGTCACCGCGTCGGTGCGCGCGCCCTGCCCGATCAGTTCCGCCACCCGCCCGGCGCCGATCTGCGCCGTGCCCGAGGTACAGCCATAGCCAATGGCCGAGAACCTGACCCAGGGCGGGAACAGCGCCGCCGCCCCTTCCATGTGGTGTTCCATCGCGGCCAGGCTGTCCGGCGTGACCTCCTCTCCCGATGCGACGCGAGAGACCATCAGCTCCACATCGCCGGGGATCATGCGGCGAAACTCCAGCTCGATCGTCTCGTCGCTTTGCAGCACGACCAGCCCGATCTGCCGGGGGCGCGCGGTGGTCAGACGATGGGGAAGGGTTTCCATCATGCGGGCAACTCCTGCAGGTCGGTGAGCGGGCTGGACAGCCACGCCGCCCCCGCCTCGCGGATCACGATATTCTCTTCATGCACAAGGATCCGGCCCGGAGCCGACGCAATCCCCGGCTCCAGCGTCAGAACCATGCCCGGTTCCAGCACCGTGCGATCCGCCGGGATCAGCGAGGGCGGCTCGGTCAGCTGCATCCCCAGCCCGTGGCCCAGCCGCCCCGTGGATCCGCCACCCAGCACCGCGTCCATCGCATGGAACAGATCCGCCGCCGTGGCGCCGGGGCGGGCCGCCGCGAACCCGGCCTGCGTCGCCTCGATCAACCGAGCATGGGCCGCCGCCACCTGGGGCGCGGCGGACCCCACCGAAACATTCCGGTCGAAATCGCAAAAATAGCCGTCACGGGTCAGGCCGGTGTCGATCATCAGCACATCGCCCGGCGCCAAAGCCCGCTCCGTCGCCGGAGAGATCACATCGCAATAGCCCCCAGACGCCGCCGCCCCCGCGATATAGGGCACGCCGTCGGCGCCTTCGTCGAGGCACAGCATCTGGAACCGGCGAAACACCTCGGCCAGCGACACCCCGGCCCGCGCAATCTCGGGCAGGCGCGCGAAGGCGCGGTCGGCAATGGCGCAGGATGCGGCGATCTTGGCGATCTCGGCCCCGGATTTTACCATCCGAAGGCGGCGCAGAATGCCCGCATCGTCGCGGAACGGGGCCGCGCCGACCCGCGCCTGCAGGCGGGCCCAATCGGTCAGCGGCATCCGCAGATGAGTCTCTGCCCCGCTGGGCAGGCCGATGGGGCCGTCGAGCTCGGCCAGCGCCTCGGCCAGCAGGGACACCCCGTCATCGGCATAATCGGGGGAGTCCCAGGTACGGATGTCGTCCAGCCAGCTTTGCGCCATCAGGGCGGCGCCGATCTGAGGAATGACGGCCACGGGCTTGCCCGCAACGGGGAGGATCAGGAACCAGGGCCGCGTCGGGCTTTCCCAAAAGCGGGTCAGGAAGCCGGTGAAGTACCGCAGCTCCGGCTCTGTCGTCAAAAGCAGGGCGCCAAGGCCCGCATGTGCCATCGCCGCCTGCGCCGCCGCCGTGCGCGCGCCGTATTCAGAGGCTGGAAATCCGCGCGCGAGGCCTGTCACGCCCTCATCCCTCGGGCGTTTCGGTCAGAAAAACCAGCACCCGCGCCTCGGGCCCGAGCCCGCAGGCCCCATCGGCCGCCAGCAGCGCCGACAGGCCCGCCGCCCCGGAGGGGGTGGA